>NZ_OZ271837.1:1531500-1883000 GCF_965601775.1 Flagellimonas sp.
GTAGTTTGTCATGAAATTCCGGAGATAAGCTATACGCACGAAAATGTCTACTATATCCACCCAGACTTTGAACCCCCATCTAAGGAAGATATTAGTCCTAGAGAGTTCTTAACCAATAAAAGAATAGATAAAGGGGATAAAATTAAGTTTGGCGTTGCGTATGCAAGTAAAAATTTTGACCCTGATTATGTTATGTTGGTTGATTCAGATGACTTTGTGAGTCGGAAAATCGCTGAATTTGTGAATAATAGTGGAAATGAACTGCCGGGTTGGTATTTAGGGAAAGGTTATTTAAGCTATAGTTGGAAAAATATTTTAGTTGTTGTACGGAAGAAGTATAACTATTTATGTGGCAGTTCAATTATTGTTAAGCCTAACCTCGTGGAATATTTCTTCGATAAGGGCAAAATAGATTTATATTTTGATCATCGGTTAACCACCCTGGGCTCAAACATAAAACTGAAAAAGTTTCCCTTTTACGCCGGTATATATAACATGGGAAATGGAGAAAACATCTATATGTCATCCCAAAATGTTAAGAGGTTTAATGATCACAAGAATTGGATTTCTTTACAAAGTATTAGGAGATTGTACAGTAAATTCAGAAACTATAGTTTCAGGTTTATCACTCCTGCACTACGGAAGGAATTTAATTTTTACCCTGATACAGAAGTACAACCTAACTAACAACCAAGTGTTGGCTTATTGATATACGTCGAATTAATGTCCTTTAGTTACCAGAAGTAGCAGGGTTGCCCTCAATTATTGCATTAAAAGAACTACTAATCCCCAAACCTATTGGTTTTGTCGATAATACTCCAACGTGACAAATAATTGTTCTTTATTTGATTCATCAAACAGATTGTTCCATGTTGACCTTTGTTGTTCCTGTTAAGAGTAAATTAGTAACATCAGATTGGGATAAGTTCACTCAAATATTGGAGAGAACCCTAAGGTCAATTTGTAATCAGACCGATTCAAATTTCAAAGTTGTGGCAGTCTGTCATGAAATTCCGAAGACTACTTTCAGTCATCAAAACCTTAATTATGTACAAGTTGATTTCGAACCCCCAATTTCCAATGGTGTAGAAAGTTCAACGAACCATTATAAAGCCAAGGAAATAGACAAAGGAAAGAAAATATTGACAGGAGTGGAGTATGCTTTAAAGGAGTTCAAGACTGATTACATAATGACCGTAGATTCAGATGATTACGTAAGTAAAAACATTTCAACATTTGTGAACAACAGTAACGGAAATGTTCCTGGTTGGTACATTAAACATGGATATATTTATGTTGAAGGAAAAAGATTTTTGGTTAAAACACTAAAATTTAATGACCTCTGCGGGAGTTCTATAATTGTTAAGCCTGAACTTGTAAAACACTTTATTGGGATACATCCAATGTTTTACTTTGATCATCGACTAACCACCCTTGATTCAAGAATAGAATTGCAGAAATTTCCGTTTTCCGCTGGAATATATAGCGTTGGAAATGGTGAAAATATCTATATGTCATCCCAGAATGTTAAGAGATTCAATAATCATAGGAATTGGATTTCTTTACAAAGTATTAAGCGATTGTTCAACAAATTCAGAAACCATCGTTTTAGGTTTATCACTTCTGCACTGCGGAAGGAATTCAATTTCTATCCAAGCCGAGGAGAAGGCATCAAAGTAATTCCCTCATCTTAACCACCTAATTGGAAATCTAAGATTCCCACCCATGGTATCTTAAGGAACCCTTGGATTTTTTGTGTACCCAGATTCTTTTTGACTTATTTCACTACAGGTTGCCTTCAAAACCTTTAAATGAAGCACCCTCAATAGAGGACATTGCTTTGCGGTTGAAGATCTTTTGAACCGTTTTCAATATTATCTTTATATCATTCTGAAGGCTTATGTTATCCACATACCAAACATCAAGTGCAAATTTTTCTTGCCATGATACAGCAGTTCGACCGTTCACCTGTGCCCACCCTGTGATACCAGGCTTGACCAAATGCCTTCTTGCCTGTTCTTCATTATAAAGCGGCAGATAGTCAACCAACAACGGTCTTGGTCCCACAAGGGACATATCACCTTTTAGGACATTGACTAATTGTAATAGTTCATCCAGCGAGGTTTTTCGTATAAATCCACCAATTTTTGTAATGCGTTGCTCTTGATTGATTAATTCACTTTCATTATTTATCGGATCCCGCATGGTTTTAAACTTAATGATAGTGAATATTTCTGCGTTTTTCCCCGGCCTTTTTTGAAAGAAGAATGGTTTACCTCTATTTACAATGGCCAACACAATAATCAATAAAAGAAGTATCGGCGATAAAATTATCAATGCCAATAACGCTGCAATAAAATCTGCTAATCTTTTAAAAAAATGAGTATACATGTTTTCCCTAGGCTTAGTAGTTTTAGAAGAGTTATTCTTCTAAGCTTGATTAGTTATGTTAATATCGTTTTCCAAAACAGTCTTTATGTGTTCTATGAGACCTTTATTAACGTGATGTTGACATCAAACGTTTCGTCAGCCAATTTTCGCTTCACCAATCCTATGTTTTTCATTGCAGATAGGCTTTCACAAGGTATTTCTTAATGAAATTTAGGTATTTCAGATAATATTTTATTTAATTTCATCCATTAAACGGGTATATGCATATTCCGGTAACCAATTTGTTTTCATATGGATATAACCGTTTTCCCCCATGGTTTTTCGCAACTCCGGGTTTTCGTATAATTGAAGCAACTTTTCTTTTAAGTCCTTTGTATTTCCAGCTTCTGCCCAGAAACCCGATGCTGTCTCATCCAACATGGTCCCGAAATCAGTATTTAGGTCAATTGATGCCAAAACAGGCACTTTAGCTCCGAAATAGGACATTACTTTTGATGGAAAATTTGGGATAGTGAAATCTTCATTTAGAGAAATAAGCCCAATATCTGAGGCCATCAGTATACTATTGTAATCTTTTTTAGGCATAAAGTTAATCACCCTCACGTTGGCTAGGTCCTCTTCTTCGATTAGCGTTTCGATTTTATTTTTCTCGGTACCGGAACCAATCAATAAAAACATCATATCCTTGATTTCAGTACAGTTTTTGGCCAATTGAATTATGTTCTCCAATTTTTGGGGCTTCCCCATATTACCACCAAATATTACTATGAACTTGTGCTCTAATCCATATTCGGCTTTTACTGATTCAGATTTTTCTTCAGAAATTGGTTCGGGCAAATGTTCCCAGTTGGGCATAAGGTGTAGTTTACTTTCATGAAGCCAAGGGTTATGCTTTTTAACATAGTCTATATTACCTTGCGACATACACCCGATGTTATCTGAAATTTTATAGAGGGCCATTTCCTTTTTTCTGAAGTACTTGTGAATTAGACTATTAGACTTCATAATGCCGAGATCAACGCCGTTTTGAGGAAATATATCCCTGAGTATCAAGTATAATTTCGCATTTGATTTGCGCTTTAACCATCGTGCTGTACCCATTAATGTGATTGGTGGTGTGGGTATAACGACCAAATCAAATTCATTTAAATTCAATTTACTGAGCATTAATGCTTTTTTGTATTGATAGGGCAGCATCACATTTGCAATCCCTTTTCGTATAATACCAACATTGAATAATTTATAAGTCTTTACCCGAAGCACATTTATTCCGTGTTCAACAAACAAACCCGTTTTTTTGTCACTGTTGCTTGGTGCCACTACAAATACTGTGTGCCCATTTGCCCTCATTTCTGACATTAACGAGTTATAAAGGCCGCCGTTTGGATGTTTATTAGAGTATCTAAGGGCAAGAAGTATTACTTTCATTGATATTACGTATTTGCTTTTGACCAGACTGTTCGATTGACATAGTCAGTGTAGGATATAATGATTCGCACCACTTTTTCACTTACATTCGGCATACGATAATCACTGACTTCCCTAAAATTTCGTTCCGGGTTTCGTTGTTGCATTTCAAGTGCGGTCAAGGCCTGTAGAATTCGTTCAGGTTGCAAGCCTACCATCATCACCGATGCCTCTTCCATGGCCTCTGGACGTTCATGGGCCTCTCTTATGTTTAAGGCCCGAAAATTTAAAATTGATGATTCTTCAGAGATGGTACCACTATCCGATAGTACTGCAAAAGAATGGTATTGCAGTGCATTGTAATCAGAAAACCCCAATGGTTTCAAGAACTGAATGTTTTTATGAGCCTTTACCTTTTTTGCATTCAGCATATTTCTGGTTCTTGGGTGAGTGGATACAATAACTGGATAATCATATTTCTCTGCAATTTGATTGAGTGATTCAATCAACCCGTTAAAATTCCTAGGATTATTTATGTTTTCTTCCCTATGTGAAGAAACCACAAAATATTTCTGTGCTTCAAGACCTAGTTTTTCCAGGACATCAGAAGCTTCAATTTTGGATTTAAAACTATTGAGTACCTCGTACATTGGGCTACCGGTTTTGATGACGCGATCAGGTGAAAGACCTTCCCTTAACAAATATTCCCGTGCAATATCACTATAGGTGAGGTTGATGTCGGCTACGTGGTCCACAATTTTTCTATTGGTCTCTTCGGGTACACGTTGATCAAAACAGCGGTTTCCAGCCTCCATGTGAAATACCGGTATCCTGCGCTTTTTGGCAGGTATAGCACATAGACACGAATTGGTGTCGCCCAACACCAAAAAGGCATCAGGTTGTATCTCTTCCAATAAGGGGTCTATTTTAATCAAAATCTGACCTACGGTTTCTGTCGCATTTTTACCAGCCGCGTTCAAAAAATGGTCGGGACGGCGGATTCCCATATCCTCAAAAAATATTTCGTTGAGTTCGTAATCGTAATTCTGCCCCGTATGCACCAAGGTATGGTCAATCGCATCATTCGCATCCAATGCTTTGAGTACGCAGGCCAAACGAATAATTTCGGGTCGTGTTCCTACAACGGTAAATACTTTTAGTTTTTTCACAATAGCTTTTTTAAATTATTCGATTACTAGATTTTCAAAATAGGTATCCGCGTCTTCTGGGTCATAGGGTTCATTTATCCAGAATAAGGTAATGAGCTCCTCATCGCCGATATTGGTGATATTGTGGGTATACCAAATGGGCATATCAACATAGGCGGGCTCATCACCATCAAGTAGATAATCAATGACTTCATCTGTACCAATTTTTCGTAATTGAATTCGTGCTTTTCCGCGAATCACTGCAAAACGTTCTGCTTTTCTGGTATGAAAGTGGTTGCCCCTTGTAATGCCCGGTACCGTTGTTGAAAATGAAAATTGTCCACTGGTCTGAGTGCGGGCAATTTCAACAAAGCTACCTCTTGGATCCGTGTGTTTGGTGTACTTAACGGGGTAGTGGGAGGTGGGAACATAGCATCTGAAAGTATTGAACAAGGCTTTTTCAAAATCATTTTCCAAATTTGGAAAGATGCCATGGCCCATATAGTCGGTTTTGTATCTTTTTAAAAGCTCCAATAAGCGTGAAACCTTAACAAAATGGTTGGCTTTTATAGGTATTTCTTGAGCATTATCATTCAATTTTTTCCCGGTCAGGGCACCATTGATGGCTTCTTGGAACTTTGATACCAGTTCATTGATATAAATCAACCCAATTTCCGCATCGTTGAGTATGGTCGGTTCTTCATCATGAGCTACTTTATGACAAAAAGTAGCCACCACAGAATTGTAGTTTGGTTTTCCAAAAGGGCCAAAAACATTGGGTACCGTTAAGGATGACAGTCGCCCCCCTTCTTCTAAGGCCCAAGCTGCCAAAAGGTTTTTCCCTTCTTTTTTTGATTGCCCATACAGATTATCGCGTTCTTCTTGTGAAGAAGAAGAGAAGACTATATGGGGCGTACTTTTTGTGCTGGTACAAGCCGCAATCAATTTTTTAACAAGATTTACATTCGTGTCATAAATTACCTGTGGGTCTTCATGACGGTTCATGGCCGCTAAATGCACTATTGTATCGCAAGAAGAAACAAATGCTTCAAGTGCTTTGGTGTCCTCAAAAAAACGTCGTTCAAACGGTACGAGTGTAAATGCTTCGTTGAGTGAAAGGGTGGTGTGGAGGTGGTAACCAACAAAACCTGCCTGCCCTGTGATTCCTATTTTCATTTGTGGTTTGTTCATTGTTATATGTTCCAGTTGGCGACCCATTGCGTCAATGGGTATCTAAAATCATCATTCTTAGAGGTGTCCAAATCAAAATTTGAGAATACCTGTAGCCTTGAACCTTCCTGTAATGACTTAAATGCAGTGGCATAACCACCGGGCACAAATAAGACTTGGGGTTCATCATCAGAGATACGGTAGGGTACCGCCTTAAGTGCTGCAGATGGGGCATCAAATGCATCAATTTTTACAAGGTTTATGACAAAACTACCTTGTATACAGTAAAACCATTTTTTCTCTTCTCTATGGGCCTGCCATCCGCGAATCATATCGGTGTTTGCAGGCATGATTTCATAAAAGCGAACAACTGCTTTCATATCAAAATCATTCACAAAACGCATACCGCCTCGCTCGTCTTTAAAAAATGCTCCTTTGACGATGCTAGTTTCAGGCATCAAGTGCTTCTTTAATGTACTCTAAGTTGAGTAGGGTGTTTTTAAGTTGTTCATTTGACTGCTGCTCGGTATTGTGTGAGTGGTAGTCTTCAATTTCACTCATATCGGTCTCACCTTCGGAGAAGTAGCGGCTGTAATTCAAATCCCTGTTATCAGCAGGAATGCGATAGAACTCGCCCATATCTTGGGCTTTTTGCATTTCTTCCCGGGTGCACAGGGTTTCATACAATTTTTCACCATGTCGGGTACCAATCACCTTAATTTCGTTATCGGCATCAAAGATATCTCGAATGGTTTCGGCCAAATCACCTATGGTACTTGCCGGCGCCTTATTTACGAAAAGATCCCCTTGGTTACCATGCTTAAAAGCAAAGAGCACCAAATCAACAGCATCTTCCAACGACATCAAAAAACGGGTCATTTTGGGATCGGTGACCGTAATGGGCATATTTTCTTTGATTTGTTTTACAAAAAGGGGAATTACGGATCCCCTTGAGGCCATCACATTTCCATAGCGGGTTAAGCACACAATGGTTTCATCTCCGGGGATGTTTCGCGAGGCGGCAACGGCCACTTTTTCCATTAGTGCCTTACTAATGCCCATTGCATTGATGGGGTAGGCGGCCTTATCGGTGCTTAAACAGATAATTCTTTTTACACCGTTGACAACTGCCGCATCTATGGTATTCTGTGTTCCAAAAACGTTGGTTTTTGCTGCTTCCAAAGGAAAGAATTCACATGACGGTACCTGTTTCAAGGCTGCTGCATGAAAAACAAAATCAACTCCACGCATAGCCTTTTCAATACTCGAATAGTTGCGTACATCACCAATGTAAAACTTTACTTTTTCGTTTTTAAGGTGATTGCGCATTTCGTCTTGCTTTTTTTCATCACGCGAAAAAATGCGGATTTCTTTTATATCAGTTTGCAAAAAACGATTGAGAACGGCGTTTCCAAAAGAGCCTGTACCTCCGGTGATCAGTAATATTTTGTCTTTAAACATGGTTGTTTTTCTTGATTAAAGTGGTATCTATATTTTTTCTTTTATTAATGCTTATACTCTTCTTTTACCAAAAGCATAGATACTTCATCACACTCCGAAATTTTTTTTGAACAAGTGATTCTGCTACTGTAAATCCTGACTTGATTAATTTTACCCATTATCGTATCAAAAATGCCTTTAATAATTCTAATCACACATTTCAAAACAGTCCCTTAATAGACCTGCTAAAATAATACCACAAACATAAACTGAATTTAATTTATTATGTAAGAATTTGGATGATACTCTCAAGAAATCCGTTTAGGAGACTAGATTCTAAACCATGAATAAGAGCACTCTAACGAATACGAATTACACATTTAATGAATATCATGTAAAACTAAAACAGGGATAATTGGTTTATAGTATGGGCAACCCAACATTTTCAATTAAAAAAGGCTATCAATAAGTTTTAGTTGAAAATTGGGATTATAGTACTCATCCATTATTTTATAACAATCTTTTTGAATCTGTAATTTTGATTTGTCTCTACTTAGGTTTAAAACACTTTTTATTTTTTCCTTTAAATCAAACGTATTGTCATATTCAAATAGGGCGCCATTAATATTAGGTAAGATTGCCTCAAATTCAGGCATTTGTCTATTCATATCGTTATGGGAAATCACAGGTACGCCAAACATCAATGAATGCATTGCGGTTAAACCTATCTCCCCAGTTGCAACGCAGCAATTACTTGATGCGATTAACTTGTAATTTTCAATCTCATCATAAGAAGCGCCGTAAAAACAAATCTGATCAGTGATTTTGTATTCATCTATTTGAGACTGTAATTTCTTTTTCTGATCCCCATCGCCCACAAAGAGTAGATTCACAAAAATGTTTTCGTCCTTAAGCAATTTAATTGCTTCCACAAGTAGGTGTAATTTTTTCTGGGCAGTAAGGCGGCCAATAAAAACAAGTTGGTCATTCTCTGGATTATCAAACAAACGGGATCTTATACTCTGTCTTTCCTTTTCGGTCAATGTTCCTCTTAATTTGATTTGCTTTTGATAATCCAAAGAGTTATAAATGACTTTTATTTTTTCTTTGTTAAATCCTAAATTAATCAAGTTTCTTTTGGCAATATTGCCATAGAGCAATAGGCCATCAAAAAAGTATTTGAAAAAAATAAAGTAGAATCTATTCTTGAGATTTTTATGGTTTTTAAGTATCCCATGGGTCCAATTAAAAACCTTGACCCCTTTAATCCTTAATATGAGCGTGGCAACAATAATAGAAATCCAATGGGGAGGGGAATGTACAATAGCACCGCTGCATTTTTCAAAAATGACATATCGGATTAATCCTTTACTAAAATAGAAGGGACCTATTTTATAGGCTGGAAAATCTTTGAAATCAGGTGAATCCTTGAAATCGTATGGCTTTATCTTATTCCAACCTTTTTTATCCCCTAAAAACAAGTAATGGTTGTGGGTTGAATTTCTAAGCGCTTCTATAATACCAACTCTATAATGTGGAAATCCAGGGTATATGACCAATACTTTATTCATTGATTATATAAAAATTAAATTTTATACAAATGATTTATACAACAAGATTAAGCAATTGTTATTGCATAAATTGCAGTTATTTTTTTAATTACACAATAAGCGTGGTCTTTTACATTTTAAGTCCCAAGAACCATGTGGGCCGGCTAATTGTTCCGAGCTAAGCATTTTACATAGTTTGAACCTCTATCTTAAGCTTTTGGAAATACCTTGACCTAAACCAAATAAGGGCATAGTACCGTATTATTAAATTTATGAATTACATTCTCCCAGAGCACATGGAAACGGAATGTTCTTGATTTCAGCGGTCAAGATTTATATGTGATTCCCAATGGACTTAATCTCCAAAGAATGTAATAGTACGCGCGAAGATATCCTTTACAATATTAATATGGAGTTTTTAAAAAAGTTATGTTACTTATTTTGATGGATATTAATGAAAAAGTTTGAATATTCAATTGTCCGATAAAAACCAGTTTTTAATCTATTAAGTCAGCGTTCCTACTTATTTTTTACTTTATTTGCGCTTGGATGTAGAATCCCCTTAATTGACCTATGTTTAGGACTTTAAATTTCATAAATGATTGTTGTCTAGTTTTACTCGTATTCTCCATAACCTTTGAGAGTTGGGACCCTTTTCAATTAGTTGGGACAATTTCGGTTACTTATATCACAACTATTTTATACTTAGCCACATGGGTTCCATTGATTGGCAGAAATTTTCATTTTGCACCTCTTAAGAAATACGTAATACCCTTATTACTATTCCTTTGTGTTGTGCTCATTTGTTCTGCTTTAAACTCGGAATATGTGACTGAATTAAAATTTGCATTTGGCTACAGAACGCTTCTCTTAATAGTGTTTATGACCTTTATTGCTGCTCATATTTATAGCAAACCTAAAATTTTACCGCTTGTTTTGAATAGCTATTTAGCAAGTATGCTTTTGGTTTGTTTATTGGTAGCAATTGGTCAAGGTGTTACACTTGAGAATGATAGATTATTGCTTTTTGGAGAGAATCCTAATATTATGGGTGCCAAAGCCGCTTTGGCTTTCCTAATTGCTGTTTCACGGCTAATCAATAAGTTCTCTATTAAAGTATTATTAATAAGTGGAGCCGTTTGTATCCCCTTAATTGGTTTAGTCGCTACATCTGGCTCAAGAGGTGCTTTTGTTTCCATGTTTTTGGGACTTGCCGTTCTGCTCTGGTTTAGAAAGGCTGGAATTCTCCAAAAATTGGCATTGATCTTTTTTGGAGCACTTGGCTCCGGTATGCTGATAACGTATATGTTGGAATCAAATCCAATAATGGCAGAACGCTTGTTGGAAACCGTGGAAAAGGGTGATACTGGAAGAAATGTTCTATGGGAGGGGGCTTTTAGAGCAATTAAGGATAATATTATACTTGGAGTTGGATTTGAAGGTGTTATACCCACGATGTATAGGTATTCGGGAATTTATTTGGTACCGCATAACATTTTCTTATATGTATATATCGCAGCAGGCCTTCCAGGAATGATTTTATTTTTGACTTTTCTGGGTCGGTTGACCAAATTATTATTTGCTCATTTTAAAGAGTCTGGAGATTCTTTAAATCTGGTATTATTTGTCATTGTCATTTTTAATATGTCTAAACAAGGAGGCAGTATAGAAAAAACATTGTTCTGGTTCTTTTTTGCAGTTTTAATAGGATCGACTGTCCATATAATGTCCAGAAATAAACTTGAAAAAATACGTGAATGAAAATATTGGTAATATCAAGTTATCCATCGTTGGAAAATCCATCAGCTGGCGTATTTGTTTATAATTTGATACAACAATTTTGTAAGTTAGGACATGAGGTGACTGTAATTTCACCAAAAAATATCTTATCCACAAGGTCTAAAAAAGTAGAATCCTATGGAGTAGAGAACTGCACAGTTTATCGCCCGTTATTTTTTTCTGCTTCTAACAAGCAGATAGGTTCCTTTAATACATATAGAATTGCCGAGTTATCTCAAATTAAAGCTGTTCGGAGGACCGTTAAAAAACATAATCTGGAATTTGATTTTGTTTACTCACACTTTATTACGAACGGTTTCATTGCGTTAAACGCGCTAAAGGGCTACAATAAACCCTTTTTCGTCGCCATCGGAGAAAGTAGTCTTACACTTATTGCCAAACAGTTTCCAAAAGATTACTTTAGTCAAAACATCAAGCAGATGCGAGGTTTTGTAGCGGTTTCCAGTAAGTTAAAAAATCAATTGATTGATTACGGTATTCCTGAGAACAAAATATTTATGAAACCTAACGCGGTTGACCTGACTAAATTCTACCAACGAGATAAGGTTGAAATGAGGAAGAAATATAAGCTACCCATGGATCTTAAACTTGTTGCTTTTGTGGGCCGATTTCTACCTCATAAGGGGCCTCTTCGAGTGTTGGAAGCTATTCAAAATTCAGATAATGTTGGAGCACTTTTTATTGGTAAAGGACCTCAGGAACCAATGGGTTCTTCGGTTGTTTTCAGAGAAAGCGTACCTTCTTATCAAATTCCAGAACTACTTTCAGCTGCAGATGTTTTTGTTCTCCCGACTCAAAGAGAAGGATCGTGCAATGCCATTGCTGAGGCTATTGCTTGCGGATTACCCATTGTTTCTTCTAATATTCCAGAAGTAATGGACCAATGTAATCCTTCTTTTTCCATTTTGGTTGATCCCTTGAATGTAAAAGCTATAGAAAGCGCTATAGAAGCGATTCTAGGGGATGAGGAAAAAAGAGAAGCCATGTCAAATAATGCTTTGGAACACTCAAAAAACTTTGAAATTGGTGAAAGGGCCTTTAGTATATTGAATTTTATTCAGGGCAAGTTCGAAAAATAGAGTAAACGCACAAACCTTGTAATAGTTAATATGACTATCGGATGAGCCTTAGTGACAAAATAACGCAGGCAGGTAAATGGCAGTCATTTTCGGTTCTCTCCCTAAATGTTTTACAGGTCCTTTACTTTTCAATCATGACCAGGCTTTTATTTAAGGAAGACTATGGTCTCATGGCTATTATCAATGTAATTATAGGCATTGGGAATATTTTTGTTCAGGGCGGTATGGGCACTGCATTGATACAACGAAAGAAAATAAATAGCAAACATATTAATGGGGCCTTGCAAACCAGCCTACTTATAGGACTCATTCTATATACTGTTCTATATATCATGTCACCATCTATTGCTACAGCCTACAATGATCCTAGGTTGGATAATCTGATTAAAGTATCTTCTTTGAACATCATATTACTTGCGTTGAGTAGCATTTCGGGCAGTTTGCTTTTCAAAAAATTCTCTTTCAAACATGTGGCTATAGTTAATATTACTTCAAACATAATTGGTTATGGTACTGGTGTTTATTTAGCTATGAATGGTCATGGGGTATGGTCGCTTGTCATTGCGACCCTTTTAACTTCCTTACTGAGCTCAATAACCTTGTTTTATTTGGCTCGCATAAAAATAAGCCTGAAAGTGTATTATAAAGAAGCCCGTGAGTTGTTTGGTTTTGGTTTTGGAATCGTTTTGTTGTCGTTTAGTAGTTTTTTATCGAGAAATGGGATGAATCTGATATTTGGAAAGTTCTTTGCACAAGATACACTAGGGGTCTATGAGAGAACCTCTAGGGTAAAGGAAATACCCAGTGAACTTCTTGCAAGGATTATGAATCAAGTGATGTTTCCAGTGATGTCCGAAATCCAAGATGAGAATGAACGATTGATTAAATTTTACAAGTTTGGGTTGGGGTTAAGCAACTCGATTATGATTCCAGCTACGGTTTTTCTAGTCTTTTTTTCAGCTGAAATTGTACAAATTCTGATGGGACCCAATTGGACCGAAGCTGTCTTGCCCCTGCAAATTATGTTTCTTATTCTAACTTTCAGCAATGCTGGAAAAACGACAGATGAAGTTATTAAAGCCAAAGGCCTTGTCTATAAAAATGTCACTCGCAAGTACATTTTTACGGCGATCATTTTAGTGCTTTCCGGTGTTTTAGGTTACTTCTATGGAATTAATGGTGCGGCCGTTGGCATTGTCATAAGCCATTTTATAAACTATGTGATGATGATTGTTTTAGTTAAAAATGTTTTTAAGGGATCTATTGGAGAATATTTTTATCAGCCCTTGGTGGCCGGGTTGAAACTGGGACTTTATCTAGGTATCTTGATTTTTGCATATAAATACGCATTCAATTTATTAGGAAAAACTGATGTTACCTTGTTCATCGTATTTACGGTGGGGTTGATGCTATTATGTCTTGGTTTGTTAAAGTTTAAACCTTCAATATTTGGGCAATATTTGGAATTGGCAATTAGAAATGTATTGAAAAAAAGGTAGTACTCTTTTTCTTAGTGCAACCTGAGCATAAATATTTTTAATTAAGAAAGAAACACCAATAAATTTCTGGGGCATAGGAGTAACTAAAAAAGCCGAGGCCAGCATCTACCAACTAAAGAACAAGCTCTTGATTGAGAACTCTTACCACTGAAGTCCAAAGAACTTCGTGACCAATTTCTTATTGGCTTTGATAGGCCATAGTTTTAAAGAAACAAAATCATCGCTAACAGGAACTTTGTCGATACAAAGCAACTCTATTTTGCAACTAGTTATATCGACTCATATTATTTTAATAAAAGTACTTTGAAACCCGAGTACCTTTTAAAACAATAAGGAAGATAGATTAATCCTTGCAAATCTTCTATCATAGCAGTTGGACAAAAACAACAATTTACTTAGAGAATCCATTCTAAGAAGTATTGGACTTCCCAATAGCAATTAAGCCATCGAAAGACTTAAATATTACCTTCCGCAAGTTCTTCTATGATGTTTGACATAGAATACCTATACGAACTTAGATTGTTTTTGACCTTCATTGGTTAGGACAGATATCTCCATTTGTCCAGTCTATACTAGGTTGGCTCTTCCTAGAAATCTAAACTATTTGTTAAAGAATAGTGTAGTTCATCGAATAAAAAAATCGGTGAGATCCAAAAGAATAGTTCGTTACGTAAAAGATTGAGCGTCAAATAGGTATTTCATCGAAAAACTGAACCCATTTGTCGATGATTATTGAATTATAAATATTTTTATAAAACCCAATTTTGAAAATCGTAGAACTCAATTTACTTAACATTATGAAATATTACACCCCAAGTTATTTAGTATTGTTATATCTTATTTTTAGCATTTTATTCCTTACTTCTTGTAGTAAGGATACGGATTTAT
The DNA here is from genome assembly GCF_965601775.1 of Flagellimonas sp. Lineage (GTDB taxonomy): Bacteria > Bacteroidota > Bacteroidia > Flavobacteriales > Flavobacteriaceae > Flagellimonas. Next base: position 1,545,873 of record NZ_OZ271837.1, read on the forward strand.
TGAGCGATTTAGTCCTGCTAGATCCTGAACCCGACCCTATAGAGAATCCCGATACTAACGGTACTGACGGAAATGAAGAAGAGGATGATGAGACAACAGAACCACCTACCAATGGGGATGTTGCCAATTTATTACTAAATGGAACTTTTCAAAATTCCGATGAGTGGGAATTAATAAACGGTAGTACTGCATCAGGAGGTACGTTAACAATGGTAGCTAATGGTAGTATTGGTTCTGATTTTCCCAACTGGTCAGCTCAATATCCTAATATATCACCACAGTCTCTTTACCAAACAAGACGTTATAGGTTAACGTTTACTGCTAGACAAGTTTCCGGTAATGATGTTTTACAGGTTGGTCAAAGGTTTGTGCGTGTTTTTGAAGAACAAATTACAAGCGACTTCAATACGTACAGCTTTGAATTTAATGGTGATGGAAATCCGGCTGGTAATGACCTAGTTTTTGGAGGTAGAGGCGTTGGAGACGTTTTTGAAATCCAAAATGCAATTCTAGAGGATGTAGGAGCGAGAGTTTTAGAAGGTGACGAACGACAATCGGATGAGCAGCCACCTCAAATAACTTTTTATACAGATTTTGAGACGGATCAATGGGGAGATAATGGTGTTCCTGAACCAGCAGGGAATTTTTGGGAAGTAGACCATGGATTACCCAGAACTACAGATCATCCCGATTCACCGCTAAAGGCTGGGCGTAATGGTACTGGAAGGGCCTTATGGCTAGGAGCTTATAACGGTGACCCTACCCGTAATGAAGTAGGGAAAGATAACGCCTTAAGCTTTACAGAGCACTGGGTAGGAGTTTCTATTTATGTTGAAAACGAATTAGATAGATCTCGGATAATGATTCAAAATAGGTTGATAGCCAACGGCAGTAGTAAAACGGTAAACACCATTTCATTAAGACAAGGAGACCCTGGAGAACTTTATTTCAGCATACCTACTGATGTCAATTCCGTTGATACGCGCCCTACAAATGGAGCCGGTTCTAACACTGAGTCCGTATTTTTCAATTACAATCCAGGAGAGTGGATTGATATCGTCTTGCACTATAAAGGGGCGTTTGGGGCAAATTACCAAGGTCCAGATACTTCGGAACTTGCAAGAAATTTAGGTTTTGATCCCAGAAGCGATGGTTTTATAGAAATCTGGGTAAACGGCGAAAAGTTAGTTGACCATGTGGGAACTACAGCGTATAGGTACGCAAGAGAAGGGCAAGAAATATCCGGGATAATTACCCCAAAAATAGGTCCTTATTGGTCAGGTTCGAATTCACCAAGAGGAGATGTTTATTACGATAATTACAGATTGTGGGTAGGCCCTGACGGAACCTATCAAGACGTTGATCCAAGTAATTAAGAAGGTACTTAAGAGTGCAAGCCCATTGGGATTGTGTCCTAACATAAAATTAGCCAAAGTGCTCTTCGCTTTTTGGCAAAACAGAAAAATCCTGACGGAACTGTCAGGATTTTTTTGTTCATTATTTTATGATTATCAAGACACTATCCCGATAAGTGTGTGCATGTAAAATAACAAGGGCATCTTTCTTGGTTCAAAATTGACCGATACCTTCACTAAGTATCAACTAGGAATAGTACTCTTTATACCAATCTATGAAATGTGATATACCTTCCTTTACAGGAGTGTTTGGCCTGTAGCCATAGTCTGCAATTAGGTCATTCACATCAGCCCAAGTTCTAACAACGTCACCGGGTTGCATGGGTAGCATATCTTTTTTTGCCTCAACCCCTAGACATTCTTCTATGGATTGAATAAAATCCATGAGTTTGACTGATTGGTTATTTCCAATGTTGTAAAGTTTATAGGGAATGTCTGCTTTCTGGTCTTCTGTATCCGTTTCAATGATTTTTGTAACTCCCGCCACAATATCATCTATATAAGTGAAATCACGCTCAAGTTGACCATTGTTAAAAACTTTGATGGGCTTATCATTTAAAATGGCGTCGGTAAACAAAAACATGGCCATATCCGGTCTTCCCCATGGACCATATACCGTAAAAAAGCGAATCCCCGTGGTACGCAGTTTAAACAAATGGCTATAGGTATGAGCCATTAGTTCATTACTTTTCTTGGTGGCGGCGTAAAGACTTATGGGGTTATCTACCCGATCTTTTGTTTCAAAAGGTACCTTTTCGTTGGCTCCATATACGCTTGAGCTGCTAGCATATACCAAATGCTTAACATTATTGTGGCGACAAGACTCCAATATATTCAAGAACCCAACTAAATTACTGTCAATATAAGCCTCAGGATTTTCCAGACTATAACGCACACCTGCTTGTGCTGCTAGATTACAAACAATTTCAAACGATTCAGTTTTGAACAGTTCGGGAAGATTTTCACGATCTTCCAATGCCATTCTCACAAAACTAAAATTGCTATGCGTTGCACTTTTTACATGTAAATTTTCATTTCTTGCCTCCTCTTCAGCGATGCCAAGTTCTTTAAGTCTGTCAAATTTCAGTTTGGTGTCGTAATAATCATTTATATTATCCAGGCCTACTACCTCATGTTTTTTTTCCAAAAGGCTTTTGCAGACATGGAAACCGATAAAACCGGCTGCCCCGGTCACCAAAATTTTCATGATTCCCCTATTTTGTAGTATTTAAATCCAATATCTTCCATTTTTTGGGTTTCTAGAAGACGTCGGCCGTCAAAAAGGAAAGCAGGTTTTAGCATATTTTCAAAGACTTTTTCCCAGTCCAAAGCCTTAAACTCGTCCCATTCCGTCATTATCGCCACGGCGTGGGCTTTTTCTGTGGCTTCAATGGGGTCATTGACAACTTTCAGCAGTTCCCTGTTCACGTTTGGATCTCGGCTTCCTAGGTATTCAAGATCGGCATATATCCGTTCTTCCGATACTTTCGGGTCATACACTACAATCTCGGCTTTTTCCTCCAATAGTGCATCAGCAACATAAATGGCTGCAGATTCCCGGGTATCATTGGTGTCCTTTTTAAAGGCCCAACCGTACATAACGATTTTTTTCCCGGATACGGTGTTGTAAAGGGTTGTTATTATATTTTCCGCAAAACGTCGCTTTTGATAATCGTTCATGATGATTACCTGTTCCCAATAATCTGCTACTTCAGACAATCCATAACTTCGGGCAATGTACACCAGATTGAGAATATCTTTTTGAAAACATGACCCACCAAAGCCTACAGAAGCCTGTAAAAACTTTGGGCCTATTCTACTATCAAAACCTATGGCCTTTGATACTTCTTGAACATTGGCATCGGTCATTTCGCAAAGGGCAGAAATAGAGTTGATGGAAGAGACTCGTTGGGCCAAGAATGCGTTGGCCACCAATTTTGATAATTCAGAAGACCATACGTTGGTCTGTAATATCTTCTCCTTTGGAATCCAATTTTCATAGACAAGGCTTAAGGCATCTTTAGCTGCTTTGCCTGTCGGTGTATCATCGCCACCTATTAAGACCCTGTCAGCATGAAGCAAATCATCAATTGCAGTACCTTCAGCTAAAAATTCAGGATTGGAAAGAACCTCAAAATGTACTCCTTTGCCCGTATTGTCCAATATGCTTTTTATGGCTTGGGCTGTTCTAACCGGCAAGGTAGATTTTTCAACTACAATTTTGTCGTCTTTCGCTACCTCGGCAATATTTCTCGCGCACAACTCAATAAATTTTAAGTCTGCGGCTTGACCTTTTCCTTTGCCATATGTTTTTGTTGGGGTATTGACAGAAATAAAAATCATCTGGGCCTTATCAATGGCCTTGTCAACTTCCGTGGAGAAAAAAAGATTTTTATTTCTGTTCTCTCCGACAATTTCCTTTAGTCCAGGTTCATATATAGGAAGCTTATCAAGGTTTTCATCGTTCCAGTCATCAATACGCTTTTGATTGATATCAACTACCGTAACGTTGATTTCAGGACATTGATTTGCAATAACTGCCATGGTCGGCCCCCCCACATATCCTGCTCCAACGCAGCAAATTTCCGTGATTTTTTTCATGAAGTAATTTTGTTCATTGCGGGTGCAAAGATTAGTAAATAACTCTACATTAAACAAAATATTGTCGATAAATGAATCTTTAAGGCGACAAGATGTTTAGCTGTCCAATATGCCATTTCAACTTAATTTGTTTCGGTTACAAAAAGCCCCTTTAACCGATATTTTTTGGTATTAATCGAATTATGCTAAATTTTTGTCTTGGGCCCAAAAACTATAGCTAATTTGCTTGAGTTTTGTAATTGAATCTTACTGAAATTTAACCTCGTGGAAACACTAACTAAGATTTGGCTTTCCTCTCCCCATATGGGAAGCAACGAACAAAGATTCGTAGAAGAAGCTTTTAGAACCAATTGGATTGCTCCTCTGGGTCCTAATGTTTCTGGATTCGAGAAGGCAATTGAGGACTATTTAGGAAATGGTGTGCATGTGGCAGCGTTGAGCTCTGGTACAGCTGCCATACATCTTGGACTAAAGCTATTGGATGTTGGTCCAGGAGATGAGGTGTTGTGTCAAAGTTTTACCTTTTCGGCCTCCGCCAACCCAATTACCTATTTAGGCGCGCAACCCATTTTCATTGACAGCGAATTGGAAACTTGGAATATGTCACCTGAGCTTTTGGAAATGGCCATACTCCAGCGTTTGGAAGAGGGTCGTAAACCCAAGGCAATACTCGCTGTCCATTTATATGGAATGCCTTATAAAGTTGATGAAATTCATGCGATAGGCGAAAAATACGATATTCCAATTTTGGAAGATAGTGCTGAGGCCTTAGGGAGTACTTGGGGTGGGCAATACTGCGGTACTTTTGGCGATATCGCCATACTTTCCTTCAATGGCAATAAAATCATTACGACCTCTGGAGGGGGTGCTCTGGTATCCAAGGATATAAACAAAAAGGAAAAAGCCGTTTTTTTGGCAACTCAGGCCAGGGATAATGCACCACATTATCAACATTCTGAGATAGGGCACAATTATCGTATGAGCAATGTTCTGGCAGGAATTGGAAGGGGACAAATGGAGGTCTTGGAAGAAAGAGTAGAGGCCAGGAGAAGGAATTATAGTTATTACCATCAAGAGTTTAAGGACATAGCTGGCTTGTCTTTTCTTCCTGAGCCGGAAGGTATGTTTTCAAATAGATGGCTAAGCTGTGTTTTGTTTGATAGCTTTGCTGTAAGAGAAAAGGTTAGGATTGCCTTGTTGGAAGAAAACATAGAATCACGACCTTTATGGAAACCAATGCATTTGCAACCTGTATTTGAAAAGAATACTGCATTTGTTGATGGGACCTCGGAAGCATTGTTCGATAAAGGACTTTGTTTGCCAAGTGGTTCCAATTTAAGCCGGATAGATTTAGAGCGTACTGCCCAAACCCTTAAAAAAGCTATTCAATGATACAAAGTTACCTAACCAGTACTGTAGAAAGATATGCCTCTAAGTGGTTGGTCTTGGCTATTGATGTGATCATTATAGGTGTCGCTTTTGTTCTATCGTATTTTGTGAGATTTAATCTCACTTTTAACTTCGAGGTAGAAAACTTATTGATACAAGTACCTCTCGTTGCAACCGTAGCTCTTTTTTCTTTTTTAATTATCGGTTCATATAAGGGTGTGATCAGACATACGGGCATAAAGGATGTCTATAACATTTTCAATGCCATATGCCTTACGAGTATTCTTACCATTTTTATTGTTTTGGCTTATCGATCCTTTGCACCTGAAAGTGGTTTTACAATTCCATTGTCCATAATTATCATCAATAGCCTTATCGGTTTCGTTGGAATGGTTGGCTCCAGATACGTTTTTAAGGTACTTTACCTAAATGTATTAAATGAAAATCGCCCAAGTTCCACAAAGAATATTGTTATCTATGGTGCAGGTGAATCAGGTATACTTACCTATAATGCCATAATAAACCTATCCAAGAACAATGTTAAGGTCGTTGGATTTGTTGATAATGACAAAAAGAAAGTAGGTAAAATGATAAATGGCGTCAGGGTGTATTCTCCGGAAGTACTAACTGAAGCCTTCATTGTCAAGAGAGGTGTTTCTGAAATCATTTTCTGTATTCAAACCATTTCGAGCTCTAGGTTAAAGGAATTGGTGGAAGGATTGATGGATTTCCCTGTATTAGTTAAAATTATTCCTCCGGTTGAAGATTGGATAAATGGGGAATTAAAGGTTTCCCAGATTAAAAACATTCAAATTGAGGATTTGTTAAATCGGGCTCCCATTGACCTTGACAATTTGAACATTGAAAAAGAACTACGCAACAAAACTGTTTTGGTTACGGGCGGTGCGGGCTCAATAGGCAGTGAATTGGTCAGACAAATATGCAATTTCAAGTATAAGTCCTTAATTATCATTGACCAAGCGGAATCGGCGCTATACGATTTGCAACAAGAGCTAAAGCAAAAGGGATTTCACAATTTTATTCCCATTGTTGGTGATGTCAGGGATAAAAAAAGAATGGATAATCTATTTGAGAGGTACAAACCTAATATGGTTTTCCATGCAGCGGCATATAAGCATGTTCCGTTAATGGAACAAAATTCGTATGAAGCAATTAAAATTAATATTGCTGGGACAAAAAATATTGCTGATTTAGCATCTGAACATGAGGTTGATAAGTTTGTTTTGGTTTCAACCGATAAAGCAGTAAATCCTACAAATATTATGGGCGCCAGTAAGCGAATAGCTGAAATTTATGTGAGCTGTTTGCAGAAACGTAGTAATACCAGATATATCATAACACGATTTGGAAATGTGCTCGGTTCAAATGGTTCGGTTATTCCATTGTTTAGGAAACAAATCGAAAAAGGCGGCCCGCTTACGTTGACGCATAAGGACATTACCCGTTATTTCATGACTATTCCCGAAGCTTCTAAATTAGTTCTAGAGGCTGGTTCTATGGGCGTCGGTGGCGAGATTTTCATTTTTGACATGGGTGAGTCCGTCAAAATTTTCGATTTAGCCAAAAACATGATTAAGCTTTCGGGTTTGAGATATCCAGAGGATATTGATATTACCATTACTGGACTAAGGCCAGGAGAAAAATTATATGAGGAATTATTGGCAAATGGAGAAAATACCCTCCCTACATATCACAATAAAATTAAGATTAGTAAGACTCGGGAATTGGAATACGGAAAACTGAAATCTTTGATTGATGAGCTTTGTATAGCCAATATGTTTTTCGGTGAAAATACGGTAAAGTTGATGAAACATATCGTTCCAGAGTTTATATCAAACAACTCTGAATTTTGCCAATTGGATAAGAAAGAAAGTACTACTTTTGAAGCGGACCAAAAAGTCCAATCAGAACAACCCCACAACACATTAAATTAATACGTTTATACTTCCTTGATTTATGAAAAGAAATGATTCGAGATTATTCGTTAGGGCAATACTTGTAGGTATTTTGATTGTACTTTCTTCTTGTGCTTCCAGAAAGGATGTGGTCTATTTTCAGGATACTGGGAATTTTGAAACTTTGGTCAATGACAACAGTTTTGTTTCAAAGTTTAAGGTTGATGATTTGGTGTCCATTCATGTATCTTCTTTGAATCCAGAAGCTAGCGCCCCCTTTAATCTGTTTAGAGGTGCTTCTGAAGGGGGTTTCCGGGCAGAACAAGTAGATTATTTAGTGGATCAGGCAGGGGAAATCGATTTTCCGGTGATTGGAAAACTGAAAATTGAAGGACTTTCTCCAGACGAAGTACGCGTTCTTCTAAGGGAGCGATTATCAGTTTACCTGAAGGACCCCATTATAAATATTAGGTTACGCAATTTTACGGTGACTGTTTTGGGAGAAGTGGGGAGACCTGGTACTTACCCTGTGAATGGCGAACAAATAACAATTTTGGAAGCTTTGGGGCTTGCGGGTGATATTACGTTACGAGGTGTTCGAAACAATGTTTTGGTGATTCGAGATTTTAATGGCACCAAAGTGTACACCCGTATTAATTTGACCTCCAAAGATATTATAAAATCGCCTGTATACTATTTGACCCAAAATGATGTGGTCTATGTGGAACCTAACAAATCAGGTATCAAAGAAACTTCTCTTGATGCCAGGGCTACAATCTATGTTTCCATTGCGTCAGTGCTAATAACCTCTACAGTTTTGTTACTCACACGAAATTAAATTGTGTTTTAAAATGCAGAACGAAAAACAAACAACCCCCAATAATAACCCTGACGTAAGTACCCTGATCCAGCCCTATGTGAAGAATTGGAAATGGTTTGTGGTTTCAATCATTCTTGCCATAACTTTCGCGATTTTATATATAAGGTATACAGTACCTGAGTATGCCATCCATGCGAAGGTTAAAATATTGGAAGATCAGAATTCTACCTCAGAACTTGGTGCATTCACCGATTTAGGTGTTTTTGGGGGGACCGGGAATAATGTTCTTGATGAGATAGAAACCTTAAACTCTAGAACCAACCTTATCGAGGTGGTCAAAGAACTAGGATTGAACAAAAGGATAATAGCAATTGGAAACATCAAGAATACAGGGCTCTATGATAACCCGCCATTTAACATCAACTTTTTGGGCCCGGACTCTATTGTTCAAAAAACGGAATCTGCATTTTACATCAGATTGATTTCGGACACCAAATTTCAATTTGCCAATATTGAGAACAAAACGTTTAAAGAGTTTTCTTTTGGAAAACCCATACCTTCCTCCTTGGGCGATTTAATTATTACTCCTAATGGCTCATTAGATATGACATCTTACAGCGGGAGGGATTTTGAAGTCAAAATCAGTCCACTGGCAGCCAGGGCTGAATATTATCAAAGGAAAATATTGATAACAGTAACGGAGGAATTTTCCAATATAATTTCAATAACCTTAAATGACGCAATTAAGGAAAGAGGCAAGGATATCATTAATACTTTAATAGATAAGTATAATCAGAATGCTGTTGATGATAAAAAAGCAATTGCAGACCGTACCTCTAATTTTATCAATGACCGGATAGCCGATATTTATGGAAATTTGTCCACAGTAGACCAAAGTGCAGAAGACTTCAAGGCTGGTAGGGGAATAGCTGATATTGCCACCCAAACCAATGTAAACTTGAATATTGGAGCAGCCAATCAACAAGAATTACAGAACGCAACGGTTCAATTGGAAATTGCCTCATCTATGAAAGACCTTGTAGATAATCAAGATGGATATGAGTTGCTTCCAGCCAATGTTGGGTTGACCGATCAGACTATCGCCAGCACAACTGCACGATATAATGAACTGGCACTGGAGAGAAGAAGACTTCTGGAAAGTTCTAATGAGAAAAACCCGATTATTGTTAATCTAGACCAACAGTTGGATGGTTTGAAGCGAAGTATGAAATCAAGTTTAAACAGTGTTACCAATAACTTATCGCTTCAAGTCAATAGTCTAAGCAATCAATTGTCCAAGATCAATTCTCGAATCTTTTCTGCCCCTAAAAATGAGCGGGCACTACGTGATATTACGCGCCAACAACAAACAACGGAATCGCTATATCTTTATTTGTTACAGAAACGTGAGGAGTCTCAGATTACATTTGCTTCGGCATCACCTAAGTCAAAAGTTATCGATAGGGCTTATCTTTTGAGCAAGGCCCCGGTCTCTCCTAAGATGCCTGTTGTGCTTTTAGCTTCCGTTATTCTTGGCCTGTTGGTACCTTTTTCCGTAATATATGGCAAGGATATTTTGGACAATAAGATTCATAATAAGGTCAATTTAGAAAAGTTAACGGGCGATGTTCCAGTCTTGGCCGAGCTACCCAAAATTTCTAAAAAGGAAAACACTTTAATTAAGACCGATGAGCGAACCGTTTTGGCCGAATCCCTCAGAATATTGAGAACAAACTTGGATTTCATCCTAAAATCCAGGCGGAATTTCAACGAAAGCCGTGGAAAAACCATTTTTGTAACGTCCAGTGTGCCAGGAGAGGGTAAAACCCTGGTTTCCTTTAATCTCTCCATGATTTATGCCAATGCTGGGAAAAGGGTTCTTTTGGTGGGTGCCGATATTCGAAATCCGAAGATTTACGAATTTTATAAAGAGAATAATCTTGACAAATTGGTAAAATCCGCCATGAATAAGGGCAAGAAGGGACTAACAGATTTTTTGTCAAACAAAACTTTGGAACCAAAGGAAATCATTTCTCCCATACTGGAAAACAACGAGACTATCGATATAATTTTTGCAGGGACCATTCCACCTAATCCCACTGAATTATTGATGAGTGAAAGAACAGATGAATTATTTGAAGCGGTCAGAAAGAAATATGATTATATTATTGTTGATACCGCACCACTGATGGTGGTTTCCGACACTCTACTTATTAGCAAAAATGCAGATCAGACCCTTTATGTCACCAGAGCTGGGATTACAGAAACCAACGTGGTTGGGTTTCCCATCAAGCTACAAAAAGAAGGCAAGCTGAAAGGACTATCGTTTATTGTTAATGGGGTAAAACAATCCAACCTCGGATATGGGGGCAAATACGGCTATGGATACGGAAGAACTGTCAAGAAATGGTGGAAATTCAGTTCTTGATTCAATAAAACTTCAATATCGTATTTTCAATAATTGGCAATAACAAGTCTAGGGTCCTTTTTTGGATTTTAATTTCCTTGATTTCCTTGAGATGTTTCAAGTTATGCGCATCTGAAGAAACATATTCATAATACCCTTTTCCTAATAGATTGCGTGCCGTTTTTTGAATTTGTTCCCCATAATATCCAGATAAAGACAACATATTTAGCTGAAAATGAATTCCCCTTGATTTCAAACTTGGGTAAATTTGATTGTCTGAGTGGAAATACGCATACCTTTCCGGGTGCGCTAATATGGGGTAAATTGATTTTTGGGCGATTTTTTGAATTGCATCGTCAAAATATAATGAAGGCTGCAAGTACGACATTTCAATTAGCAAGAAGTTTTTCGCAATAGGAATTGTTTTGTCTTTATCCAATAGTACTTCGAAGTTTTCATCTATCATATACTCTGCAGAATAATCCAATTGTATATCCTCAATTTTTCTTGTGGACAGTTCCTGTTTTACTAAATCATATGCTGACTTGATGGTACTTGGAGTATTCGGGTAATAATGGCTCATTACATGAGGAGTACACACAAAATTCTTGATTCCAAATTCAGAAAAGCCAATGATTAAATCCATAGATTCCTTCACAGTTTTTGCTCCATCATCAATTCCAGGTAAAATATGATTGTGTATATCTACCAAACCATGTAAATGGTCAACTAAAAAAATCTTCTTTTCAAAAAAACTGAACATGATTAAAATTTGGACTACGAATATAGTAGGTATTCTTTGTATTCGCTAGGATAGGTTTGGCTACTGAGACCCGTACTAATTATGGTTCTATTTTCCGATGCAAAAGTTGGAAAAAATATTTCCTAGCAAATCGTCGGTAGTAACGCTTCCTGTTATCTCTCCCAAATGAAAGAGGGCCTGACGTATATCGATTGCCAGCAAATCTCCTGTAATCCCCACATCCATACCTTCTTTTACTTTTTGTATTTCCTCCAACGACTTTAACAAGGCATCATAATGTCTACTATTGCTCACAACAATATTATCCCCTTTTAGCGTGCCTGTTTCGACAGAGGTGTACAGTTTTTCTTTTAAGGCTTCTACACCTTCTCCAGTTTTTGCTGATATAAATATCACTTCAGGAATCTTGGATTTTAATTTCTCAATGGTTTCAATTTTCAGGGTATCGGTCTTATTGCAAATGGGTAAAAGAGGTTTATTTGGATATTTTGTTGTGATTTCTTGAAGGGTCGAATCATTTACGTTTTTTCCATCAAAAAGGTAAATAATCAATTTGGCCTTGTCAATCTTTGAGAAGGTTCTTTCAATTCCTATTCGTTCCACGGTATCCTGAGTATCGCGAATTCCAGCGGTATCAATAAACCGGAAGTTAATTCCTTTTATGCCGATTTGGTCTTCTATAGCATCCCGGGTAGTACCGGCAACATCACTTACAATGGCCTTTTCCTCATTTAAAAAGGCATTCAGTAGGGTAGACTTTCCAACATTGGGTTCTCCCACTATGGCCACAGGGACTCCATGTTTCATTACATTTCCTATGGAAAATGAATCGATGAGCTTTTTAAGTACCTCACTTATCTTTGATAGAAGCGTGTTGAATTGATCTCTATTGGCAAATTCAACATCCTCTTGCGAAAAATCCAATTCCAATTCTATCAAAGAAGCAAAGTTCAGAAGCTCCTGTCGTAATTCTTCTATCTCATTTCTAAATCCACCTCGCATTTGATTTAAAGCGATCTCGTGGGCGGAAGCACTATCACTGGCTATTAAATCCGCAACCGCTTCCGCTTGGCTTAAGTCCATTTTGCCATTTAAAAACGCCCTTAGGGTAAACTCACCGGCAGTGGCCATTCTACAGCCCTTTCTCAAAAAAAGTTCTAGAATCTGTTTTTGAATGTAAGGGGAGCCATGACAGGAAATTTCAACTACATTTTCTCCTGTGTAAGAATTGGGAGCTTTGAAAACGGATACCAAGACTTGGTCTAAAACTTTGTCATCATTGGTGATATAACCTAAATGAATGGTATGGCTTTTTTCATGTATTAATTGCTTGTCTACAATTGATTTAAATTGTGAATCCACTATTTTTAAGGACTCATTTCCTGAAATTCGAATAACCGCTATTGCACCAACCCCAGGGGGTGTAGCCAAAGCAATTATGTTATCTTCTATAATCATGGGTGCAAAATTACGAATAGAAAAAATGTAATAATGCAGGATTTGTTCGTTAATCAATTATAGATTACGTTCAAACCGAAAAATGTATTTCTTCAGTTTCAAAATCATTTCTTGTTTATGGACTTGAGTGTTTTAATTTCTGTTTATAACGGTGAAAACTATGTTAAGGACTGCCTGACTGGAGTTTTAAATCAGAATTTAAATCCTGACCGCTATGAAATCATCTTAATTGATGATGGCTCCACCGATTCTTCTTATGATTTGGCTTTGGAATTTTCTAAGAAGCATAGTCAAATAAAGGTATATTCCCAATCCAACATGGGGCTGTTCAATACAAGGAATAAACTTTTAAGTTTAGCCAAAGGCAAGTATATCTATAATTTAGATGTGGACGACGCTCTAGTGGAAAATCGATTGGACCAAATCCTGAATTTTGGACTTAGTGAAAATCTGGACTTGGTAGGATTTAAGTCTAGGGAGAGTGATAATATAACCTCAAAAGACTTAATACGTAATGAAAAGGAGAAGTATGAGCTGTTTGAAAATGGAGCGTCTTTTATCTGCTCTTACCCAAAGCATAGGGTAGAAGTTTGGTGGTATATCGTCAAAAGAAGTTTTTTGCTAGAAAAGGAATTACGCTTTGAAGACAATCAAAACAATGCCGATGTCCGATTTACATATCAGGTGTTGTTGGGCTCAGGTAAAATGGCCTATTTTGATTGGTTATGCCATTATTATTATCAGTCCCCGGATTCTATAATGAGGTCAAACGACTTTGATAAAAATTTTAAGTTGGTTAATACAATGCATGCTATGGTTCTTTCCAATTCGTATTTATTGGATGAGTATGTTGGTACAAATAGTGGGTCGAAAGCACTTCCAATTATTAAACAGAGGATAAATCAGTTTGCTTATGTTAATCTGGTTAAAATGATAAATTTTGGCTTAAGCTTTACATTTATAAAGCAGAAGTTGAAGGAGCTCAAAGGCGTGAATATATATCCCTTTAACATGGAAAGTTTTTCAAAGCGAAACAAAAAGGTGAGGATACTTGCCTTTTTGATAAACTTTAATTGGGTAATTTGGCTAGGGACCATGACCTTTCAGTTTAAGAGATTGCATTGGACAAAGTGATTTGTTAACTAGATTTCACTTTCCAGTGGAATTGGTTAGTCTAAAAAGTCTTTGCAGCCGTATGCCTAGCATATTTAATCCTCTGTAAGCACTGACAGCGAATAATACAATATATTAAAAAAGGCCAGAATTATATCTGGCCTTTGTTGTTGAGGTAAATCCTGAAGTTTTACCCTTATTTCTATATTGTGAAGAAGTTAATTAGTGATATCCTCTACAGCATCTAAGTCTAAAGTCGAAATCCATAACCCATAATCTCTCTCCTGAATGCTTGTCTGTAATCCAACCCCAGTTGCTAAATCCGTTATCCCCGATATTTGAGTCGAATGCTGCACCGTTTGGACCTAGCTGTCCCCTTAAATTTTCACCACGTTGTTCGAGGCCAAAACATCCTTGTCCTAAACAATCGCTTCCTTTGGAGTAAAGCCAGCTACGCTCGTTATCAATTTCATAATAGAGCAACTCTTCCTCATTAGCCGCCTGTGAGGCACAACCTGGTTCAAGCTTAAACTCTCCACCGTTGGCACTAAATTCTTCATAGGTTTGTTTGTCCCTCAACCATACGTTGACATAAACCTTACATTTTCCATCATTCATCTTGGTAATACCTCTTATGAGCGCAGTACCGTTGCTGAAAGTAGCAAAAATCATTCGGTGATATCTGGTAGAAGAAAAATATGCTGTAGTGTTGAAAAAGTCCGTATCATTTTCTGGCCACCACATATTGGAAGTGGGTTGTCTATCTTCAAAAGGGCATCTGTCTGCATCTTTTACTAGACATAAGGATGTTATTCTTGGTCTACGCTTTCCCTTCCCACTTTCAAGACCTTCATCTGAATTTCTTAAATCCACTGCTTGTAGGTCAATGTTACCGATTTGTTCCAAATCCAAATCACTTAACTCGCTAAGAAATTGACTTTGAATTCCCTCTAGTTGTTCAATGTCTACTTCTTGTTCATCTAGTGCAGATACATCACCAATACTTTCTTCAGGAGAATTGGCAGTACTTTCCATAGTCGAAACCTCTTCTGTCTCACAAGCAGCAAAGGTCATAATCAGTGCAAATGCTAAATAGTAAATTTTTTTCATATTCCAGTCGATTTTGTATTTAACAGTATTAACAAAACTCTAACATTTGTTCCTTCAAATAAAACAAATGGGACAAACAGTAAAAAAAATAGACTACCTACTGAAGATGATAGTGCTCTTTATCTTAAATGGTATATTTTCTTACATAATTCACTGATTTTCAGGATTTAAATTCAAAATCATCATAATGGGTGGTAATTGATTTGATTAGTATTTAATGATTGTATTAATGCTCCATTTCAAAAGCAAATAGCTCTTAGGATTTTGTTTTGAAGTTAAGGTGTAACATTTCTTTTGAAAGTAATACTAATCATATACATCATCAATATCAATCAAAAAAATGGAAGTAGTTAATCAAAATGTTTTAAGGAAGGATACCACTTTGTTATCCATTATGCATCTTACCCAGTTATTGTATTATGTAATTGGGTTTGGAGGGTTTATCGTACCGCTCATTATCTGGCTAAGCTCCAGAAAAAGTGTTGAGGGTATGAACGAACATGGTAAGGCGGCAGTCAATTTGCAATTAAGCTTATTGCTTTACATATTTATAAGTATCCCGGCCATTTTACTTTTAGGTTTGGGAATATTAGGCTTGATAGGTGTGGCCATCTTAGGTTTTGTACTTCCCATCGTTAACGCTGTGAAAGCTTCGAACGGGGAATCACCATCCAATTTTATGACGATACCTTTTCTCTAAATAGAAAAAGCCGAAGCATTAGCTTCGGCTTTTTCCCGTTTTATGGTTGGAGATTAGTTGTTCAACATAACTGGCATTACCAACATGGTAATATGTTCGCCTTCATCCAGTCCATCGGCGGGAGTCAAAATCCCTGCGCGATTCGGAAGACTCATCTCAAGAGTGACATCATCTGCAGAAAGATTTCCGAGCATTTCTACCAAAAACCTGGAATTGAAACCAATTTGCATATCGTCTCCCTGATACGAACAGGATAGGCGCTCATCAGCTTTGTTACTGTAGTCCACATCTTCTGCTGAGATATTCAATTCTGCACCTGCTATTTTCAAGCGGATTTGATGCGTGGTTTTATTGGAGTAAATGGATACTCTGCGAACAGAACCTAAAAATTGCCCTCTAGAAATGGAAAGGACATTGGGATTCTCCTTAGGAATAACCGCTTCGTAATTCGGATATTTTCCATCAATCAGCCTACATATGAGTTCCGTATTATCAAAAATGAATTTGGCATTACTATCATTGTATTCGATGGTTACTTCGGACTCTGAACCTGCTAGAATTCCCTTAAGGAGATTCAAGGGTTTTTTGGGCATAATGAATTCTGCCGTTTGACTGGCCTTGACATCGGTGCGTTGATACTTTACCAACTTATGGGCATCCGTGGCAACAAAAGTCAAATTTTCGGTTGAAAACTGAAAAAATACACCACTCATAACCGGCCTAAGGTCATCATTCCCAGCTGCAAAAATGGTTTTATTAATGGCCGTAGCTAGAATATCACCCATAAGCACCGTGGAACTTGGATTGGAAACTTCTATTGCTTTCGGAAATTCGGCACCATCGGCATAAGCTAAAGCGTATTTTCCGTGATTGGAACTGATTTCAACCGTATTATTATCCTCAACTACAAAAGTCAAGGGCTGTTCTGCAAATGTTTTTAGGGTATCCAGTAGAATTCTTGCAGGTACAGCAATGGCACCTTCGGAATCTGAATCGACATCTAGAACAGAACTCATAGTAGTCTCCAAATCCGATGCGGATACCGTCAACTTATTTTGCTTAAGGTCGAACAGGAAATTGTCC
Source organism: Flagellimonas sp. (assembly GCF_965601775.1). Classification (GTDB taxonomy): domain Bacteria; phylum Bacteroidota; class Bacteroidia; order Flavobacteriales; family Flavobacteriaceae; genus Flagellimonas. The sequence goes on from NZ_OZ271837.1 coordinate 1,562,648, forward strand.
AAAATAGGTAAAGTGTTGCTATTATTGATAACACCACCTAATACCTGAAGATGTTTTAATAAATACGTGCTGGATACAATAAATTTCATTAAAGAAAGTCTTTTGGAATTTTGGCACAAACCCTTGGTGTCCTTTGACCAAAACTAAATCGATAAAAACAAATATATCTCAAATGAGCGAGGCAAAGAAACAAATTTATCAACACTTAGGTGCTGTATTTCCGTTTTCTGAAATAGCTAAATGCGAATCCAAAAAGAAGGGTCAAAACCACTGGAAGCCCGATATTCAGTAGTTGCCATTTGATTCTTTTTGCTGCTATTTTTTCAACATCCAACACGGGAATGCTTACTTTTTTATTTCGGATGTTTATAAGTCCGGTATCATCCAGAAGATAATTCGTGCAGTTTATCAAAAACTCCTTATTTCCGTATGAATTGCTGGTCCATTTATCAAACCCTAATTCCAAGGGCTGCCCATTTTGTAGTTGGTTTTTAATAAGGTCCCCGTCCGCAATAACTATCATTTTATTAAGCACTCCATCTTCAACAGGATTCTCCAGTTTCATAGGTTTGACCCTACTTTTGTAAGCAGACTTAAATTCTCCTTCCACCAGTACAGCCAGGGGCTGGTTCCCATTGGTATAGGATTCTTTGTCTGGCGGTGTGTTCAGAATGTCCAATCCAATTTGTTTGGGAGTTCCTTCGGTTTTGGATAATGGAGAACTTTGCAACAAGACAGTCGCGTTATAACCGTTATCCAATAAATCAATGGAATTGGCAAACTGATAGCGCACGGCTTCAATATTGGAGTTTATAGGGTGACTGTTTTTTGAAAAGACCATTGGATTATAATACCAAGGTACCGGATTGAATTGCGAATCATTTCCTTCTCCAGACGCCAAAACGATTTGTGTAAAATAAAGGTCATTTATCAGCACAGGATTGATGCGCACCCCATAATTGAAGAAAAAATCATTCAGATTCAATTCTCGGGGTAGGGCCAAAGCCTTACCTCCTCCAGCAAAAAGACTGTCAACTTCCATAGCCACTTGGTCTATCAACCAGATAGACTTCCCTCCGTTGACCATAAATTGGTCCAATATATACTTTTCTTCATCTGTGAAAGCTTCCGTAGGCTTTGCGATTAGTGCCAAATCAAAATTATTCAGTTGGTCCTGTACTTTTTGCGGATTGCCAGCAACAGAATCCAATGTTATGATTCCCAAATTGTAGTAGTCCCTAACAGATGTAAGATAGTCAGCTATGTAAATATCCTCCAATTGTCCATTTCCTTTGATTACAGCAATACGCTTCTTTTCAGTAAAAGTCAATTTGGTAAAGGCATCAGCAAATGCATATTCCAATTGCTGCACGGAATTATTGATACGTTCTTCAGCATTTAAACTCGTACTTAACGTATTCTTTAGTAGTGAAACTTTTACGGTCTGGTCATTGTAATTTACCATAGCCCATGGAAAAATGAGCTCTTGGGATACTTTTCCTCCATCCTCTATTCTAACATTTGCAGGTGTTAGACCAATTCGTTGCAAATCCAAAATGGTCTGTTGTCTTTGCGCTTCATCTTCCAAAGGATTGACCAAATTGAACTTGATATTACTATTGATAGAAGCAAAGGATTTGACCAATTGCAATGTTTCTGATTTCAGTTTGGCAAACTCAGGAGGTATGTTCCCATCCAACAGGATATCAATAATTACTGGATTTTCAAACTTCTTGGCTACCTCAATAGCGGGTTCCGATATTGTAAAACGCGAATCCTCGGTAAGGTCGAATCTTTTGTAAACAAAACTTCCCAAAAAATTCAGAAGAACAACGATAACCAATCCCAATGCGATATGTAGAAATAACTTTCCTTTCATGGTGTCAAACTACTTAATCGGTTATGGGTCAAGAATAAAAAGAAAAGAGTGATAGATATGAAATAAATCAAATCCCGGGTATCTATAATTCCTCGAGCGATGCTCTCAAAATGTGTATTAGCACCGAGCTGCTGAATTTGCAGTTGGGTATCGCCGTTGGAAAACAAGGTTGAAATTGCGTCAAATCCATTGAATAATAAAAAGCAGAGTAAAATTCCGAAGATAAAGGCCACAATTTGGTTTTCCGACAGGGTAGAGGCGAAGAGCCCCATACTTACATAAGCTGAAATCAAGAAAATCAATCCAAAATAGGAACCTAGAACTACACCTAGGTCATAATTTCCAGGAATAATACCCAAATCAGCAATGGCGAAAACATAGATGATTGTGGGTATTATGGCAATAGTGCAAAGTGCGCAAGTGCCTAGAAATTTTCCAAATACTACTTTCCAAATTGATATTGGTTTTATTAGAAGCAACTCTAGGGTACCCAGTTTTCGTTCTTCGGAAAAACTCTTCATGGTTATGGCAGGAATCAGAAAAATAAAAACCCATGGGGCCAACAAAAAGAAATTGCTTAGGTCCGCAAAGCCGTAATCAAAAATGTTGTAATCTCCTTTAAAAACCCAAAGGAATAAACCATTGAGCAAAAGGAAGAGTCCAACTATGAGATAGCCAATGGGCGCTGTAAAAAAGGATTGGATTTCTCTTCTAAAAACTGCAAACATTCTTTTTCAATTATCAATTATCAATGGCTCAATATCCAATAGTTTGAAAAAATGATATCTGGCCAAATTTTAAATCCATTTCTTTTGCTCATTGCTCATTGAATGTTTGTTAACACTCCATGCCTCGGGCTTTTCGGAAAACAGGGCTTTGGTGTTTTTCCATACTTCTTTAAAAAAGCTGGAATTTCTGTAGGCCTGCAAATAGGACTCATCCTCCCAAAAACTATAGGTAAAAAAGATGTTGGGATGATTTACATCCTGATATAGTTCAAGAAAATTACAACCTGCAAATCCCAATATGGTATGCTTAGACGTTTCAAAAATGCGCTCAAAACTAGGGATATTTTCGGGTTTAAAGGTCAATTTTACAATGCGTATCAACATTTACAAAAAATTTATAGTGATGGTATCCCGATAATTCAACCCCAATAAGGTGGATGCTCCCCCAACACTGTTCAAATCACTTTTAAAAATTGCCAACTCTACAAATCCAGAAGTGTTGAATAAGGCTAGGGCATCCCCAGGGCCTTTTCGTTGTCCCTTGTCCAAATCGTAATTTATAATGCCATTATAAGTATGATGTAATGACCGTATTTTGTTTGTCCTGGCAACAACTTCAAAGTCTCTTCCATTGCGATATGCTTCAAAAAGGCTTTTACGGATATTGGTTACCGCATTTCCATAATTATCGATATAAATCACATTGCCAACTATGGTTTTTCCGTCGTTTGTTATTCTTGGTTCAAATTCCTTGGATTCCTTAAGTGCCTTAAATGGGCGACCAATGACTTCCATTTTTCCACCCCGGGCAAGATGGCAGGCCACCGGGACAAAAACCTCCAAAACAGGAAAGGAATTTATCTCATCCTGTGGTAAATGGATTTCCATGATGGCATCAATTTTTACGTCGGAAGTAATCATGGAAATAATCCCATTGTTGGCTCCAATAAAAAAATGGCCATCCGCTTCAACTACAATGTGCTCATTTTCAGGAGAAAGTTCGGAATCCACTCCCACCACATGGATAGTGCCTTTTGGAAAATGGGAGTAGCTGTTCTTTAAGATATAAGCACATTCCTGAATGTTAAAAGGGCTTATTTCATGAGAAATGTCAACAAGGGTAATATCGGATACATGGCTTAAAATACTACCCTTTATGGCGCCAATAAAGTGGTCTTTTTGCCCAAAATCAGTAGTTAAAGTTATGATTGCCATGCAATACTGTTGATATGTTTTTCGGCGCCCAAAATGATTTTTTGGTTAAGTTTGTGGGGTAAAAATAAACAAATTAGAACGAATAGATTTCTTCGAAAATAACCCTAAACACCCCTCTTTTTTTGAACGAACTCATAATTGAACTTACGGAAATCAGCCCACAGGACTTTTTTGGGCAACGCAATGAGAACATAGAACTCTTAAAGAAATATTTTCCCAAGCTAAAGATTGTTGCCAGAGGCAATAAAATAAAAGTTTACGGGGACGAAGAACTTTTAGAGGAGTTTGATCAGCGTTTTGATATGCTGACCTCGCATTTCGCCAAATATAACAAGCTGGATGAAAACATGATTGAACGTGTTTTGACTAGCAATGGAGAGGAAGATTACCAATCCTCCAAGGCAAGTAACGAGGTTTTGGTGCATGGGGTAAGTGGCAGGCTAATCAAAGCCCAGACAGTAAACCAAAGAAAGATGGTGGACCTTTGCCGCGAGAATGATATGGTTTTTGCCATTGGACCGGCTGGTACGGGGAAGACCTATACTGGAGTGGCTCTTGCAGTAAAGGCACTTAAAGAGAAGCAGGTGAAGCGAATAATTTTGACAAGGCCGGCTGTGGAAGCCGGGGAGAACTTGGGCTTTCTGCCAGGTGACCTTAAGGAAAAGTTGGACCCCTACATGCAACCGCTATATGATGCTTTGCGTGATATGATAGCACCCGAAAAGTTAGCCAAATACATTGAAGATGGCACAATTCAAATAGCCCCCATGGCCTTCATGCGAGGTCGTACTCTGGATAATGCTTTTGTTATATTGGACGAAGCACAGAATACCACCCATGCCCAAATGAAGATGTTTTTGACCCGAATGGGGAAAAATGCAAAGTTCCTGCTCACGGGCGACCCGGGCCAGATTGATTTACCTAGACGTGTCATTTCGGGTCTCAAAGAGGCCTTACTTATCCTGAAAAACGTAAAGGGAATAGGTATTATTTACCTAGATGATAAGGATGTTATTCGTCACAAATTGGTCAAAAAAGTAATCGACGCCTACAAAAACATAGAACACCAGAACTAGTATGATGGGTAATACTTTAATGGAAACCGATTTTCAGTTTCCTGGACAGCGTTCAGTTTACAAGGGAAAAGTTCGTGAGGTGTATACCCTTGAAGATGATATTCTGGTTATGATTGCGACAGACCGTTTGTCTGCTTTTGATGTGGTAATGCCCAAAGGAATTCCCTACAAAGGTCAGATTCTGAATCAGATTGCCACACAAATGATGAAAGCCACGGAAGATTTGGTGCCCAATTGGCTTTTGGCAACCCCAGACCCTAATGTTGCAGTGGGAAAGGCATGTGAGCCCTTCAAGGTTGAAATGGTGATTCGAGGATATTTATCGGGTCATGCTGCTCGAGAATATAAAGCTGGAAAACGAACGCTTTGTGGGGTACCCATCCCTGAGGGAATGATTGAAAACGATAGGTTTCCAGAACCAATAATTACTCCCGCTACCAAAGCGGAAAAAGGAGGTCATGATGAAGATATTTCAAGAGAAGAAATTCTTGAAAAGGGTATTGTGAGTAAAGCCGACTATTTGATTTTGGAAGACTACACCCAAAAGTTATTTGAAAGAGGCACGGAATTAGCAGCAAAGCAGGGTTTAATTTTAGTAGACACCAAATATGAGTTTGGGAAGACCAGAGAAGGGGAGATTGTTTTAATTGACGAAATCCACACTCCAGATTCATCACGTTATTTCTACGCAAAAGGCTATCAAGAGCGACAGGAAAAGGGCGAAGCTCAAAAACAATTGTCCAAGGAATTCGTCAGACAATGGCTTATTTCCAATGGATTCCAAGGTTTGGATGGACAAACGGTTCCCCAAATGAACGATGACTACATTGCGACCGTTTCGGAACGCTACATTGAGCTTTTCGAAAGCATTACCGGAGAAACTTTTGACAGGGCTGATATTTCCAATATCCAAGACCGTATTTCAAAAAATGTTTTGGATTGTCTTCAGGAACTTTAAATCACATTTTCAAATGTTGGTTTTAGTTGGTTTGTTAAACCATTAAATTTGTGAGATTAAACAATTATTTTGTTTAATGCTAAATTGATATATTTATGCTAAATAAGTATATCACTATGGAATCCTGTCCAAACTGCTCTTCACAACACTTTATCAAAGCGGGAGTCGTTAAAAATCGACAACGCTACAAATGTAAATCTTGTGGTTACTTTTTTACCGTTGGAAAACTGGGGAAGCAAATCGACGATTATTATGTTAATAAGGCGTTGCAGTTATATTTGGAGGGGCTTACCTATAGAGAAATAGAACGAATTCTTGGTGTTTCCCATGTATCTGTAATGAACTGGGTCCGCAAATACAATATCAAACGTCCGTACAATTCAAAGTATCACCCTACCTATAAAATTCTGAATCAAAATGAGTTACAACACTATTTTCAAAATTCTGAAAATATTGCAGGTGCGGGTGTTTTGGTAACCGAATTGGGGGATAAGTTCATGCTTATCAAATGGGAACGTTTCCGAGAATAGATATATCTAATTAACAGAAAACTATATTAACTTTTCTTTGAGACATTTTTTTTAGGATGTTCGTGGTGCATGCAAAAAACCATAACATCTTAAAAATGAAAAAAATAGTTTTTGGATTAGCATTATCATTGCTAATCATCCCAATGGCTTTTTCGCAGGGAAGTACTGAATACACAGGCGGTTACAAAGTAAAATTTAATGAAGACGGTTCAAAATATCTTCGGATAATCGCATGGGGACAATTTTGGGCCCAATACAATGAAGACGTACCAGACGATGTTAGTCAACTTAATTTTAGCATTCGTAGGGCTAGGGTTTTAACTTTTACCCAGTTAAACAAAAAGTTCTTGATATTGACCCACTGGGGTCTGAACAGTTTAAACGGAAATAATCAAAGTCCTTTAGGTTTTGGTGAAAACGCTCAGCTGTTCTTCCATGATTTTTGGGGAGAATGGAAAGTAGTGGACAACCACGATATTGGAGCAGGGCTTCATTATTGGAATGGTATTTCCAGATTGAACAACCAAAGTACCCTTAATATGATGACTCTTGATAACAACCGTCAGTCTTGGGCCACGATTGGACTTTCAGACCAATTTGCACGTCATATAGGGGTTTATGCCAAAGGAAAAATTGGTAAACTCCAATATCGCGTGGCGTTCAACGAAGCCGGCACTAGTACTTTGGATACGAGAGACCCGGTGGTGGATGGGGTAACGGTTTACGGAGGTCGGAGAATATTAGGCTCTGCAGACGCAGGGAAAGTACTGCAAGGTTACTTTGATTTCAACTTCTTAGACCAGGAATCCAACTTTCTACCGTATAAAGTGGGTTCGTATTTAGGTAGCAAGAAAGTTTTTAATATTGGGGCTGGTTTTTTTAACCATGCCAACGGTGTGGTTGAAGCAGATGGTGATGGTGCCGATGTTAACATATTTGCCATTGATGCCTTCTACGATGCGCCTCTTGGAGAGGATGGCTCAGCAATTACGGCCTATTTAGTGTTTCAAAACAACGACTATGGGGAAAACTACAATTTTGGTCCCTATGCAACGGGGAACATGGTCTATGGTCATGTGGGATATTTGGTACCAGGACCCGTGGATAAAACCCGTTTACAACCTTATCTTTCTTACAATACACGGTCCATTGATGCTATAGATGACAATGCAAATCGATTTGGAATTGGAGCCAATATCTTTATGACTGGGCATCATTCCAAACTAAGTTTGGAGTATGCCAACTCAAAAGTGGGTGATGCAGATGGAACCGGTGTGTTTACTGTACAAGCAATGATTTACCTATAAACCAACATATTATGACAGAAAAACAAAAAAAGGCTAGTGCCTATTGGAAAGAGAATCTAAGATATCTGGTCATTCTACTGATTATCTGGTTCACCGTTTCCTACGGAGCAGGCATCATCTTCAAAGATGCTCTGAATACCATTCGCATTGGAGGATTTAAACTCGGCTTTTGGTTTGCGCAACAAGGTTCAATCTATGTATTCGTGATACTCATTTTCGTGTATGTACGGTTGATGAACAAATTGGATAAAAAATACGGATACAACGAAGATTAACTTACTAAAGAAACAAAATTATGAGTGTACAACTTTGGACATATATTTTGGTCGGTATCACCTTTGCGCTATACATTGGAATAGCCATTTGGTCACGCGCTGGCTCAACAAAAGAATTTTATGTAGCCGGTGGTGGTGTTTCCCCATTGGCTAATGGAATGGCAACTGCTGCGGATTGGATGTCAGCAGCCTCTTTTATCTCCATGGCGGGAATCATTTCATTCGCTGGTTATGATGGGGCGGTATATTTAATGGGCTGGACAGGAGGTTATGTACTTCTTGCACTGCTTTTGGCTCCTTATCTACGGAAGTTTGGAAAGTTTACGGTTCCTGATTTCATTGGAGAACGATACTACTCCAAAACCGCAAGGGTAGTGGCAGTAATCTGCGCCCTAATAGTTTCATTTACCTATGTCGCGGGACAAATGCGAGGTGTAGGAATTGTTTTTTCTAGATTTTTGGAAGTGGACATCAACACTGGTGTGGTCATCGGTATGGTCATCGTATTGTTCTATGCGGTATTGGGTGGAATGAAAGGGATTACCTATACCCAAGTAGCGCAATATTGTGTATTGATATTCGCCTTCATGGTGCCCGCCATATTTATTTCCATTCAAATGACTGGAAATCCAGTGCCCCAATTGGGAATGGGAAGTACTATAGCCGACGGAAGCTATCTTTTGGATAAGCTGGATGGACTTTCCACTGAACTTGGATTTGCAGAATATACCAATGGCTCCAAAAGCCTGATTGACGTATTTGCCATTACCTTTGCTTTAATGGTGGGTACGGCAGGATTACCTCACGTAATCGTACGCTTCTTCACAGTGAAGAGAGTAAAGGATGCTAGAAAATCTGCTGGATTGGCATTGTTGTTCATTGCAATTCTATATACCACAGCACCAGCAGTTGCAGTTTTTGCGAGAACGAATCTAATCGAAACAGTAAGCGGGAAAGAATACGATGCCATGCCAGAATGGTTCAAGAACTGGGAAACCACAGGTCTAATAGGACACGATGACAAGAACGGAGATGGAAAAATCCAATATGTGGCCAATCCCGAAATCAATGAGTTGACAGTGGACCGGGATATTATGGTCTTGGCCAATCCGGAAATTGCCAACCTACCAGCCTGGGTAATTGCTTTGGTTGCCGCTGGTGGTTTGGCTGCAGCACTTTCTACCGCGGCAGGGTTGCTATTAGTAATTTCCTCTTCTGTATCCCATGATTTGATTAAGAATGTATTTAACCCAGGTCTTTCTGAAAAAGGAGAACTTTGGGCAGCTCGTCTATCTGCTGTTGGTGCAGTTTGTATTGCTGGATATTTTGGAATCAATCCGCCGGGATTTGTTGCGGCCGTGGTAGCACTGGCCTTTGGTTTGGCTGCAGCCTCGTTTTTCCCCGCGATTATCTTGGGAATCTTCTATAAGAAGATGAACAGCAAAGGAGCTATTACCGGTATGGTTGTAGGTATTTCCTTGATGTTGTTCTACATGTTGAAATTCAAGTTCGGAATCTTTGATGGTGGTAAAGCTGCCGTTGGAGGATTGAAAGATAGTTGGTGGTTTGGCATATCCCCAGAAGGTTTTGGTACTATTGCCATGGTCGTAAACTTTGTGGTTGCCCTTGTTGTGAACAAGTTCACGGAGGAACCACCAGAAGAGGTTCAGGATATTGTGGAAAATATCAGGATACCTAGTGGTGCAGGAGAAGCTGCTTCCCACTAAAAATTGTTAGTTGGTTAAAGAAAGCGGTGTGGTGTTTAAATACCGCACCGTTTTCATAATTTTATGTAAATCCGACAAATGAAAATGAAAAAAAGACATCAGCAGAAGCTCGTGATGATAGCTGTCATCCTCTTTTTCCTGTGGAATGTACCTTTTGTAACTATTTTTGATGGTGATTTTCATCTGTTTGGGTTTCCGGCATTTTATGTGTTCATTTTTTTGAGCTGGTTTATTGGTATTGCAGTGGCATATTATATCTTAAAAAAGTTCTATGAGTAATTATGCCCTAATACTTATCATAGTTGCCTATTTGGCATTTCTTTTCTTTTTGGCCTTTTGGGCGGAAAAAAAGCACAGAAGTAAACTGGTCAATAATCCGTATATCTATGTGCTTTCCTTAGCGGTGTACTGCACCGCTTGGACCTATTATGGTAGTGTGGGTATCGCTTCCCAATCAGGAATCAATTTTTTGGCCATATACTTGGGACCGGTAATTGCTATGCCTCTTTGGATTGTCCTCATGAAGAAGATCATTCGAATATCCAAACAGCATAAAATTTCAAGCATTTCGGATTTTATTTCAATGCGTTATGGCAACAACAGACCCTTGGGTGCTTTGGTCACCTTTACTTGTCTTCTGGCTATCATTCCCTATATATCCCTTCAATTAAAGGCAGTTTCAGAGACTTTCTCATTGGTTTCAAACAGCAATAGCTATGTGTCCTCCGGGATATGGGACGATTCCACTTTTTACATTGCCTTGCTAATCGCTGTTTTTGTAGCATTTTTTGGAACCCAATCTACCGATGCATCCCTTGGGAAAAGAGGAATAATGGCTACTGTAGCTTTGGAATCCATCCTCAAATTGGTTTTCTTTCTAGCCATAGGAATCTTCGTTGTTTATTTCCTGTTTGATGGCACCACCGATGTTTATGAAAAAGCGTCCTTGACCGCCAACTTCAAAGAACTGAGTTCGTTTGGAGGATTGGAGAATGGATTTAACTGGATGTTTACAATATTTCTTTCCTTTTTTGCCATTTTTCTGTTACCCAGACAATTTCACGTGGCCGTGGTGGAAAACCAAAAGATTGACCACTTGAAAAAAGCGATATGGCTGTTTCCACTGTACTTGTTGGTTTTTAACGTATTTGTGATTTTTATTGCATGGGCGGGCAATCTTAAGCTACCTAGTACAGTAAATCATGATTATTATTCGCTACTGCTACCGCTTCAGGAAGGAAATACATTTTTAACCGTTCTAGTTTTTATTGGGGGATTTTCAGCGGTGATTTCCATGATAGTGGTTTCAACACTGGCTTTATCCACGATGGTAAGTAACAATGTGATTATACCTTATGGATTTATAAAAAAATTGGTTGAGGGTAACCCCGAGGAAAATGCTAAAAACATCAAGAATATAAGAAGGGTAGCCATTTTTATTTTGATTATTGTAGCTTACTTTTTTTATATCCTGTTTTCCAATCAACTCTCCCTTTTCTCCATTGGTCTCATTTCCTTTGTAGTTATTGCCCAATTGGCGCCCTCGTTCTTTTTGGGTCTTTTTTGGAGAAGGGGAACCGCAAAAGCAGCAAAGACTGGTATGGTTGTGGGCTTACTTGTGGTTATCTATACTTTACTGTTACCAATTATTGCCGATGTCATTTCACCAGGGTCCCAAATAACCGATAAAGGACTTTTCGGATACTGGTGGCTCCGTCCGTCTCAATTATTTGGTGTTGAGTACCTAACGCCGGAAAGTAATGCCTTCCTATGGAGCATGAGTTTCAATACGCTTTCTTTCGTGGGTTTATCGCTCATGGCAAAAGGAAATTATCGGGAACGGAATTACGCCGAAATGTTCGTGCACAATGAGAATTACGAAAACCTTCAGGAAGGAGCTTTTGTTTGGAAAGGTGAAGCCTATGTTGCGGATATTCGAAGGTTGTTGAATCGTTTTATGGGGGAAGCACGTACGGAACGTGCCCTTCGGATTTTCAATAAAAAATACAATATCTCGGAACAGGAAGAGAAAGCCGACGCGCGGCTTATCAACTTCTCGGAGAAATTGCTTACGGGTTCCATTGGAAGTGCATCTGCAAAAATACTTTTAGCCTCAGTATCCAAGGAAAAACCAATTAGCTTGGTGGAAGTATTGAATATTTTGGAAGAAAACAAGGAAACGAAAGCAACCAACAAATTACTCATCGAAAAATCAGAAGAGTTGTCCCAAATGGCCTCTAAGCTACAGTTGGCCAATGATGAGTTATTGCTTCAGGATAGACAAAAAGACGAGTTCTTGGATACCGTGGCACACGAGTTGAAAACTCCCATTACTTCCATAAAGGCAGCATCTGAGGTACTTGACGATGATGATATGCCCTCAGAACTACGTCAGCAATTCCTAAAAAACATAAGCAAGGATACGGACCGATTGGCGAAGTTGATACATGATATATTGGACCTTGAAAAACTCTCTTCCGACCGTACTGAATTAAAAATAAGAAGTGGAAAAATAAACGAAACCATTCGGAAGGCCATAAATGGCATCGAACGCATAGCAGAGCAACGAAAAGTACATGTGGTTTTTCAAGAATCCGACTATCTGGAAGGCATGTACGATGAGGATAGAATTTTGCAAGTACTAACTAATTTACTATCCAATTCATTAAAGTTCACAGTAGAAGAGAAAGGAATCATTAAAGTACTCTTGGAGGAAAAAGACAAGGAAATTGCGGTGGTTGTAGAAGACAATGGCAGAGGGATTCCAGAGGAAGACCACAACTATATTTTTGAGAAGTTTTATCAGTCAAAAAATCAGAACACCAAAAAACCACAAGGAAGCGGTTTTGGACTGGCTATCTGCAAGCAGATTGTTGAAAGCCATAATGGTAATATTTGGGCAGATAAGACTGTTACGAAAGGAGCGCGACTAGTATTTACAATACCTAAGACAATATGAGTAGAAAGATTTTGATAGTGGATGATGAACCCAACATCGTAATGTCGTTGGAGTATGCATTTAAAAAGAAAAATTTTGAGGTGTTCATAGCACGAGATGGAACGGAAGCTCTAGAAATAGCGGGTAAAGAGCTACCGAGCATCATTCTATTGGACATTATGATGCCTAAAATGGATGGGTACGAAACCCTGAAGCAAATACGGAACAATACTGATCTCAACGGAACCAAGGTGGTCTTTCTTTCTGCTAAAAGCAAAATGGCAGATGTAGAAAAAGGCCTAAGCCTAGGAGCTGATAGTTATGTGACCAAACCCTTTTCGGTAAAAAAGGTCATTGCAGATATTGAAGAAATGATAGCTTGATCCCTAATGAAGTACAAAGATTTTTATTCAGAAAGTATCCAAAACCCAGAAGGTTTTTGGAGTAAACAAGCCCAAGCGCTTGCTTGGAACCGTTTTCCAACGGAAATATTGAAGGATGCACCAAATGGGGGGAACCATTGGTTTGCAGATGGGGAATTGAACATGAGTTATCTCTGTATGGATAGGCATATTGAAGATGGATATGCCGAACAAGTTGCCATATACTATGATTCTCCTGTAACCAATACAAAGGCCAATATTACTTACAGACAGTTACGTGATGAGGTATCCAAATTGGCGGGTGGATTAAAACAGCTTGGTCTTGAAAAAGGGGATACGGCGATTATCTATATGCCCATGATTCCCCAAGCCATCTATGCCATGCTGGCATGCGCCCGTCTAGGGGTAATTCATTCAGTGGTATTTGGAGGATTTGCACCTCATGAACTGGCCATACGAATAGATGATTGTAAGCCTAAGGTGATTATTACAGCATCCAATGGGATTGAAATAGAGAAGATTATTCCCTATAAACCTTTTGTTGACGAGGCCATTGCCTTGGCAAAGCATAAAACTGAACGGGTGATTATTTTCGATAGAAAGCTCGGTGTTCATATCCCACAAATGGATTATGATGTGGACTATGACACTTTGGTTAAAGAGGCAGAACCTGTCGAGCCGACGCAAGTAAAGTCCACTCACCCACTTTATATTTTATACACATCTGGTACTACAGGTACTCCCAAAGGAATTGTTCGAGATACCGGCGGATATGCAACAGCCCTAAAGGCTTCCATGAAATATGTGTATGGGGTTGAAGAAGGAGATGTGTATTGGGCAGCCAGTGATGTGGGTTGGGTTGTTGGGCATAGCTATATTGTTTACGCCCCACTTTTGAACCGAAATAGTACTGTGCTTTTTGAAGGCAAACCCATCAAAACTCCCGATGCTTCCACATTTTGGCGGGTTATTTCTGAATATCAGGTCAAAGTAATGTTTACTGCTCCCACCGCTATCCGGGCTATCAAAAAGGAGGACCCTGACGGAATGTTGCTCAAAAAATATGATTTGAGTTGTTTGAAATATCAATTTTTGGCAGGGGAACGGTGTGATGTGGCCACTTTGAAATGGACTCAAGATAAACTGGGAATCCCTGTCATAGATCATTGGTGGCAAACCGAGTCGGGCTGGCCTATGTTAGCCAATATGGTAGGAGTTGAACTTCAGCAAGTAAAGCCAGGTTCCGCAGGGTTTCCTGTTCATGGATATGATATTCAGATTATGGGGGAGGATGGTAATCTATGTGGAGCCAATGAAGAGGGTTACGTATTGGTGAAGCTACCTCTGCCACCGGGATGTTTGTTGGATGTATGGCAAAACACCCAACGCTTTGTCTCCGGGTATTTGGAAAAATTCCCAGGGTATTATTTTTCGGGTGATGGAGGGTATACTGATGAAGATGGGTATGTCTTTATTACCGGTAGGGTTGATGATATTATAAATGTTGCGGGTCATCGGCTTTCAACGGCAGAAATGGAGGAGATTGTAGCTTCCCATCCAGCTATTGCCGAATGCGCTGTTTTCGGAATACATTGTGATTTAAAGGGGCAACGACCTTTAGGTTTGGCCGTCCTCAAATCAGGAACAGAGATTACCTCCCAGAAATTGGAAAAAGAAGTAATTCATAATGTCCGTCGTGATATTGGCGCTGTGGCATCTTTCAAAGAATTGTTAGTGGTCAATCGACTTCCCAAAACCCGTTCAGGAAAAATTTTGCGAAAACTGCTCCGGAATATTGCGGATAAATCCGAGTATCCTATCCCTTCTACCATAGACGATGTGGCCATCATTGATGAAATCAAACAAGCATACAGAGCACGAAATATTGGAAAACTAAAAAACAAATTATATGAGTAATTATCACATAAAACATCTTGAAGAATACTTTCAAGTTTATAGGAAATCAGTCCGTGACCCAGAAAATTTTTGGGAAGAAGTAGCCGAAGAACATTTCGTTTGGCGAAAAAAATGGGACAAAGTATTGGAATGGGATTTTAGTAAACCGGAAATTAAGTGGTTTCAGGGTGCCAAGTTGAACATTACAGAGAATTGTATTGATAGGCATCTTCGTATTCGCGGCGAGAAGACCGCTATTCTTTTTGAACCAAACGATCCCAAGGAAGAAGCACAGCACATTACCTACAAAGAATTACATGGTCTGGTCTGCAAAATGTCCAATGTGCTCAGTGAAAAAGGCATTAAAAAAGGGGATAGGGTGGTAATTTACTTACCTATGATTCCCGAATTGGCCGTTTCCGTTTTGGCCTGTGCTCGAATTGGAGCTATCCATTCTGTGGTTTTTGCAGGTTTTTCATCGACCGCATTGTCCACTAGAATCAATGATTGTGGCGCTAAAATGGTCATTACCTCAGATGGTTCATATCGAGGCAAAAAAACAATTGACCTCAAAGGAATTGTAGATGAAGCATTACATGATTGCCCTGACGTGCAATCGGTCTTAGTTGCAAAACGAATAAATTCCAAAATCGAAATGAAAACAGGACGTGATGAATGGCTGGCACCACTAATGGAAAGTTCCTATGCGGATTATCCTCCTGAGGTAATGGATGCGGAGGACCCCTTGTTCATTTTATATACTTCGGGTTCTACTGGAAAACCCAAAGGTATGATGCATACTACCGGAGGATACATGATTTATACTGCCTACACCTTTAAAAATGTGTTCCAATATCGTGAGAATGATGTGTATTGGTGTACTGCTGATATCGGTTGGATAACCGGACATTCTTACATTGTTTATGGTCCATTGGCGAATGGAGCCACTACTGTCATGTTTGAAGGGGTACCTTCCTATCCTGATTTTGGACGTTTCTGGGAAATCGTTCAAAAACATAAAATCAATCAGTTTTATACCGCTCCAACGGCTATTCGTGCATTGGCTAAAGAAAATTTGGACTTTATTAAAAAATATGATTTGTCCAGTTTAAAGGTTTTGGGTACCGTAGGAGAACCTATTAATGAAGAAGCATGGCACTGGTACAACGACCATGTAGGGGAGAAGCAATGTCCTATTGTGGATACTTGGTGGCAAACCGAAACGGGGGGGATTTTGATTTCACCTGTTCCGTTTTCAACACCAACAAAACCCACCTACGCAACCCTGCCACTACCTGGGGTGCAACCTGCTTTGATGGATGAAAAAGGAGATGAAATAAAAGGAAACCCAGCTGATGGCCGACTTTGTATTAAGTATCCTTGGCCTTCAATGGCGCGTTCCATTTGGGGCAATCATCAAAGGTATAAGGATACGTATTTCTCGGCCTTTGAAAACAAATACTTTACCGGCGATGGTGCTTTACGGGATGAAGTGGGGTATTATCGTATTACGGGTCGAGTGGATGATGTGATTATTGTTTCAGGCCATAATTTGGGTACGGCACCTATCGAAGATGCCATAAATGAACATCCCGCCGTTGCTGAATCTGCAATTGTAGGCTTTCCACACGACATTAAAGGTAACGCCCTTTATGGCTATGTGACTCTAAAACAAACCGGGGAATCTCGTGACAAGGATAACCTGCGCAAAGAGATAAACCAAGTGATAACGGAGCATATTGGTCCTATCGCTAAGTTGGATAAGATTCAATTTACTTCCGGTCTTCCCAAGACACGAAGTGGTAAAATAATGCGACGAATTCTCAGAAAGATTGCCTCCAATGATACTGGTAATCTCGGAGATACGTCTACCTTGTTGAACCCGGAAGTGGTGGAGGAAATAATGAGCGAAGTACTTTGAAGTCACTTCCAGAATTCCCAGAACCTGTCTTTTTTGAGCAACTGTTCCAAAGAGACAGGTTTTAATTTATCCAATATCCTAAGAAAAGCGATGGCGGTAATGTATGCATCCCCCAAGGCGGTATGCCTGTCTGTTTTGGGAATATTAAATTCTTCGCACAATACATCCAAGCTGTAATGCCCATCAGTTTTCCTTTGTACCCTTGGAAGACTTCTGTTAAAAAGAACGGCAGTATCCAATCTTTTGTTGATTAATTTGGGCAGGCCATTTCGGAGAAGGGCCTCGTTGAGCATACCAACGTCAAAACCCACATGATGGGCAACAATAACGGCGTTTTCAAGAAGTTTTAGTAAAGTTTTCAATCCTTCCAACTCTTCAATCCGCTTCACTTTACCTCTTTTAAGGATTCCGTGTATTTCTACTGTCTTGGCATCAAAAGTGGTTTGGTTCAAAAACACTTCAAAGGCATCTTTTGCTTGTATGGAACTATCTTTTAACCGTAGCGCTCCAATACTCAGCATTCTATCTTTTTTAAGACTAAAACCTGTTGTTTCAGTATCCAAAACCACAAAAGTCACGTCTTTTACATTTTGTGGTAGGCCTTCTTTAAATGAAGCTTCATAGGTTTTCCAGAAATCGGGTAGGTTTGCTGCCATGGATGGAGTTATCGTATTCTTGAGACCATAAACCGTACACTCAATACTTCCTGAATCTGTTTTATGGTTTTGAATGTACGTTTCAGTTTCATTTTTTCCTCTTTGTTCAATTGCTCCAGATTGATATACCTACCTGAATCATTATGCAGTAATCCTTGTTTGGTCCTAAACCGCAAAAGGGCTTTGGTGGCATAGCTACAGGCCAGAAACAGCTCCTTATTGTTCGGTTCCAGTTCTGCCAACTTTTCATACCGTTCCCAGGTATTGCTGATATCGACAACGTTTCGGGAGAGTATTAAAACTCTAGCAGCATCCACCAAGGGCATCAAGGCACGTTGTTTCAAATCAAAGAAATCCTTATAGACTCCGTCTTGCTCTACCAAAAACTCCCTAAAAAAACCAGAAGGAGAGGGGTTCATTAGAGCACCACTAGCCAAATGGGTAAGAAAAATAGGGTACTTGGCCACCGTGTCGAATATATGATGTGATAACTTGGAAACCAGTTTTTTATCGCCATAAGCTCGGTTGTAATCAAAGAAAATAGAGGAAAGCAACACTTCATCTGGCCCCGGATTAGTAATCCACTTGGTAGTCATTTTTTTGAATCCAGATAAACTTTTGCACCATTTTGGGTTAGATCCTATCATATCCGCTGGGCAATATTCGTACCCAATTGCATTTAGACCGACGGTTATTGTCTTGGCCAACTGTAAAAAGTACTTTTGGGTCTTCTCAAATTGGGACTCGGCAACATCCTCAAAAACCAGGGCGTTGTCTTGGTCTGTATGCAATAATTGCTCACTTCTTCCCTGACTTCCCATAGCCAACCAAGCAAATTTGGCAGGCGGTTCAGAATCCATTTGTCCAAGCGATAACTCGACTACTTTTTTGATGCAGGCATCGTTCAGTTCCGAAATGATTTTGGAGGTAAGTGTGAGCGGAATATTTTGGTCTAGGTAGCCCCTCAATAAATTCATGACGCCATTTCTAAGCGGTTTAATTTCTTCCGGTGAATTGGTTCTTTTAATGGCTTTTACTAGCACGGCGGGATTGTTTCCCAAGGACAACATAATATCATGCTTGGATAAAATTCCAACGGCTTTGGTATTTACTGTACCATCTTCGGTCAAAACCAAATGACTAATATTACTTTTCATCATCGCCATTTGCGCCTGCGTGATGGTTAATTTGGTGGGGTATGTAATTACAGGAGATGACATGATTTTTTTGGCCTTTGCAGTTATGGGATGATCTCCAGTGGCAATCTTATTCCGAAGGTCTTTGTCCGTGATTATGCCTATGGGCAGTCCTTTTTTTTCAATTAGCATGGCCCCAATTCCTTTGGAGGTCATTTTTTCCGCGATGGATTGAATCACGGTTTGTTCTGAAACAGAAACAATATTTCTGGAAAAGTCAACAAGCTGAAGGTCAAGCAGTGGAGTATTGTTCTTGGAACTAGACTGTATAGCGTCTCCCAACAATTGGCCTCTGTTGGTTTTGTCGTAGGGATTCCGGGTATTGGAAGCAAAGCTTTCGACCAAAAAGTCAGCTACTGTTCTGTTTTCTTTGATGTAGGGTCTAAATTTATCAATAGGTATGGCGTACAATATGGTTTCCTCTTCACTTTTTGCAGTCAGTCTATAATTTTCGTTTGCCATCAATGGCCTAAGGCCAAAAATATCGCCCTCATCACAAATGTCCAATACGGTTTTCTCTTCCTTGTCCCATAGCGCTATGGCTCCTTTATGAACCACATAAAACTGATGGTGTGCCGATTCATCCACACTAAAAATGAGCTTGTTTTTTTCTTTGTAGATAATAGTGACCTCCTGAGATAAGGTTTCAAGTTGCTCTTTAATCAAATTGGAAAACGGAGGGAAAGCCTTTAGGAAATCTGCAATACGTTCAGAAATGGTGTTCTTCATACTATAAAGGTAATTCTCTTGACGGTATCTCTTGAAATTTTCAATAAATGGATGCAGATATACCATTATCTTAGCGACTTGCTCATACTGAAGTGATGATTTTCAATTCAAAATGAATGGATACCCCAAGAATATTTTATGAAAAACAAATAGAGGAGTTGCAATCCATACTTGCGCAGCAAAAACAGGTATTGACCCGTATTAGCTTGCTGCGATTGTTGGTTTTTTTGGGTACATGTTCGCTTATTTATTTGTTTTGGGAACAGACTGTTTGGACGTGGACTTCACTGGTACTCGGAACGGCTTTGTTTCTATTGGTGCTCCGTTGGCATACGGATAAGAAAACCATATTTGAATTGAACAAAGAGCTGAAAAAAATAAATGTGGAGGAAATAGAAATTCTAAACGGAAACTATCATCAACGATATGATGGAAGTAATTTTGATGCACCCTCCCATTTTTTTAGTTCGGATATTGATTTGTTTGGCAAGGGGTCATTCTTTCAGTACTTGAACCGTACGGGTTTAAGTGAAGGTACGGACCACGTATCCAAACTGCTTTTATCGAACTCGATTAGTGATATCCAAAAAAAGCAGGAAGCTATACAAGAATTGTCCCAATTACCTAAATGGGTGCAAAGGTATACCGCCCTGGCAAGGCTTACCAAAACCGAAACACCTTCCCAAGCCGTTATAAAATGGTTGCAAGCCTATACTCCTTTCATATCAGATAAGCTAAAAAGAGTGCCTATCGCTTTTGGATTGGTTTCGGTTATTTTGTTTGCTTTTTCGGTCCTCAAACCTTTAACATGGTGGTATTTGGGAATTTGGTTTTTGTTGGGGCTGATGATTACCGGATTCTTCCTGAAAAGAAATAATGCTTTAAATGCGAAAACAAGCAAAGTAAAAGACACGATTGCACAGTATTCCTTGTTGCTGGATGAGATTGAAAAGCAAGACTTTTCTTCTTCCATGCTGAGAGAGGAAAAAGAAAAAATTAAATCTGGAGAGAACAAGGCCTCTGCAATCTTCAAACGGTTTTCCAATGCTATGGATAAGTTTGATAATCGAAACAATTTGCTTGTTGCCCTTTTGGGCAATGGCTTTTTTCTTTGGGATTTGCAATCTGCATACCAAATAGAGCAATGGATAGTTAGGTATAACCACTTAGTGGGACAATGGTTTGCCACCATAGCCTTTTTTGATGCGTATAATTCCCTTGGAATTTTTGCATTTAACCATTCTGATTTTGCATATCCCAGCATAGAAAGGGATTCTGATTATTTGATTCAGGCAAAATCTTTAGGGCATCCTTTAATTCCAAAGGAAAAACGGATTGACAGTGATTTGCTGCTGGGTAAAGACGACTTTTTTGTGGTTACCGGGGCAAATATGGCAGGGAAAAGTACATTTTTACGAACTGCTTCCTTATTTGTTTTGATGTCCAATTTAGGGTTGCCTGTCTGCGCTAAAGAAAGCAAATATGTTCCCATAAAACTGATTACCAGCATGCGTACCACAGATTCATTGGCAGACCAGAGTTCCTATTTCTTCTCGGAACTCACTCGACTTCAGTTTATTATGGAGGAATTGGAAAAGGATACCTATTTGGTGGTGTTGGATGAAATCTTGAAAGGAACCAATAGTGTGGATAAAGCTCAAGGCTCCAAAAAACTTATTGAACGATTGGTAGAGAAGAAAGTGCCGGGTATCATTGCCACCCATGATTTAAGTCTCTGTGAAATTGCCAAGGATTTGAAAGCGGTCAAGAACTACTTTTTTGAGACCGAAATCAAAAATGAGGAACTCCATTTTGATTATCGTTTAAAAGAGGGGGTTTGCAAGAATATGAACGCTTCATTTTTATTGAAAAAGATGAAGATTGTTGAATAAATCAATAACAGTTTTTAAAAGAAAAACCCAAGACTAAAATCTTGGGTTTTTTGTAGCGAGAGGGAGACTTGAACTCCCGACCTCAGGGTTATGAATCCTGCGCTCTAACCACCTGAGCTACCTCGCCATGGTGCCGTAAAGCGGGTGCAAATATAAAGTTTAATTTTTCCCGAATCAAAAAACCCTATTAATTTATTATTTGATATTTATTTTTATATCTTACCCAATTATACATAGTGTTGAAAAGGAAAAACCAAGCATAAGAATGAGTGATAAAATAAAATTTGAACTTGAGTTCGTCATACAAGCTTCCCCCCAGTTGCTGTACCAATATATTTCCACGCCTTCAGGCCTTTCTGAGTGGTATGCGGATAATGTAAATTCGCGCAGTGAGCGATTTACTTTTATATGGGATGGCGCAGAGGAAAATGCCAAGATGCTGAAGCGAAAAAGTGACGAATTCGTCAAGTTTTCGTGGGAGGAAAATGAAGATGATAGCTTTTTCGAAATGCGAATTATAGTAGACGAAATCACAAAAGATGTTTCTCTATTTATAACCGATTTTGCTGAAGAAGATGAGGTGGACGAGGCAAAAATGCTTTGGGAAAACCAGGTTTCTGATTTAAAGCAGGTATTGGGTTCCAAATAGGCAGAAACGGAATAGTAACGTATCTTTGGTCCCTCTTTCAAAAGGGACTTTTTTTATGGTCAATCACAACGGACTTTTTTTTTCTGAAGACGAGCCTATTTTCACTCACAGTAATAGAGGAGTTAAATATGGGGATGGGGTATTTGAAACGCTTCGAGTGGTCAATGGCGAGATTTTCTTTTGGGAAGACCATTACTTCCGCTTAATGGCATCTATGCGTATGTTGCGCATGGAAATACCCATGAATTTCACCTTGGAGCATATTCGTGAAGAAATATTGAATACCGTTCAAAAGAATGATTTTGAAAACGGTGCAGCCCGTGTTCGGTTTACCGTGGTGAGAAACGATGGAGGCCTGTACACTCCTAAAGATAATTCCATTTCCTACACTATTGAATCACAATCTTTGGCATCTCCGTTCTACATTCTTCATGACGGTGATTATGAGGTGGAATTGTTTAAGGACTATTTTGTAAATAGAGATTTACTATCCCAATTGAAGACCACCAACAAAATATTGAATGTCTTGGCTGGAGTTTATGCCAAGGAAAACGGGTATCAGAATTGTATTTTATTGAATTCTGCGAAACAAGTGATTGAAGCAATCAATGGAAACGTTTTTTTGGTTCACGGAACCACTATCAAGACAGCTCCTCTCGAGGACGGGTGTTTGAATGGGATTGTACGCAAAAAAGTTATTGAGATAATTGAGGCCAGTGGGGATTTTGAACTTTCAGAAACCTCAATTTCACCGTTCGAACTTCAAAAGGCTGATGAATTTTTTATAACCAACAGCATAAACGGAATTATTCCTATTACCAGATATAGGAAGAAGAACTACACAAATGCTGCTGCTAAAAATTTACTAGGAAAACTAAATGCTAAAGCTAGACTGGAAGTGACTAGTTAAGTGTTGGGTTTTCGGGTGCATTGGACCAAATGAGGTAATCACCACCTAGTTCCAACATTTTCTCTTTCCAAAAAGCACCAGAAGGTTTTTCAAGTATGGCACTTTGATGGTCGTTTTGGAGAACTACCCACGAATTAGAATGTAATTCTTCATCCAACTGGCACGAAGCCCAACCCGAATAGCCTAGAAAGAAACGAATATCCTGTTCTGAAATGGTTTTATTGTTGATAAGCTCGACGGTCTTATCGAAATCCCCACCCCAAAAAATCCCATCAGATATTTCAATGCTGTTGTCTATCAAATGAGGTACTTTGTGAATGAAATATAGGTTATCCTGTTCTACGGGACCACCATTGAACACTTTAAAAGGAATGGTTATTTCTGAAATGAGATCACAGATATTGTAATCCAAGGGTTTGTTCAGAATAAAACCTACTGAACCTTCTTGGTTGTGTTCCGCCAACAAGACCACCGAACGGTTGAATGATACGTCTCCGGTTAGGGAGGGTTCTGCAACCAACAACTTTCCTTTTGTGGGCTTATTGAAATCCATTATTAGAAGTTCTTGTTTCTAAATGTAATATTTTCTGTTTGAATAACAAAAACCGACATACAGCAAATAAAAAAGCACTTCTTAAAGAAGTGCTTTATATATTTTTTAAAACAAATTGATTAGTTCACCGCAGAGCTCAACTCAGCACCTGCTTTAAATTTCACTACATTCTTAGCAGCAATTCTGATAGTTTGTCCAGTTTGTGGATTTCTACCGTCTCTTGCTTTTCTGTGATCAACAGACCAAGAACCAAAACCTACCAAAGAAACTCGGTTTCCTTTTTTAAGTGATCCCTCAACATTTCCCAAGAAAGATTCCAATGCTTTTTTAGCTGCTGCCTTTGTGATGCCTGCATCAGCTGCCATAGCATCGATTAATTCTGTTTTGTTCATAACGGAAATAAATTAATTGTTGTTAAAAAAAGTTTAATGCTGAACAAATTTATACGGATTTGCTGTCCGCACAAGTAAAACCAAGGGAATTCAGGGTTTTTGTTGATAACTTCAAACGTTTGTTGATAAAGTGGATGAAAAATCCGTGGTTTTCCGAGGCCAGTACTGGTAAGGCCTCAGCGCATTTTTGCATTTTCTTCCACCTGAAAGCCCCGAAGCGTATCGGCCGTTGACATCCTTTTTTTGCCTGGGAGCTGGATTTCAAGGAGTAAAATCAACCCACCTTTGGCCGCCACTTTTAAGGTATCTTTTGTTGTAATAATCGTACCAATAGTATAAGAGTGCTCTGCAGGTTCAATCTCGCTTTGGAATACCTTTAAGACAACCATGTCTACATCTTCGGATTTTTGAAAATGGGTCCACGCTCCTGGATAAGGACTTAAACCTCTAATATGGTTATGAATTTGTTCAATCGGGAGATTCCAATCGATTCTACATGTTTCTTTATGGATTTTTGGAGCTGCCTTCTGAAGGTCAGTTTGCTCTTGCGGAAAGGTTTTTACGTTTCCTTCAGCAATCATTTGACAAGTTTTTACTACTAAAGCACCACCGATTTGCATTAGTCGGTCATGAAGATTCCCTGCATTTTCGTTTTTTCCTATTGCCGCTTTCTGTTGAAGGATGATATGTCCCGTATCGATTTTATCATCAATAAAAAAAGTAGTAACCCCCGTTTCCGTTTCTCCATTGATAATGGCCCAGTTGATAGGCGCTGCACCCCGATATTGGGGCAGGAGGGATGCATGGAGATTGAATGTGCCATATTTTGGCATATCCCAAACCACTCTGGGTAGCATTCTAAAAGCCACAACTACTTGAAGGTTGGCCTCTAGTTCCTTTAATTGGTCAACAAAATTATCATCTTTAAGATTAGTGGGTTGTAACACCTTTAGATTATGGGCAATGGCGAATTGTTTTACAGCAGATTCCTGAACTTTCCTTCCGCGGCCTGCGGGACGGTCTGGTGCTGTGATGACTCCGACTACATTGAAACTTGCTTCCAACAAAAGTTTTAGGCTTTCCACAGCAAATTCTGGGGTACCCATAAAAACTATTCGCAAGGGTTCATTTTGTTGCAAGGCCATATTCGTTTTTTTGATTTAATTGAATCTTTTCTTCCTCCAGTAAATGTCTTAATGTTGTTAGAACGTGTTTTTCATTGGAATTCAATAAGGTCACCAAATCCCTGGAAGAAAGGGTTTTGTTTTTAAGAATGTGCAAAATACCATTTTCTAAATCACCGGTTGGTACTTGCCTAATTTGCTGACAAATATCGCATTTACCACAATTTTTGGTGTTTTTTTCTCCAAAATACTGCAATAAAAAACGATGTCTGCAAATTTTGGAATTTGCTATAAAATCAAATATGGATTGTAGGTTGTTCCTTTTAATTTCATGAAGGGACTGTATCTTTTTTGAAAAGGTATTTATGGTGAGGTCATCTTCCCTTGGAGTTAAAAAAATGATTTCAAAATCACCTTTAGAGGACGTATACGAAATGATTCCGTCCTTTTGGATTTCTTTTAGCATGGTATCCACAACTATCTCTTGCATACCTGTTTTTTTTGCTATTAATGGTATGTCCACTTTGGTTTCAAACTCTAGAATACCTCCATAGGTACGAAGTATGGTTTGGATCAGGGATTGATACTTTTTGTGATTATCCAAATAAGAGAAAATTTGGTTTTTTTGGGTTAAAAATTTAATGGTGCTACGCTGTTTGAAATTCTCGGATAGGGAAAGAATAGAATTTTGATCTAACATTTTAAGCCCCTGATAGGTAAGATTTGAATCGAAGCTATATCGCTTGCAGAATTCCGCAAAAGGAAACGGAAAGGATTCCAGAGGCAATTCTCCGTAGGAAATTTGAAAAAAAGTGTTCAATTTTCTATATAGCTTTTTTGTAAAAGTGGCATCGGGAAGTGATTCTAAAAACTGTTGTCTGGCCAATAATTTGTCAGCTTCATTGGTAAGCAGAAATGCATTTGCGGGTTTGCCATCTCGCCCAGCTCTACCAATCTCCTGAAAATAACTTTCAAGACTATCGGGTATTTGATAATGTACCACAGTGCGCACATCCGATTTGTCAACACCCATCCCAAAGGCGTTGGTGGCCACCATGACATGAATCTTATCCTCTAGCCATAACTTCAATCGATTTTCCTTTTCTGCTCGAGATAGACCCCCATGAAAAAAAGAGGCCTTTAGTCCGTTTCGGGATAGAAAATCAAAAAGCTGGACAGACATTTTACGGGACCTGACGTATACAATTGCGCTTGAGGTATCAGCGGTCAGGATTTGCTTTAGCCGAAACCGTTTGTCCTCCCTATGTTCTACGGCAAGTTTTATGTTATCTCTGGAAAACGAGTCTTTAAAAACTTCGGCATTGTTGAGGTCTAAATTTTGAAAGATATCCGAGGTTACCTTAGCTGTAGCTGTAGCGGTCAAGGCCAAGAAGGGAACATTGGGTTTCAATTCCCTCAATATGGAACATTGCAAATAGGCAGGTCTAAAATCATTTCCCCATTGAGAAATGCAGTGTGCCTCATCTATAGCTACTAAATTCACATTCATTCCCTTAATTCGTTCTTGAATCAGAGGTTGTTGTAACCGCTCTGGGGATAAATACAAAAACTTGTAGCTCCCATAAAGGCAATTATCCAATAAGTCATTCAATTCCTCAAAAGCGATTCCACCGGTAAGTGCCACAGCCTTTATTTCCTTATTTTTAAGTTCGGCAACTTGATTTTGGATTAAGGCTACCAATGGTGATACAACAATGCATATACCATCCATTACCATTGCCGGAACCTGATAACAAATAGACTTGCCACCACCTGTGGGTATTAGAGCGAACGTATCTTTTCCCTCCAATATGTTATTAATAACCGCTTTTTGAGAGCCTCTAAAATCTGGATGACCCCAAAATGTGTTAAGAACGGATTTGGCTTTATTCAGCATCTTTATAGATTGAGCTTGTTCAGTATGAAATCAATTCGCTCGGGAACAGGCTTTTTAGGCACATCTATGGGAGTATAACCAAAACGGGTATAGGTGTCGTGAAGAGCAGCATCTATTTTTTCCGCCTCTTCATAGCTTTCCAATCGTTCATTGTCTGAAATATAGATTTCCCGCCAAGGCGGTAACAAAAAAATAGTATCATATGGATTGCTTTGAGAGACCCCCGTAAATTCTTCGTTATAGGGTTGGTCAAAAAAATCCATGTAAGCTAATACATCGGGAATACCACGGTCAAAAAATATGATGGGTTGCTTTAAGGACAATGAATCCTTATAATGCTTGGCTCTACCATATAATAAGTCCTTATTGAATTGCAGGGCATCGTCTACAAAAACCAGGGGGTTTGAGGTAAATGACGCTGTATCTCCTTCTTTTTTGGCTTTAGAGGTCATTTCTCTAATAATCTCATGGAAACATGGGAAACCCATTTGCTCAAGCCCCTTGATAACGGAAGTTTTTCCTGTTCCAGGCCCACCTGTTATTACAACTCTTTTGCTTTTCAAATACTTTCCTTTTGTTAGGCAAATTACGGAAATAGCAAGGAGCAAAAAAATTGTTGCGTAAGCCATATCTTTGTAAAAAATATGGGGATGGACCAGAACAAATCTGATGAATTTTACCGTAGACTTAAGGAACAATTGTTGGATAGCAATGCCTGGCCTTCGAGCTATTTATATAAGTTCATTGTTCCTACTGACAGTGAAAAAATCGAACAAATAAATTCCATTTTTGATAATACCGGAGCGGTGATTGAATCCAAAAAATCAAAAAAGGGCACGTATACCAGTATATCGATTACGGTTCATATGAAAGACCCAGATGCTGTAATAGCCAAATACAAGGAAGTTTCTTCAGTTGAAGGTGTAATTTCCCTATAGCTCTTCTTTGCCATAATTTTATTATTTTGCGGTCGTTATTGGTATTACTTCCCATTCCTTTAATCTCTTAATACATCTTGATTTGAATTCAGTTGAACATTTAGAATATAATACAGAACGTCCTAAACTCTATATTCCCGAATACGGGCGCCATTTTCAAAAAATGGTGGATCATGCAGTTTCCATTGAAGACCGCGAGGAAAGAAATAAGGTAGCCAAGGCTATCATTAGTGTCATGGGGAATTTGCAACCCCATTTAAGGGATGTACCCGATTTTCAACACAAGCTTTGGGACCAGCTTTTTATCATGTCCGATTTTAAATTGGATGTGGATTCACCATTCCCTATTACTTCAAAAGAAGTACTACAACAGCGTCCCGAGCCTTTGGAATATCCTCAGAATCACCCGAAGTATCGGTTTTATGGAAATAACATAAAACGAATGATTGATGTGGCCATTAAATGGGAACAAGGTGATATGCGTACCGGTTTGGAGTACGCTATTGCCAACCATATGAAAAAATGTTATCTCAATTGGAATAAGGACAGCGTGGAGGACCCTGTAATTTTTGGTCATCTGAAGGAATTGAGCGAGGGCGCCATTGATTTGGAACCCAAAGGTGAGAGTCTTACCGAGAGTGATCAGTTTCTGAAAAATAGGGTGGTAAAATCACAGCGTAATAGTGGCAGCAACAAAAAGGGTCAGCGCAACAATAGGTCTAAAAAGAGATATTGAATTCTGAATATTTATGGGAACTTTTAGGATAGAAGGAGGACACCAACTTTCTGGTGAAATTACTCCTCAGGGTGCTAAAAACGAAGCGCTACAGATTTTATGTGCGGTTCTTTTATCCAATGAAAAAATCACAATACACAATATACCCGACATTATTGATGTCAACAAACTGATTACCTTACTTGAGGATTTGGGGGTAAAAATCCAGAAAAAAGGAAAAGGATCTTACACCTTTAAGGCGGATGACATTAATTTGGATTATTTACAATCTGATCAGTTTAAACAAGATGGAAGAGGACTAAGGGGCTCTATTATGTTGGTTGGTCCACTTCTAGGAAGGTTTGGCAAAGGATACATTCCAAAACCCGGAGGAGATAAAATTGGTAGACGAAGGTTGGATACCCATTTTGAAGGCTTTATAAAACTGGGCGCCAAATTTAGGTATAACCGAGAGGAATATTTTTATGGCGTTGAGGCCGATAAGTTGGTAGGGACCTATATGTTGTTGGATGAAGCATCGGTGACAGGTACTGCCAATATTGTTATGGCTGCTGTTTTGGCCGAAGGAACCACTACAATTTACAATGCTGCTTGCGAACCGTATCTACAACAACTTTGTAAGATGTTAAACCGAATGGGAGCCAAAATCTCAGGGGTTGGTTCTAATTTGTTGACGATTGAGGGAGTTGAATCCCTTGGTGGAACAGAACATACCATGCTTCCAGATATGATTGAAATTGGAAGTTGGATTGGGTTGGCAGCAATGACGCGAAGTGAACTCACCATAAAGAATGTGAGTTGGGATGATTTAGGACAAATCCCGAATGCTTTTCAAAAGTTAGGAATCCAATTGGAGCGTAAGGGAGATGATATCTATATTCCAAAACATGAGAAAGGATACAAAGTTCAAAACTATATTGATGGCTCTATTTTGACCATCGCAGATGCACCTTGGCCTGGCCTGACACCAGATTTATTAAGTATTTTGTTGGTTATCTCCATTCAAGCTGAAGGAGAAGTAGTCATTCATCAAAAAATGTTCGAGAGTCGTTTGTTCTTCGTGGATAAGTTGATTGATATGGGGGCCAAAATTATTTTGTGTGACCCACACAGAGCTACTGTTATTGGGCATAATTTTAAATCAACACTCAAAGCCACGACCATGGTTTCCCCAGATATACGTGCAGGTATTTCCCTTTTGATTGCTGCCCTTTCGGCAAAAGGAACTTCTACCATACACAATATCGAACAGATAGATAGGGGATACGAAGACATCGATACCCGACTGCGAGCCATAGGAGCCAAGATAGACCGAGTTTAAATTTACAAGGGGTCAAATAGAATGTCTTTGACGTTGGCAAAGAATGGAATAGCCAGCGTGCTGGGCTTCATAAAGGCATCCGATTTTTCAAAGAAGCGGTCAATTTGATTCAATTTCAAATTTGCTGAAGTACCGTTTAACCCATAATCATGAAAGGCCATACTCCATTCATCAAATAGACGTATTGAACTTCGTTCTTCACAGATAATCTCCAACTTATGGTGTCTGGAATCTTTTTTTATACGACGAAAAAGTCTTTCCACCTCTTTTTCTTCTCCCTCCAAGAGTTGTAAAAACTGATTGTCATGAAATAATAAACAGCCTGTTATGTTATGTCGGGAATTAAAGAGTCTTGCATCACTCAACATTTTGTAAATGTCTGGTAACTCAAAATTTTCAACAGCTACCGAGCGGTAAACCAGCGAATGCATTGTAATAATTGATATAGGTTAAACCAAATATACTTTTTTGTTTAACTTTTTCCAACTAAAACCTTTGAAACGAGCCCTTATTATAAACAAAATTAACTATTAAGTTGTTCAGATGAGATATTTTAGGCTTTTGTTTAAGTATTGTTTCTTCCAGGTATAAGACAGATATTGAGGGTTAGACAACCTCCTTTTGTTCATACGTTGTATTTTCTGTCAAACCTTGTTTGGGTACTAGAATAGTGACTTTGGTTCCTGTTTTTCCGATTTCACAAAGATTTTCTATGGTAACCAATTGTTCATTGGATACTTTTCTTAAAGCTTTGATTCGTTTTGCGGTGATGGACATGCCTCGCGAGGGCCTTTTATTTTTTGCTTTTTCCGAGGGAGCATTGATACCAACACCATTGTCCTCGATAATACATTGAATATAACCATCAACATCGTTAAACGTTATACTGAGTTCTTTTGGTCCTTT
The DNA here is from genome assembly GCF_965601775.1 of Flagellimonas sp. Lineage (GTDB taxonomy): Bacteria > Bacteroidota > Bacteroidia > Flavobacteriales > Flavobacteriaceae > Flagellimonas. The sequence continues at coordinate 1,593,380 of NZ_OZ271837.1, forward strand.
TTTGGGCATAAGGCCATGAACAATTGCATTTTCGACGTAAGGTTGAACCAGCAGTAATGGAATCTCATGCTCTTCAATGTCTAAAATGTCATCAACTACAATATTGTAACTAAATGCATTGTCAAAGCGCAATGATTCCAATTCCAAGTAGATTTTAAGAAGTTCAATTTCCTCTTTAAGTGCTAAGCTAACATTTACCGAACTCTCTAAAACTTGACGTAGGAGTTTTGAAAACTTAGTGAGATATTTAAGAGCCGTGGTCCTATCCTTGGAGTTAATGATAAGGTGCTGAATGGAATTTAAAGAGTTAAAAATAAAGTGCGGATTCATTTGGGCCCGCAGCATGCGCTTTTCAAGCTCAACATTCATTTTTTCGATTACCCCATTTTGTTCGGAAATGAGTTTATTCTTTTCTTGAAAAACTTGGTTGGATTGCTTTTTTCCTAAATAAAGAAAGTAAAACAACGCCGCTGAAAGGAGCAGTAAAGATGTAATGATTAAAAGGTAGACCAGTCGCTTATTGTTTTGGCTTACCCTAGTATTCAGTAGAGCAAGTTGCAGTTCATTTTCCTTTAACTCCTTGTCTTTTAAAAAAACATCATGCTGGATTTGAAGATTTTGAATTTCCTTTACTTTGGCCTCATTAAGTATACTATCCTCATATACCCTTACTTGGTTTAAGTGATAAATGGCTTTATTGTACTCTCCGGTCGACTTATAAATATCATGGGCTTTTTCATGCGCATCTGCTTTATGTTGATACGCTCCATAATCCGGTAGGGACCGGAGATTCATATTGGAATACTGTTTTGCTTCTGAATATCTTTTTTGAAGCCACATTAGGTTGGCCAAGTTGTAATTGATTACCGGTATCATTCTCTGTACAGACAGTTCTTCGGCAAGTTCTAGTGCTTTTTGTAGATATTGATAGGAGAGCTCCCATTCTTCGAGTTTCATATAACAATCTCCAAGATTGCTATAGTTGGTACAGAGTCTTATCTTGTTGTTCTGCTTTTCATGATATTCCTTTACCTTCAAATATTTGGTTAACGCTGCATCATAATCTTGGTTGTCCATATCTATTAAGGCGAGATTGGCCAATACACTGTTTTCCCTTCCCGCTTTATCTGGTCCTTTGTAGACCTCGAGAACCATTTTATAACTTTTAATGGCATCTTCCTGTTGATCCATCAAATCGTAGAGTATACCTAAGTTGATATAGGTTATGGAGTTGTCGAAGGGTAAATCAAGAGAGTCTACAAGCTTTAGACTTTTAAGATAGTAATCTTTACTTTTAGGATAATCCCCTATACGCTTATGGACAATGCCCAAAGAGCTATATGCCATTTTCATGAATTTATAATCCTCTTGTTTTTTTGCGAGGGCAAGACATTGGTTTAGATAATCAAGAGATTCGACATAACTTCCTGTCATACCGTTCGTTAGACCAAGATGATACAGCGACTCAATCTCTCCTTTTACAAAACCAATTTCTCTGGCCCTATTTAGACTCTGCGCCCCATAGGTAAGCGCTTTTTCCTTGTCCTCAAATCTGGAAAGAATACCCATTTGTCGTAACAAATTTACTTGGGTGGTATCATCTGCAGTTGAAATCAAACTTTTTAAACTATCCAGTTGACGTGTTTGCGCAGAGGATAGGGATACTATAAATAGAAAAATAAGGGTAGGTCTAATGAATGAAATATTAAATCCCATAGTAAAAAGATTGGCCATTGATTATGCCAAAAAATAGCGTAACCTTAATAAAATTAAGGATATTATATAAGCTTGGTTGTAAAAAACATCAGTTTTATTAACAAAAACACCCAGCTTGCTACGAAAGACCGGGGCTCTAGAGGTATACGCCCTTAGTTCCTTTCTTCAAGTTTACCATCCGGATATATTGCAAATCTTCCCTTTGTTTTATCGTGAACATTGTCAGGGTAGGGCCAGGGCCATCCCCCAAATTGCGTGAGACGATATTCTTCCATTGCGTTTCGGATTTCATCTTCGGTGTTCATAACAAAAGGACCGTACTTGGCTACGGGCTCGTCTATAGGTTTTCCTTGGAGCAGTAAAAAATGGGCTTTTTCATTTCCTGTTTTAATGTTAACTTCCTTTGTTGGGTCAAGAGCAATACCAAAGTTTGGACTTATCTTTCTTTCTCCGATATGTATAAAATCCCCTTCATAAAAATACAACGTTCTGGCGACCATTGTTTCTGCTTTTGGTAGCACATATTCGGTTCCATCATCGACTTTTATGTTCCATACGGCCACTTCATTTTCACTGTTTGCTGCCCAAGAATTGGGAGCGGGGTCACTTGCAGTGTTTTTATTATAGGTCCCTGCAATCACTTTAATAGTCGCATGCTTCTCCTTAATAACTGGAATTTCTTCGTGCCACAGCATCTTAAAATGAGGTTCAACAAACTTGTCCTTTTTGGGAAGATTGAGCCAAATTTGGAACAACTCCAATGGATTATCCGTCTCTTGATTTAAAAGAGGAAACATCTCCGAATGCTGAACACCCCTTCCCGCAGTCATCCATTGCACATCTCCGTTTCCAAAACGTCCCGCAGCACCTAAAGAATCAGAGTGGTCACAATACCCTTTGTTGACAATTGTTATGGTCTCAAAACCCCGATGTGGATGATACGGAAATCCGGGGATGGTACTCCCATGATACATGCGCCAGCCATCTTTTAGGGTAAAATCATTTCCAATGTTCCTACCCGTGAGAAGTTTGGGGTCAGGACCCATATTTTCTTCACCTTTTGGATAGTGGTCTAGATGATATACACAGAATAGGAATGGGTCTTGTGTTTGCCATGGAAATCCTAAAGGAAATGTTTGAATAACTGCCGAAGACATAGTTAAGATTTTAGTTAAAAATAGTGATTAAAAAGGTTTATATCCAGTTTAGCGAAAAGCCCATTTTCCTAAAAAGTGTTAAGAAAATGTATGGAATGCTGATGCTGAACGTCCTAATCAACATCAGATTCATAATAATGAAAAAACTATTCCTACTTTTCCTTCTTACTTGCTCATTTTCCTATTCCCAACAAACGATAGATAACTTAGAGTTTTCCGGCTTGAAGCGGACCAAAGAACGGTTTCTGCGAAGATTGGTCAAGGTAAAGCCGAATAGCGTTTTTGATACCTTGAAAATCAATACGGATATCGAACGTTTGAAACGCTTACCTGGAATTGCCAGTGCCTCTTATTCAGTCAAGGAAAAGGAGGGAAAAACTGTTGTGAATTATGACATTGTGGAGAACTTTACCATCATTCCGGGTTTGCGAATCTCTACGGCCAACAATGGTGATTTTGCATTTCGGCTTTCTGTTTTCGAATTTAATTTTTTGGGTAATAACCAACTAATTGGCGGGTTCTATGCGCGGGATGTATTTGATTCCTACGGATTTTTTTACGAACACCCTTTTCTGTTCAGTGATAAATTGGGTGTTGGATTCAGTTACCAAGACCAGACTACCCAAGAACCCGTGTTTTTTACAGATGGGACCAAAGATTATCGGTTCAATAGTAAGTCGGCCGAGGGTAAACTTATTTTTTCCTTTGACTTTCACAATGAAGCTGAAATAGGAGCAAGTTTTGTGTCCGAATCCTATGAATTTATTGGGGAAGACCCAGTTCCCGGAGGTCCATTTTTTTTAGAAGCAGACAGACTGGCCTATCGCGCCTTTTATCGCCATATCAATGTGGATATTGATTATCAATACATAGATGGCATCAACAATGAATTTACAGCCCAGTATTTCACCTTCTTGGATGGTGATTCTGCAGCAGAGACTTTTTTGGGTGATTTTCTTTCGTTGCGAAATGACTTCATTTATTACAAAAAAGTGAAAGCAAGAGGTAACTGGGCAACACGACTCCGTTTAGCCGCTGCTATCGGCAATGAAGATTCGCCTTTTGCACCCTTTACCTTGGATAATCAGCTAAACATACGAGGGGTAGGGAATACCGTGGATAGAGGTACTGCTGCCATCGTTTTAAATACGGAATATCGACACACCTTTTACGAAAAAGGGTGGTTTGCCTTTCAGGGTAATGCCTTTCTCGATGCTGGCTCCTGGAGAAATCCTGGTGAAGAATTCCAAGAACTATTTTCAGGAAACAATGTTCGTGTATTTCCAGGAATCGGTGTACGATTTATTCATAAACGCATTTTCAATGCTGTTTTTAGATTGGATTATGGCTTCGGCGTTTCGGAAGATGGTACGAATGGAATTGTTTTTGGAATTGGACAATACTTTTAGTGCTTCGCATCATTGATTTCTATCCAATAGCCTTCTGGGTCCTGAATATAAATTTGTTTTACCCCATCGGCACGGCTTGAGACAGAATTCAGATTGCCAGGCCAATCATAAAAAGTTATCTCTTTTTCCATTAGCTTTTCAATAAAACTCTCCAGGTCATCTGTAGCCAGACATAAATGCGTGCTTTTATTCTTTTTGAAATCAGCAACCTCTTTTTTTATGAGATGCAATTGGGAATTACCGTACATCTTGAACCATCTGAATCCTTGTTTTCCTTCTGGGTGCGGAATTTCTTCAAACCCAAACACATCCCGATAAAAATCTCCTGTTTTCATCAACTGAGTCACTACCAAGGATTGATGGTCAAATTGAAAAGGTGCTTTGAGAATAGGTTCAGCGTTAAATTGGGTAGAGAGGTATACTTGGTTCCACTTTCCGTTTTGATAGTCACCAACTTTGTAATTATAGGTATTGGCATCCACATATTCCCATAAATCGGTCACGGTAGATTCGCCGTAGGCATAGGTATAATAAATATTCTTTCCTTCCGCTTTTACAGTTCCTTTGGTGACGCTTCCAAATACATCAAACTCCCAAAATTCAATGGTGTTTGAATTTGGATTGTATTTTCTAATCCCATGATTCCTGTCCCCAAAAACGGTTTGTTCTTTATCTATATACCCCTTGGATTTTGCTATTACTAAAGTACTATCCAAACTAAATGTAAAGATGATTTCCTGTTTGAATTTCGAACCATCACCCCAATTGCCTTCAGCCTTCCAAGTTTTTTCGGTGAGTGCTTCAAAAATGGAAAGTTCATTTTGTTGTGCATACCCATTCAGGACAATGCACAAAATGCATAGCATGCCATACTTCTTCATGGTTTCTTCTGAATATGTTTATTTATTCGGCCTAAGGCAGGTTAGTTACTGCCAATTGGTGGAGGCCCATCAATCATTGCCTCGTATTTTTCATCCCCTTTTCTGGTTAAGAATTCTTCCTTCACCTTATCCACTAACTTGGGATTTTCAAATAGGTCAGTCATGGTCATGGCCATGGCTTTGGAAGCATAAACCATTCCTTTATGCCCTATGCTCATGCCTCCACAAGCCACTACGGCCCAAGAATGCCAAGGAGTGCCTTTGGGCGCCGTGGTAACCCTTAGGTTGATGTTGGGAACGTTCCAACTCACATCACCCACATCGGTAGAACCACCTCCAGGATTTTTCTCGGTTTCCCTTAGTGGTTGAATGTCACTATCCATGCCCACTTCCGGTTTTCCAGTGGCTTTCTGAATACCTTTACCAAAGGCTATTTCTTCGTCGGTATAGGATATAGAACCCAGCAGCTCTAGGTTTTTCTGCATAATTGCTCCTCCAGTTCGATTCACCAAGGTTTCATAAATCCCGGATACCAAGGAAATTTTATAATCCACATTGGCCATGATAGCTGCTCCCTCGGCCATTTTTTTGACTTGTTCATATGTGGGAAGCATCACTTTTCTTTTGGGGTCGCGGACACGAACCCAAATCTTGGAATAGTCAGGAACCACATTTACTACTTGACCGCCATCTTGGATATGATAATGGATGCGGGAGGTAGGTTTGATGTGTTCTCGATAATAATTTATTCCTGTAGTGTAAAGCTCTAAGGCATCAGAGGCACTACGACCATTCCATGGGTCAGATGATGCATGTGCTGCCTGTCCGTAGAATTCCACGATGAAATCTATTAGGGACAAACCGGTTTGAACACTTGCCTCAGTACTAGCACCTGGATGCCAGCTGATATTGACATCTACATCATCCCACAGGCCAGCTTCAACCATCCACACTTTGGCAAAGTACTTTTCCTCTGCCGGGGTCCCTAAAAATTTAACTGTTCCCTTCAGTTTACCTGCTTCAATCTGCTCTTTTATAGCAATGGCAGCTCCCAAACTAGCCGCTCCAAAAAGGTTATGTCCACAACCATGCCCTGGAGCTCCAACGTTGATGGGATTTTTGGTAGGCTCTGTTTTTTGGGAAAGGCCCGGAAGTGCATCAAATTCACCTAACACACTAATTACAGGTTTTCCCGAACCATACGTTGCAGTAAATGCGGTTGGGATATTGGCCACACCCCGTGTTACCTTTAAGCCATTCTTTTCTGCGTAGGAGGCCAAAACTTCGGCAGATTTGGATTCATTGAATGCCGTTTCGGCGAAGGACCATATGGAATCACTTATCTTGATTAAATTTTCCTTATGTGCTTCTACAGAAGCAATAACCGCTTTTTTGCTTGAATTTAATTTTTGGGAATGTACTGTTGCGAAAGCTAGAGTACAGACCACTAGAAGAGTAAACTTTTTCATGGAAAGAGCGTTGAAGTTAGCTAAATGATGGTAACCAAATCAGCTTGATTACTCGTTTCCCTAAAAGTACTAAAAATGGTTTAGTTCAGCGCTGTTTTGTAGACTTCAAGACAACGCTCCCGTGCCATTTTGTGGTCAACCATTTTTGTTGGATACGTAAGTTCCTGTAGTTCTGGAACCCAGGTGTTGATATACTCTTTCTGTTTATCAAACTTATCCACTTGGGTCATGGGATTGAATATTCGGAAATAGGGTGCAGCGTCCACGCCGCTACCAGAGGCCCATTGCCAATTGCCCACATTGCTGGCCTGTTCGTAATCCAAAAGTTTTTCAGCAAAATATGCTTCACCCCAACGCCAATCAATGAGCAAATGTTTGCACAAAAAGCTGGCGACCAGCATCCGTACTCTATTGTGCATATATCCTGTTGCGTTCAATTCCCGCATACCGGCGTCAACTAGGGCGTAACCGGTTTGGCCATTTTTCCAACGCTCAAATTCCGCTTCATTATTTCTCCATTCGATTCGGTCATATTTAGGTTTAAAAGCCTTATCGACCGTATGGGGAAAATGCCAAAGTATTTGCATAAAAAATTCTCTCCAAATAAGTTCATGCCAGAAGACGTGGTTGTCCTCTGCAATGGCTTTTTTGACCATTTTCCTAATAGAAACTGTACCAAACCGCAAATGTGGACCTAATCTGGACGTTCCTTGTTTAATTGCAGGAAAGTTTCGGGTAGCTTCGTAATTGTTTATCAGTTTTGGCGTTGCCAGAAAATCCGGGACTTGAATCTCAGAAGTACAAAAACCTATATCTTTTAAAGAAGGGTTTGGCAAATTGTTAAGTGCGGCAAAATTTTCATAATTGGGAATATGGTCCAATACATGGATGGAAGCATTGAATATTTCCTTCCATTTGTTTTTATAGGGTGTGTAAACTACATAAGGTTTGCCGTCGTCTTTGACCACTTCACTTTTTTCGAAGATGACCTGGTCTTTAAATGTTTTAAAGCCAATCCCATGGGCATGCAGGATTTTTTGAATTTCTTGGTCTCTTTTTCTTGCGTATGGTTCATAATCATGGTTGGTAAAAACCGAATCTATTGAAAATATTTGCGCAAGCTGCTCAAAAACGTGTTCCGGTTTACCGTGATATATGGCCAGATTACCTTCACTTCTTTCATTCAACTCTTTTTTTATTTGCTGAAGTTGTCTGTAAATAAAGGAAACCCTGGCATCATCTTTAGGTAGGCCCTCCAAAATATCCGAATCAAAAATAAAAATGGGAAGTACTTTATTTCCTGACTGTAAAGCCTGATACAACCCTACGTTGTCGTCTAATCGAAGATCTCTTCTGAACCAAAATAGGGTTAGCTTTTTTTTCATTAGTTAACATTTAGGGATGACATGCCCCCATCAATTTGTATGACCTGACCTGAAATCCAACTATTTTCTGGATTAAGTAAGAAAGTAACCATATTGGCTATGTCTTTTACATTACCAACTCTTTTAAGCGGATGTCTTCCAGCCATCATTTCTTTCTTTTTGTCGTTGTTCAGCAGTCTTTTGGCCAAAGGAGTATCTATCAGGGAAGGAGCAATGGTGTTGACTCTTATTTTAGGAGCATATTCGGCTGCTAAGGATTTGGCAAAACCTTCAATGGCTCCTTTAGCCGAGGAAACACTAGTGTGGAATGGCATGCCAGTATTGACGGCTACCGTACTGAAAAAAACCATACTAGAACCTTCCGACATTTTGGGAAGAATGGATTTAACAGCATTCACCAATGCAAAGAAATTCAGCTCCATATCTTGACGGAAAGCATCCAAGTTCAACATCTTAAGGGGTTTAAGATTGATTGACCCAGGACAAAAAACAAAACCGTCAATAGTTTCTGGTAAGTTCAATTCGGATACATCATCCGACAAAACGTCGAAAGGAAGATGTTGGATATTGGCTCCCATAAGATTTTCATTGGTTCGGGATGCGATGTAGACATTATGTTGCATAGACATTTGTTGGGCCACTTCGTGACCTATTCCGTAGGATCCGCCGATAAGGAGTATATTTTTTCTCATTTTAAATGGATTTGAGTTCAAGACTAGGAATTTCACCTTCAACGGTACCGAAGAGTTCTGCTAGTTTTTCTTCTCGATATGAAAAGATTGCATGCAACTGCTTTTTGACTAGAATGGGATGCATGAGCTGTCCCAAGAATCCAAAAGGAAGTTTGTAATCCACAACATCCAACATCTCAACCCCCTGTTCAACTTCTTTCAAAAAATGCTTGTGATGCCAAAGGGCATAAGGGCCAAACCGCTGTTCATCCACAAAATACTCACCTGGAGCCACATGGGTAATTTCCGTTACCCATTTAACGGCATAGAAAGGAAAAGGCTTTACAATATACTGTATTATCTGGCCTGGAAACATAGCTTTGCCTGCACCATCCAGTATGTGAAATTCCATATGATCAGGAGTAATTACACTTAAGTTAGCTGGGTTGGAAAGAAAGTCCCATGCTTCTTGTTTGCTGATGGGAAAAACCTGTTTGGACCGTAATTGATAGAGCTGCATATATTATTTTCCACAAAGATAAATCTATTTTGTTTAAAGAAAAATATAAATAATTAAACAAAATTATGATATAAGGCTAAATCTTTTCTTTTGCTTTGTTCTAATAGCTTTTATGACCTTTTAATTGGTAAGGTGTTTGGGGTTTTAAGGGTTTATTAACAAGGCCAACCTACCATTATATATAGTTTTGTGCCACTTACAATTCTAAAAACACTTTCAAATGAAAAAATTATTGGTTTTTCTTTTCGCAGCAGCACTTTCCGTATCTGTCGAGGCGCAGTTGCAGACTCCACAACCTAGCCCTTCTTCCAAACTAGTCCAAACCGTTGGTTTGACAGAGGTCTCCGTTGAATATTCAAGACCGTCGATGAGAGGAAGAAAAATTTTCGGTGGATTGGAATCTTATGACGAATTATGGAGAACAGGAGCAAACAAGAATACCGTCGTAAGCTTTGGCGATGATGTCATAGTGGATGGACAAACACTTAAGGCAGGTGATTATGCTATCTTCACGAAGCCTGGAAAGACTTCATGGGAGGTAATTTTTTATTCTGATACCAACAACTGGGGAACACCCAGAGAATGGGATGATAGCAAAGTTGCCGCCAAAACCACTGTCGACGTATTTCCTATTGAAGTTCCTATTGAAACCTTTACCATTACCATCGATGATCTTCACAATAATGGTGCAACATTGGGGATGATGTGGGAGAATACCTATGCAGGTGTAAAATTCGAGGTTCCTACAGGCGAAAAGGCAGATAAGAGCATCGCTAAATTAATGGCGGGTCCCACAGCAAACGAATTATACGCCGCCGCCTCTTATTATTTTGAAGAAGGAAAAGACTTGAACAAGGCTAAGGAATGGATTGATAAGGCTGTCGCTATGAATGACAAAGCCTATTGGGTAATGAGAAGACAATCTTTGATTTATGCCAAGTTGGGAGATAAAAAAGGAGCTATTGAGGCCGCTAAGAAATCCATGGCCGCTGCGGAGACTGCTGGTAACCAAGACTATGTAAAATTAAATCAAGACTCCTTAAAAGAATGGGGAGCCCTTTAAAAAGCATAATGATTTTTTGAAAAGCCCACCTATGGTGGGTTTTTTTATGTCTTTATTGGAGGCTTTCGTAAATATCCATCAAAGGTTTCCATTAATAGGGCAAGCAAGATAACCAACAGACACCCAAAAGCGTTCAACCATAAATAGGACATCCAATCAAAATACCAGCCTACAATAACAATGATTTGGGTCACAATGGCTGCAATAAATACGGAATCGCCTTTAACATATTTAAAGAAAAATGCCAGCAAAAAGATGCCAAGCACGTTTCCATAAAAAATGGAACCGATGATATTTACCAATTGGATAAGATTGTCAAAAAGATTGGCCACACAAGCTATAAGTATGGCAACAATGCCCCAAAGAAGTGTAAATCCCTTTGTTGCTTTTAAATAGTGTTCCTCATCCTTTTCCTCTTTTTGGTTTCTTTTGTACAGGTCCAAAGCGGTAATAGTCCCTAACGCATTTAATTCCGAAGCCGTGGAAGACATGGCGGCAGAGAGAATAACGGCTAATAATAACCCTATTAAACCATTGGGAAGATTGTTCAAAATGAAATGGATAAAAACATAGTCCTTATCATTGGTTTCAACGGAATCATCTGCTTGGGCAATAAGGCTCCTAGCTGCCTCCCGATTGGCCCGTTCTTGTTGGTTAATTTTTTCGATGTTTTGCTCTGCCTGGATAATAGTATTGTACTCCTTCAGTTGCAAGGCCGTTGAAAAATCTTCCTGTGCCATTCGTTTTTCCTGTTCAAGCGCTAGGTGGCTTTCTTCCAGGGCTCTATAGCTTTCACTTTGCTCAGATTCAAGAACAGCCTCCGTTGCAGCTGGATTGAAATTTAGCGGTGAGGTATTGTATTGATAAAAAACAAATACCATGACTCCTACCAACAAAATGAAGAATTGCATTGGAATCTTGAATATTCCATTGAAAATAAGCCCCAATTGACTCTCTCGGACCGATTCTCCGGACAAATACCGTTGTACCTGACTTTGGTCGGTTCCAAAATAAGCCAAAGCTAGAAAGAATCCGCCTGTAATTCCACTCCAAAAGGTGTATCGGTTTTGGGTATCCAGACTAAAATCCAAAATCTGTAGCTTATTGTTGGCTCCGGCAATTTTTAGGGCTTCTCCAAAAGAAACCCCTGTAGGCAATGAACCCAAAATGAAGAAAAAGGCAAAAAACATGCCCACCATAATAATGAACATCTGTTGTTTTTGGGTTACACTGACCGCCTTTGTACCACCAGAAACAGTATACACAATAACCAATATCCCAATGATGATATTCAACGTTCTTAAATCCCATCCGAGTACGGCGGATAAAATTATAGACGGAGCAAAAATGGTTATTCCAGCTGCCAGACCACGTTGTACCAAAAACAAAATAGCGGTAAGGGTCCGTGTTTTCAAGTCGAATCTACCCTCCAACATTTCATAAGCAGTAAATACTTTGAGTTTTCGATAAATAGGAATGAAAACAACACAAATGAATATCATGGCCAAGGGCAAGCCAAAGTAAAACTGCACAAAACCCAATCCATCGTGAAAAGCTTGGCCTGGCGTAGATAAAAATGTTATGGCACTGGCCTGTGTAGCCATTACGGAGAGCCCAATGGTCCACCATTTGGCATCATTGCCTCCAAGTACATAATCATCAACATTTTTACTGCCCTTAGTTTTCCAGACGCCGTATGCGACAATAAAGAGCAGCGTACTACCCAGAACAATCCAATCCAGTATTCCCATTTTGGTGGTTAGTTGTTAAAAGCCATAATCAAATAGAAAATGAGGATGTAGAGTATATTAAGTACAATGACCATGGTGTACTCTTTTTTCCAACGAAATTCATTTTCCATTTTATCCTTTAACGTTGTTTTCTGATTTCATTTCATTTTTGCCAATGGACAACATGTTGGCAAAGAGCTTGTAGGCTCCAGAAACACCAGCGGGGAGTTCTCTGAAAAAGCTCAAACCTGTGTAAATATAGTGTCCTTTTCCATATGGGGCCACCAAAAGGCTTCCTTCTTTGGCAGATTCGCCCTTATCGTTCATGGAAAGAATAGGAGTAAACTCAGAACCCCATTGATTTGGAAAGTATAAACCCCGTTCCTGTACCCAATTATCAAAATCTTTAGCGGTAACCGCATTTGGGAAGTTAACCAAAGAGTGGTCTTTGGCCAAAACGGTCACTTGGGCATTTTCATTGGTTACCCTATCCCTTGAAATGGAAAGTTCGTAGGGGGCAAGGTTATCAATTTGCTTTCTCCATCTATTGGCGGTATTATACTGGACTATAAGGTTGCCACCATTTTCGACGTATTCAAACAAGAAAGGTTGTTTAAATTTTAAATTTTCAACCACATTGTACGCTCGAATTCCCACCACTACCGCATCATACTTTTCCAGAGAACCACTTTGAATATCGTTGGGATCAATTATATGCACTTGGTATCCTATCTGCTCTAGACTTTCCGGGACCTTATCACCAGCTCCCATAATATACCCAATGTGTTCTCCCGTTTTGGTAATGTTCATTCGGACCACTTTGGCTTCCGATGGCAACAGTACAGATTGTTTAGGGATATGGTCATAGGCGATTTCAACCAATTCTTTGTCAAATGTTTCACCCTTGATTTTTGCAATAGGGGAAAGCTTGCCTTCACTATCCATGCTGGGAGGAGCTACCTGGAAGGTTACTATTTGTTCTTGTCCCACTTTTTCTATAGAAAAGCTCTTACTTGGGGGAGATACAACCCAACCCGCCGGATGGTTCAATTGGACCTCTCCTGAAATATTGTCTTTTCCAGCCCGTACTTTAACTCTAACGTCCTTGGGTTCGTTGGAAGCGAATATTAATACTTTTTCCTCTATCTGTGTGGTCACTTCAGGTAACACCACAAAAGGCTCATACAGTTCTCCTCGGTCAGGTTTGGAAAAGCGATAGACCACGTCTTTCCTAAAAGGAATATCCAACCCGTCATAGGATAAAATGAAATCAACTTTAAAAGCGCTCGGTGTTTGCGCTTTACCAATCATACTTTGATTATCCACATTATACATTCCCAAGCTCCAAGGCGTATTCAACCAGTACGGACCAGAAATGTTTTGATTTTCAGCAACGGAAAAATCCAAAGTGAGATTTTCTTTCTTGTTGTTGGACAAACTGATGTTAGGGGATAGTTTTTTGTCTGAATCGACCAGTTGTATTTCTTTTAAATTGAAACCGACCTCACTGCGATTTAGAATTTCGAAATTCAGTTTTACGGAATTATCGGGAGTAGTGGAAGATGTTGAAGCACTAGCCTCCAAATAAAGACCTGAACACGCGAGAATAATATCTTTAAGTTCTTCCGATTTCAATATTTTCCAATGTTCGTCATCTATCTCTTGCAGTAATTTGTACGCCTCAATAAGTTGAGGTACATGTGACGCAGGATTTGTAAAGTCGAAATTATTTTCAATACCATAAAGAATATCACCGATAGCTTTACCTCCTTCAATTCTTGACCAAGTTGTATTTATGCCCTGAAAAAGATTATTGGTCTGGGGCATATCTCCTTTTAAAAGTTCTACATATTCGTCCTGCGAACCACGTGTGGTCAGTCTACCAAAACCTTGACATAGGTGCTGACTACTAGCGACAGCCGCGATTTCATTATTGGAAAGTCCCAATTCCGGATAAAAGACCCCTGTATCCATTTTAACCAAATTGGATTTATCCGCCTTTTCAAAATTCTCCCTGCCTCCATAAAACCACCATGAAGTATTGAAAAAAATGCGCTTGGGCTGCCAAACGGAGGTTAGCTCCAACTGCTCTGGATAAACCTCTGGATTGTTAACCAAATCAAAGGCTTCAACACTGAGCATAGCGGAGGTGGTGTGATGCCCATGGGTCGTACCTGGAGTTCTATGGTCAAATCGATTAATAATAATATCAGGTCTTAGATTCCGGATGGCCCAAACCACGTCACCTAATACTTTATCCTTGTCCCAAATGGTTAAGGTTTCATCCGGATGTTTGGAAAATCCGAAGTCGTTTGCACGCGAAAACCATTGTTCTCCACCATCAACACTTCTTGCGGCCAACAATTCCTGTGTACGCAATACACCTAAAAGCTCCCGTAGTTCGGGACCAATCAGATTCTGACCACCATCACCTCTTGTAAGGGAGAGATAAACCGTTCTGGCTTTTTCATGATTGGACAAATACGAAATGAGCCTCGTATTTTCATCATCGGGATGCGCAGCAACATAAAGGGCAGTTCCCAAAAAATTCAGTTTTTTTAAACTGTGATGTATTTCTGTGGATGTTGGTTTGGAAGGCCTTTGTGCAAAAGAATAGGATACAACAAGTAGCAAAGTCAGGAATCTGACCCAAAAATTTCGCATGATTGCGTTTTTAGTCGTTTGCCAAATATAGAAATATTCAATCCAGCCTAAATAAAATTTAGAACATCTTTAACAAGGTATATTTAGGACACTTTTGTGGTAAAAATGTACGCTTAGAGCCCCAAACTTTCCCTTAAGACTTCGTCATCATTGCCATTTTGACCCCAATAAGGTGTTTTTAAGGATTTCAATCGTGTTGCTTTGGTTTCAAGTATCTTGGCGTTAGGTCCAAACCCACTTTTGAATTCTTCTTTCCAGCCTTCTACAGTGTAGGGAAAAGAGGAGGAAAACGTAATTGAAAGGGTCCTTTCCAACTCTGGATAGGCAATCGTGTAAATACTGTTGTCTCCTTCAGAATCCAAAGAAGCATTGGCATTATAAGCTTTAAGTTCCTTATGTCTTAATCGGACATACTCCAATGAAGGCACCATTTTAAGATTACCTACTGGGAGGTCAGCGGGATTAATTCGAATTTTGCTCCAAATCTCATTTTCAAGGATATTCTTATCGATACTGAGGTTTTGGTCTGCCTCACTTTCAAAATAAGAGTGGGATGTAAATTCAAATTTATCCCTGTTGTTGATTTGGGAGTAGACATGTCCACACCACTCTTGGACCGAAAGACTTGTTTTGATGGCATGCTGATTATCGTAGACTGGATAAAAGGTACTGGACATAATGGAGTAGGGGTAGATTCCAGTCAAATATTTCTTGGTAGCATTCAACTTTAAAACAGGAACATTACCAGGATTGCTCCGGTCTGCTTTGACTTGCTTTTCTGGCAAAAAGGGCTCGGTTACATAAATCAATACCGATTTTCCTGTTCGGATTTCACCATATCTTGCCTGCTCCAACTCATACGAAGTGATTTCCGCATCCCCTGCATACCAATATTTTTTGAATTCTTCAGAAAGCGGTTTTTTGGGGAGTTCAATGGTAGTGTTCTCCATTTCTTCCTCATCATTTATAGCTAACTCTTTTTCCTTGGTTTCAGAGGATGTATTACAAGCAAAGGCAAAAAGGAGGAGTGCAAATGCAGGGATAGATAGAATTTTGGTCGAAGCTAGCTTTTTCATAATACAAGGGTTTATTACAAAATTACGCAACACCCATCAAGAAACCATGTCCATTAACGTTTTGTAAACGAGATGGGTAGGTAAGCCTACTACGTTGGTGTAGGAACCCTTGATTTCTGAAATACCTATTAGGCCCAACCAATCCTGAATACCATAAGCTCCGGCCTTGTCAAAAGGGTTGTCCATAGCAATGTAGAATCTGATTTCATCTTCAGTGAAATCTGCAAATTTTACTCTGGTAGTTCCTGAGACCGTTTTTTGAAGCTGTTTTGTGGTTATGCACACTGAAGTAATTACCTCATGCCAATCCCCAGAAAGGGTCTGCAACATATGAAAAGCTTCTTGGGCATCCCTTGCTTTGGCCAAAGATTGGTCTTTATGCCAAACCACCGTATCGGAAGTTAGAAGGATGTCCTTTTCATTTAGTTCTTCGGTAAAGGGGGAAGCTTTAAGTTCGGCAAGGAAGCGGGATATTTCTTCTCCTTTTAAATGCTCGGGATAAACTTCATCCACCTCTTTTTTGCGTACCTCAAATTCCAAACCAAGTTGTTCCAAAAACATTTTGCGTCGGGGAGAACCTGAACCCAAGATAAGATGATAGCCTTTCAATTTGTCGGCTAGCGGATTGCGTTTAGTCATTCTTGGCACTATAATTATCGTTCCAATCCCCACGTACCTTTAAGACTTGTTCAATAATATCGCGCACGCAACCTTCACCACCATTTTTGTGGGAAACATAATCGGAAATGGCTTTCACCTCGGGAACTGCGTTTTGCGGAGCAGCAGCCAACCCTACCATACCCATTGGAGGAATGTCCGGCAGATCATCGCCCATGTAGAGTACATTTTTTGGGTCAATATTGTATATGTCCAAATATTCTTCCAAGGGGTCTTGCTTGTGATGGGCGTCCAAATAAATATCGGTAACACCTAATCCCTTAAGACGTTCCCTGACTCCTTCATTGGTTCCACCAGTTATGATACATACCTTATATCCTTTTTGTAAAGCAGTCTTTAGGGCATATCCGTCCTTTACGTTCATCCTCCTCAACATTTCCCCTGTGCTGGTCACTAAGATGGAACCATCCGTAAATACACCGTCCACATCAAAAACGAATGTGGTAATGTCATTCAAAAGCTCTTTATAATTCTTTTTCATAGGTCTTCATAATTGCCTCACTAAGCAATGTATATAGTTTTTTATGTTCCTCGTCCGGTAAAAGCTCGAGATGTTTTTCCATACTGGGGATATCCTTTCTTCGAGCCGGACCGGTTTGCGCTTTATAAGGTGAGAGGCTCTCCAATTTCTGGACAGTTTCCAAAATTAAGGGTTTTAACAGTTCAAAAGAAAGGCCTTCTTTGGCACACACCATTTCGCTGATATGAAACAGATGATTGGAAAAGTTATTTGCAAAAACGGCCGCTAAATGTAGCTTTTCACGTTGCTCAGAGCTAATTTCATGTACTTGACTGGAAATACTGGTTCCAAGTTTATGAAGTAACTCAAGCCCTTGGTTATTTGACGCTTCAACACAAATAGGAATGTTCGTAAAGTCTAGAATTCTTTCTTTCGTAAAGGTTTGTAATGGGTAAAAAACACCCTTGTTTACTGATGAGATACTATGCATTGAAGTAGCTCCGGAGGTGTGTACGACCAAACCCTGTTTCCCTAAAAGTTTTTCAGCAACCATTTGTATGGCACTATCTGAAACGGCTATAATATAGATGTCGGCATCTTCTATGTTCTCAAAATTCGACGTAATCTTAGCCTTGCCAGTATACTTGTTAAGCGCATGTTGTTTGCGACCTACAATTTGTAAAAGGTGAGCCTGTTTCGAATGGTACAGGGCGTGAATCAAGTTTTCTGCAACATTACCAGTTCCAAGAATAACTACTGAGAGCATGGTCAAAACTACAAATTTGCCTCAAATCGGTTTTAAAAAAGAATTAACAAAACTGTTTAACTTTTTAAAGGATCCCTATTAATCAAAAAATCCAAAAAGGTGGTAATTTTGCAAGCCAAATACAGGGTTGGATACATGGTCGATATTCTCAAAAAGACACTTTTCTCCACGAAGCTCATGGCCGTACTATTTTTGGTTTTTGCCGCAGCTATGGGAGTGGGAACATTTATAGAAAGTGCGTATAGCACGGAAACAGCGCGAATTTATATTTATAACGCCACCTGGTTTGAAGCTATCATGGTATTTTTTGTCATCAATTTTGCTGGCAATATCTACCGGTATAAACTACTTTCTTGGAAGAAATGGCCTATCCTAATTCTTCACCTTTCCTGGATTTTGATAATCATAGGTGCCTTTGTTACCCGATATATTAGTTATGAGGGTATGATGCCTATCCGAGAGGGTGCTACAGAAAGTCGGTTTTATTCTGACAAGACCTATTTGACGGCTTATGTGGATGGAGAGATTAATGGGGAGACCAAACGAAGGATATTGGAAGACGATATTCTTGTCACGGCTGAGGGAAAACGCTCTAGCTTGCCTTGGCGCTCCGATTTTAATGGACAGAATTTTTCCATTGACTATGTGGATTTTATTGAAGGCGCTAAAGAAGGATTGATTCCTGATGAGAATGGTAAGGAATATTTGAAAATTGTTGAGGCGGGAGATGGACAGCGACATGAACACTATCTGGAAAACGGACAAATTGCGAGTATCCACAACGTACTTTTTACCCTGAATAACGAAACGCCGGGAGCTATCAACATTTTTGCCAATGGTGAAGACTTTCAAATAAAAACACCATTTGGTGGCGGTTTTATGCGTATGGCTGACCAATTTCAGGGCGAGGTGGTCCAAGACAGTCTACAAACGCTGCAATTGCGATCTTTGTACTCACTTGCTGGGATGCAATTTGTGATTCCTGAGCCTTTGGTTCGAGGAAGCTATGGGATTATTAAGGTACCTGAAGATGAGGTTACTGACGCCACTTTGGATGCCCTAGTAGTAAATATTTCTGCCAACGGGGAAAGCAAAGAAGTAAAACTTCTGGGAGGAAAGGGGTCCTCCAATTTCTCAAATAAAACCAATGTCGGGAATCTTGGGTTTTCCTTGAGCTATGGATCTAAGGTGCACGAATTACCATTTGCCATACAGTTGAATGATTTTATAGCGGAAAAATATCCTGGAACGGAAACGGGCTATGCTTCTTTTATGAGTAAGATAACCGTTGATGACGAACGTACCTTCGATTACGATATTTTCATGAATCATGTTTTGGACCATAGAGGCTACCGGTTTTTTCAATCCAGCTTCCATCCTGATGAAAAGGGAACAGTTCTATCGGTGAATCATGATTTTTGGGGAACTTGGATATCTTACATCGGCTATTTTCTGCTCTATGTAGGGCTGCTAGGTATTATGTTCTTTGGTAAGACTCGATTCCGCGATTTGGCTAAATCATTGAAAAAAGTACAAAAGAAAAAAGCGGCCTTGGCGGGATTTGCTTTTTTAATGTGCACACTTTCGTTTGGACAACAGGCTCCTCAAAATCATATTACGGAACCAACAAGTGCCCAAATTGACTCTGTAATTAAAGCAACGACAGTCTCCAAGGAACATGCTGAAAAGTTTGGTGCTTTGGTAGTACAGGATGAAGGCGGGCGAATGAAGCCCATGCACACCTTTACATCCGAACTTCTTAGGAAACTAAGTGGTAAGGATAAATTCCGCGGACTTGATTCTGACCAGGTTTTCTTGTCTATGATGCTTAATCGAGCTGTGTGGTATCACACCGAATTTATTGTGACTAACCTTGGTTCTAAGCAAAATGACAGCATTCGAGAGATATTGAAAGTAAAGAAGGGGGAGAAATATATTAAAGCCACCGATTTGTTTGATGCCACAGGAATGTATAGGCTAAAACCGTATCTGGAAGAAGCAACGTCCACAACAAACCCCAATAAATTTCAAAAAGACTTCATCAAAGTACATGAACGGTTCAGTTTATTGGAGATGGCGTTGAGTGGCCATATCTTAAAAATATTTCCACTCTTGAACGATGAGAACAACAAATGGATATCTGCTGTGGAGTTCCGGTCGGGACAGTATCAGGTGCAGGATTCATTGTATGCCAATTTTATGGCGAATGCGCTTCCGTATTATTTAAACTCTCTTCAAAGTTCAATTACTACTGGAGATTATTCCCAAGCAGATAGACTTTTAGAAGCTTTCAAGCAAAACCAAAGGAATCATGGTTCTGAAGTGCTTCCTTCCGATGAAAAAGTAAAGGCTGAGATTATTTATAACAAGCTTGACATTTTCAACCGTCTCTATAAATATTACATGATGCTTGGAGCTTTGCTCTTTTTTGTTCTGGTATTCAGAATTTTTAAGGAAAGGGAAATTTGGAAGGCCACGACTTATTTTTTTAAGGGTATCATTGTCATCTTTTTCATTTGGCACACGGCTGGATTGATTATGCGATGGTACATATCAGGTCATGCTCCTTGGAGTGATGCTTACGAAAGTATTCTCTATGTTAGTTGGGCAACCATGGGCCTAGGACTACTTTTTATCAGAAAAAGTAACCTCACCTTGGCAGCCAGTACCTTTGTAGCTTCAATGCTTCTATTTATAGCTCATCAAAGTTGGGTGGACCCAGCTATTTCAAATCTTGTTCCCGTATTGGACAGTTATTGGTTGATGATTCATGTTGCAGTGATAGTCGGGAGTTACGGTCCTTTGACTGTAGGTATGATTCTGGGTGTTACGGCTTTGCTCCTCATGATCTTGACTACCAAGAAGAACAGGAAACGCATGGAGGTAAACCTAAAAGAGTTGACCATTATCAACGAATTGGCGCTAACGATAGGGTTAGTAATGTTAACCATAGGAAACTTTCTGGGAGGTCAATGGGCCAATGAGAGTTGGGGGCGCTATTGGGGTTGGGACCCCAAGGAAACTTGGGCTTTGATTTCAATTATGGTGTATGCCTTTGTACTTCATATGCGTTTCGTTCCTGCATTGCGTGGGCGATGGTTCTATAATTTTATGAGTGTAGCAGCTTACGGCTCAATTATGATGACCTATTTCGGGGTCAACTTTTATTTGGTCGGTTTACATAGTTATGCCCAATCGGGGTCTGCGGCCATAACTCCAGATTATGTAAAACATATTGTTTTGGGCATATTGATTCTCGGTGGAATCAGCTATTGGAGATATCGTGTCCATTATCTGCAAACCACATCTGGAGAAGAAACGAACGATAAATCACATAAGAAGGGTATTCCTGAAGTGGTTCGTGAATAATAAGAGCTTATTTGTTCAAAAACTCTTCTTTAGGTCCTTTTTTGATGTAAGAAAAGGTAGGATTCAACTACTAAGTTGAAAAATAAACAAATGAAGACGATTCAACCTTTTCAGACCATACTTTTCACCCTACTTGTGATGTTGAGTTCCATTTCAATGGTATCTCAAACCACATCGAAGGGAACCTGGCAAAAACAAAACAAATCCATCTCGGGACATTTTGAAATTGAGAAAGCAAATGATGCCACCTACATTGTTTTGAGCGATGATTTTAAAACCAAAAGTGCGCCAGATTTGAAACTATTTCTTTCCAAAAAGAGAGTTTCGGATATCACAGGTAAAAATGCAACTAAGGATGCCGTTTTAATTTCTGAGCTTAAAAAAACCAAAGGAGGTCAACGGTATAAGGTTCCATCTAACGTTCAATTGGTAAACTATACCTCATTAATTATCCATTGTGAGCAGTATAGTATTTTCTGGGGCGGAGGTGCTATTCCCAAGTAAGCTTATCTTAGTCACTCTGCAGAAGTTTCATAAGCTCCTCGGCAGCAACTTGACCTTTTTGTTTTAAAAAATCTCGGGGTGTGTTATCGCCAAGCTCAAAAACTATGGCCGGCATTTCATGTTCTACAAACAAATAGGTGCGTGACACCATGGTGGGAGTTAATTTGTCGGTAGGTTTCACATTGGTTTTTTTTTGGGGAAGTCTCTCGCTTATCCGCTTAATCCAATCAAAAACAATTTTACCTTTTTGTCCTGTAACGGTTGTATCCAATGGGTAATAAATATCATCCCATGTGGAGTGGAAATCAACTCCAAAAGCAAACTGATATCCTTCTGCCTTCTTCTGGTTCAGAAATTTTCGAATGCTTTGGGTTTCCGGCTGATTAAAGTTTTGCCAATCCCTATTCAAATCAATACCTCCCATATTATGCCTCCAATGCCCATTATCCACACCATCGGGATTCATGGTGGGAACGGCAAAAACAGTAAAGTTGTTTCTAAACTGTTTAGCGAGTTCGGAATCCCCTGAAATGGTCTCAATAAAGGATTTCATAGCTAAGAAACCAGTCACTTCTGGAGGGTGTTGTCTGGAGATGACCATAACTGCTGGTTTTTGTACTGAACCAGCTCCAATTTCCATCAGATGTATAGGTCGTTTTTCATGACTTTTTCCAATTTCATGGGAACTGATATATGGGTTTACCGCTAGGGAGTCAATCCATTTCTTAACGCGTTTGGAGCTGTATAATTCCTGTGCGGAAACCCACAAGGTATCTGTACTTACTTCAACAGTAAGCTCAGCAAATTCAGGTGCGGCCTTAATACCAAAATCTCCTTCTCCGGGATTAATCGCTTTAAAACGAGTGCTATCGATAGGTTTAAAATTCAGGCCGTCCCTGCTCAACTTAGGGTAATACCGACTTCTTGAATCTTGATAGCTCAGTTTTATGGTGATTTCCTTAGGTTCTTTGGACCAGACCTTAAAGGCATACCACGGACTCACGTTAATTGGTGTGTTTTCTGCAGTAATCCAAATGGTGTAATGGTCGTTCCCATCCGAAGCAACACCATTCAGTCGTGCACTGTCAAACTCATTGCTGAAGGAAACGGATTCTTCTTCAAAGGACCAAACTCCTTTCCATTGTCGTTGTACAGGTTTGTCTACAGTGGGGACCACTGGACTTGGAGCTTGCCCTTGATATCCTTGAGAAACAGATGGAGTATTTTCAGTATCAGCTACGGAAATTGAATTTTTACAAGACGTGAAAAGTATAAGGATTATTAAAAAAAGATACACGTTGCTTTTCATAGTTCTGGGTAGCGTTTAAAGAGAGTTGAAAATAATTTGTGAAGTAATTTACAGTAAAATTGAAAAAAAATACCATCTTTGCGCCATCATGAAGTTATAAGAATTATGTCAGCCATAGATGTCATAGCCTTTCCAGGCAATCTATAATCGGTTTATAACCGGTCTGACGCACGTTTTCTCTTTTCTACAACATAATTCTTATCAATAATGACGAATTCAAACACAAATTCATTTAAAAAATTTTTTAGCTACTTCTGGATTGCTGTAACCGGTAAAGAAGACAATTTTACTTCCGGCAGTATCCGTAAGGCGATTTTCATGCTTTCCATCCCTATGATATTGGAGATGCTAATGGAATCCATTTTTGCCTTGGTGGACATCGCATATGTATCCCAAGTAAGTGTTAATGCAGTTGCCACTATTGGTTTAACGGAATCCGTAATCACCTTGATTTATGCATTGGCCATTGGATTAAGTATGGCCGCAACAGCTGTTGTAGCCCGTAGAATAGGGGAAGAGGACGTAGCTGGGGCCAGAACGGCAGCGGTTCAAGCGATTCTGCTTGGTATATTAGTGGCAGTTGGTTTAGGGTTGATAGGTATCTTTTACTCTCAAGAGATATTGGCCCTGATGGGTGCAGAACCGGATTTGATTGCTGAAGGATATGGCTACACCCAGTTTTTAATAGGTGGGAACATCACAATCATGTTGTTGTTCTTGATTAATGCCATTTTCAGGGGTGCGGGTGATGCCTCAATTGCCATGTGGGCCTTGGTACTTTCCAATGGGCTTAATATTATTTTAGACCCCATCTTTATTTTTGGTTGGGGCCCCGTACCTGAATATGGGGTGATGGGAGCTGCTATTGCCACAAATATTGGCAGGGGAACAGCTGTGCTTTTCCAAATTGGAATTTTATTCTTTGGCTGGAGTAAAATCAAGCTGGTATTGAATGACATTGTCGTCAACATAAAGGTGATGATGAACCTTATTAAGGTGTCCTTGGGAGGTATAGCCCAATTTCTGATTGGTACCTCAAGTTGGGTTTTTCTCATGCGAATCATGTCCGAATTTGGAAGTGAGGTACTTGCAGGATACACGATTGCCATACGTGTAATCATGTTTACCCTAATGCCATCTTGGGGTATGAGTAACGCGGCAGCCACCTTAGTGGGGCAAAACCTAGGTGCCCAAAAACCAGATCGGGCAGAAGCTTCGGTTTGGATTACCGGAAAGTACAATGCCTATTTTATGGCATTAATTTCTATAATCTACTTTTTTGGGGCAGAATACATTATTTCCTTGTTTAATGCTGACCCAAGTGTGGTGGATAGCGGAGCTTTATGTTTGCAAATCATCGCGGTAGGATATGTTTTTTACGCCTATGGAATGGTAGTGGCCAATGCTTTTAACGGTGCAGGTGATACCACCACACCTACCAAAATAAATTTGATAGCATTTTGGTTCTACCAGTTGCCGTTTGCTTATCTGGCAGCCTTGCAGTTGGGTTGGGAAGCCAAAGGGGTTTTTATCGCAATTACCTCCGCGGAAATTCTGCTGGCCATCATCTCAATTATTTGGTTTAAAAAGGGTAAGTGGAAGGAAGTTCAAGTATAGTTGGTTTCGTATATTTAATCAAAATTTTGAAGCCATGGCGAAATCAACCCAAGGAACAAACACGGTTTGTACCCATGTGGGCACATTGGAGGATAAGGAATACAAAGGTGCTGCATCGCCATTGTACATGAGCTCTTCCTATGCCTTTGAAGATGTAGATGTAAAAAGATATCCAAGATATTTCAATACACCCAATCAAGAAGCGTTAAGTAAAAAAATGGCTGCTTTGGAGCATACCGAAGCAGCCATGATTTTTGGGAGTGGTATGGCAGCCATTAGTACCGCATTGATGGCTTTTTTACAGGCAGGTGACCATATCGTTTTTCAACAGACTTTATATGGAGGCACCTACAATTTTGCAGTGACTCAATTAGAGAAATATGGTATAAGCTACTCCTTTACGGAAGGCTGGGAGGTAGCTGATTTTGAAGCAGTAATTGCCTCCAATACCAAACTAATCTATGTAGAGACCCCCTCCAATCCCTTATTGACTATTACGGATTTAAAAGGGGTAGCAGAATTGGCATCCCAAAGAGGTATACTTACCATGATAGATAATACGTTTGCGAGTCCTATCAATCAGACCCCAGCAGATTTTGGCATCGATATCATTTTACACAGTGCCACAAAATATATGGGTGGCCATTCCGACATCTGTGCAGGTGTTGTTGCGTGTTCCCAAGAACATATGGAAACCGTTTTTCAAACAGCCATCTGCTTTGGAGGTAGTTTAAGTGACTATACAGTTTGGTTGTTGGAACGAAGCGTAAAAACCATGGGGCTTCGTGTCAAGGCACAAAATGAGAATGCTTTGAAAATGGCGACTTATTTAAAGGGTAACGAAGATGTGGAGAATGTTTACTATCCCGGACTGAGCACTCATCCCGGTCACAGTTTGGCCAAATCCCAGATGAAAGGCTTTGGTGGGATGCTTTCCTTTGAACTGAATCCCGAGATAGATGTCTCCCTTTTCTTCAAAAATTTGGAGCTTATCAAACCATCCATGAGTTTAGCCGGTGTCGAAAGCACCATGATTTCTCCAACCAAAACTTCCCATGCATTGATGAGTCCTGAAGACCGTCAAAAACAGGGAATCAAAGACTCTTTAATACGTTTTTCGTTAGGTATAGAGGAAATTGAGGACTTAGTTCACGACATTGAGCAAGCGATTTCCAAAACGAAATCCATAACAGTACCGGTTTAATTAAACGTTGATGAAATTAGATATTTTAGTATTTGGCGCCCATCCGGATGATGCCGAATTGGGAGCGGGTGGCACTATAGCGAAGGAAGTATCCCGAGGAAAAAAAGTGGGTATTATAGACTTAACCCGGGGAGAGCTCGGAACCCGAGGTTCGGCAGAAATACGGGATCAAGAGGCGGCCAAGGCAGCTGAGATTTTAAAGATTGCCGTTCGGGAAAATATGGAATTTGCCGACGGATTTTTTGTCAATGATAAAAAACACCAATTGGAACTCATAAAAATGGTGCGTAAATATCGCCCGGAAATCGTGCTATGCAATGCCGTGGATGACCGTCATATTGACCATGCCAAAGGCAGTAAACTGGTAAGTGATGCTTGTTTTCTGAGTGGTCTTGCTAAAATTGATACCAAAATGGAGGGGGAAGATGAATGGCAGGAAGCTTGGAGGCCCAAAGTGGTTTATCATTATATTCAATGGAAAAGCTTAACACCTGACTTTGCCGTTGATGTTTCTGGATTTATTGAGAAAAAAACAGAGGCGATTTTAGCATACAGCTCCCAGTTTTTTGACCCAGATAGCGATGAACCGGAAACACCAATTAGTAGCAAAAACTTCATTGATAGCGTTAATTATCGTGCTAGGGATTTAGGCAGATTAATTGGGGTCGAGTATGCAGAAGGGTTTAACGTAGAACGTTTTGTTGGGGTGGACAACCTAGATGACCTGATTTGATTAACTTGCCTGCTGATACCTTTTTTCGGCCTTTGGAATGGTAAAATAGAAAGTTGAACCTTTACGAAGTGCACTTTCCACCCAAATTTGACCTTTATTTTTGTTAATCATTTCCTTACAAAGGGTAAGCCCCAAACCGGTTCCTTTTTCATTATTGGTTCCGTAGGTGGTAATGTTGTTGGTATCCGCAAAGATTTTTTTCTGAATTTCTGTGTTCATTCCGATTCCAGTGTCACGAATCATAATTTGCCAAACATCAGCATTCTCTTGGGCCTCAATGGTAATCAATCCGTCATCTGGGGTAAACTTAATGGCATTGCTCATCAGATTTCTCACTACAATATCAATTTGATTGTAATCCGCCCATATCAACATATTTTCAGGTAGGCGATTGATAATTTTAATGGATTTACCTGCAGCTACTTCAGATAATAATTTGAGGTTATCCAAAACTAATTTTTCGAAATGGATACGTTTTGGTTTGGTCACAACCCCATTGAGTTGTGTTTGACCCCATGAAAGCAGATTGTTCAAAGCAAAAGAAATGTTTTCCACATCACTCCTCAATTTAGGAATGAAAGACAAGAACTCGGCTTTGCTGATTTCGCCATCCGAAAATAGCTTTAGCATACCTTGAAGTGCGCCAATCGGTCCCCGTAGGTCATGCCCAATGATAGAGAAAAGCTTCGTTTTTGTTTTGTTGATTTCGGTCAACTGATTTTCCCTTCTACTCACTTCAATGGACTTCTCCTTGAGTTCTTTGTACAGTTTCTTTTGGACTTTTTCACTACGACGAATCAGTAATAAAACGGTCAATAGAATTAAAACCATCAACACCGAAAAATAGATGTAGTTTCTTTGTTTGGCTAAAGCCGATTTATTGGAGGAAATAAGCTCCTGCTTTTCCTGCTGGTACTGCAATTTGGTCTCCAGTAGTGCCAAACTCTGTTTGTTTTTGTCCTTGGAAAGCGAATCTGATAGCTTTTTGAAGGTTTCAAGATAGGATAGGGCTATATCGTTTTCCCCTCTTTTTTTATGTATTTGATATAGGGTTTCCGAACAATCTATCTGTCCTTGAAGGGATTTTATCTTTTTGGAAAGAAAGTACCCTTCATTTACTGAAGACAGCGAAAGACTATCCCGGTCAAGCCCTAAATAGACCTTGGCCATACCATTTAACAGGTTAATTTTCTCTCGGTCATCCTGAAGTTGCTTTTCATGAAGCATATTGCTTTGGTCGTACCAATGTAATGCCCACTGATACTTCTTCTGCTCCAAATAAATGCTTCCTTTTACCTCATAGGCATAGGCCAACCAATCGTAGATTTTCTCTTTTTCAAAAGTTATAATACTCTTGTTGATATTGAACATGGCCAACTCATAGTTTTTGGCTTCTTTGTAAAGCGAAGCCATATTACTTTGAGTTTCTGCATGGAATACTTCGTTTTTTAATTCTTCATTTATGGCCTGAATCTTATCGTAAAAAGTCAACGCATTTTTAAAATCTTTTTGGTCTACGTATAAGTTGGCGATGTTTTCATTAAGAATGGAAAGCATCCACTTGTTATCTGTTTGCTGGGCAACATCCAGTCCTTTTAAGTAGAGATTTAAAGCTTTTGCATAGTCTCCAATGTAGGCATAGTCTTGACCCATATCATTGATGATATCAAGTTCGGATTTTGTATCCTTGATTTCTCGGGCTACCTCCAGAGCACTTTTATAATTCTGTAGCGCCTTTTCATAATTACCCTTATCGGAATAAAATAACCCTATATTTTCTAGTGCTTTGATTTCTCCCTGTTTGTAATCGATTTCCCTGCTTAGCTTTAAAACCCGGTTTGATATGGTGTACAAGCTATCATTGTTTATAAAACGATAGTATTTTGAATAATTCGCTAATAAATCAAGATGGGTAGAGTCCTTTGTGCTGAACTTATTGGTAGAAATAAGGTGCTTGATTCTATAGGCGACACTGTCCCTTTTTCTTTTCTGACCTTGAAGGTTCAGGGCGAAAAGGAGTAGGAGCCCAAAAACGAATGGTTTTTTAAGGGAAACTAGTAGGTTGGTCTTGTTCATAGTAGTGATTTGGGGCACTAGAAAACAATTTCTAACTGGCTAAAATTAAGAACAATACAATCGATGATGAATTTTATGTTGTGAACCTCTTAAATTATGTAGGTCTGTTAGACGAACGAATAGAATTTATCGATGTCTGACGCAACATGGGATATTATTATACGAATGCTGGATTTTGAAATTGTTAAAGAATTATGTTCGAATGACTACAAGAAATCTTTTGATAGAATTGAGAAAAAAATTTAACTTTGCATCCGCTTTGAAACGGTGGTTGTAGCTCAGTTGGTTAGAGCGCCTGATTGTGGTTCAGGAGGTCGTCGGTTCGAGACCGATCTTCCACCCATTAAAAAAGCCCCTCTAAAGAGGGGCTTTTTTGTTTTTACGGTATTTTTTGTTATTCCACTGGTTTATCCACAATGACCCTATTTTCTCTATTCGCTACTTCCCAAGCGGTATGGAAAACCAATCTTGTTCTATTTTCTAAAAGGTCGTAGTTTATCTTATCTGGGGTGTCTCCCGGCTTGTGATAGTCCTCATGTGTACCGTTGAAGTAAAAAATGATGGGGATGTTGTTTTTGGCAAAATTGTAGTGGTCACTGCGATAGTAGAACCGATTCGGGTCATTATCGTCATTGTATTTATAATCCAATTCAATTTGCATGTATTTTTCATTAATCTCCTCGGACAAATTGTGTAATTCTGTACTTAACTTGTCGGACCCTATTAAATAGATGTAATTTCTATTACCCTCACGTTTGGGGTCTGTTCTCCCAATCATATCAATATTTAAATTTGCCACAGTCTGTTCCAAAGGTTTGATAGGTTCATAATCTGTATAGTATTTGGAACCCAACAATCCCTTTTCTTCTCCAGTAACATGTAGAAATATGATAGACCGCTTAGGTCCATATCCTCTGTTTTTTGCCTTTTTAAATGCTTCCGCAATTTCTAAAAGAGCAACACTTCCTGAACCATCGTCATCCGCTCCATTGTTGATTTGACCATCCTTACTAACCCCAATATGGTCCAAGTGAGAGGAAATGACCACATATTCATCGGGTTTCTCACTTCCTCGAATCATTGCCACCACATTTTCAGAATCTACAAAACCTTGGTTTTCAAGAGCTAATTGCACATCTGTGTCTAATAATTTAGGAGTATGATTTGAATCGATATCCGGAAAAATAAGCTTTGCAGGCTCTGCATCCAAAACCATAAGCAGTGCTGTGTTAGCTTCTGCTTGGAGCGTCATTCTTGGATTGCTGCTATTTTTTATAAAAGAGTAATAGTTCGAATATCTCGGATAATTCCCAGAATCATAGTATAGTACTCCTTTCGCCCCTTTGTCAAATGCTAATTCTCCTTTTTTACCAATGGCTTCGGACATATTGCTCCAAACGGATGGTTCGCTCGTTCCGGAGAGGGCGTAGGTTCCGTCCTCATTCATGGGTTCTCCAGCTTTGATGAGCACCATTTTATCTTTTACATCTACTTGCTCATAATCCGAATAAGTTCCCTCATCAATACCATACCCCACATAAACTATTTGATTGTATTTGCCTTCAGCAGGGGTGAACGAAATAACCGCCTCACCTACAGCGAAAGATGTATTGTTTATGGTCATACTTCCACTAGGGACACTTGATTTTTGCAAAGGCACTTTCTGAAAATAGTCTCCATCGGACTTTGCCGCCGGAATACCCAGTGATTCGTAGTGGGATTTCAAATATTCGATAGCCTTTTTTTGACCAGGTGTTCCAGTTTCCCTTCCTTCAAATTCATCTGAAGCATAGGTGTATAAATGTTCTTTTAGCTCTTCTTGGGTAATAGTTTCAGCATAGGTTTCGGGTTTCGCTTTTTTTTGGGATAGGGTTTTTTGCGTGGGAGTGCATGATAGAATTAATGCTAAAAACCCCCAGGAAACAATTTTCATACTTTTTTAAGTTCAAAATTTCCCAAAAGTAGTTAAAAGATGATGAATCATTTTTGGCTTAAGATTTCTTTATGAAGGGCTCTGGAGGTGGAAAATATTTTAAATCTGGTGGTAACTGTAATATTTCTAACTTCGATTCTGATTTAAACCGTTCAAGATTATGGCAATTTACACCTTTGAATGCATGGATGCACATACTTGTGGAAATCCAGTTCGTCTGGTCGTTTCTGGAGGACCTGATTTGGAGGGCAAAACCATGGAGGAGAAGCGACAGCATTTTATGAAGGAATATGACTGGATTCGCACTGGACTTATGTTTGAACCGCGCGGTCATGATATGATGAGTGGTAGTATTTTGTATCCTCCGCACCAGCCCAAAAATGATGTATCCATTCTTTTTATCGAGACCAGTGGATGCCTTCCGATGTGTGGTCATGGGACCATTGGAACCATTACCATGGCTTTGGAAGAGGACCTCATTCAGCCAAAAACTCCAGGTTTGGTTCGGATGGAGGCACCTGCTGGATTGGTTGAAATCCAATACCACAAACCCAATAAAAAAGTGGAGTGGGTTAAAATAACCAATGTCAAAAGTTATCTCGCAGGTGAAGGACTCACGGTTGATTCTTCATTTTTGGGTGAATTGGTGTTTGACGTGGCCTATGGAGGGAACTTTTATGCCATTGTGGACCCTCAGAAGAACTTCTCGGGGATTCAAGACTACTCAGCCAGTAATTTGATACAGTTCTCTCAAGAACTGCGCAAAAACATCAATGACAAGTATACTGGCACCTTCATTCATCCTGAAAATGCTAACATCAATACCGTATCCCATATTCTATGGACAGGAAGTGCGCTACATCCTGGTTCTTCAGGGCGAAATGCGGTCTTTTATGGAGATAAAGCCATTGATCGTTCTCCCTGCGGCACAGGAACTTCGGCCAGAATGGCCCAACTTTATGCCAAAGGCGAATTGCAAGTGGGTGAGGAATATGTCCACGAGAGCTATATCGGCTCTAAATTTGTTGGCAAAATAGAAGAGCAGACAAGTTTAGTAGGTAAAAAAGCCATAGTTCCCAGCATCAAAGGATGGGCAAAAGTATATGGTAGAAATACTATTACCATCGATACCGAAGATGACCCCTACGCCACGGGGTTTCAGGTAATTTGAAGAAAGGCGCAAGTAAAGAACTCGATATTTTTGGGTTATTTTTTCAATATGGCATCTCTTTTGATTTTTTTATTGATGACATAAAATTAATTTTGCAGTATGATAAAAAAATACATCCCACTTCTTTTTATAGTATTGTTTTTCAATCTAATAGCATATTCACAAGAAATTCAAATTTTCAAGGTTGAGGATTTTGACCTGCGTGGAAAGGTAAAGTCGTGTCTCGTAATTACGGATTATGGAAGAGAACTCTTTGAGTTCGATAAAATGGGAAGACTAGTCAAAACCATAACCCAATACAACGAATCGGACCAAGATATTACCTTATATCAATATCAAGGAGAGACCTTGATTGAGAAGCGAATGGAAAGCTATAAAGATGACATTTTGGATGCTGCTACCTCAATGGTCAATTTTTATTCAATGGATACCGTTTCACCACGTAGGGTGAAGGAAAAAATAATTTCCTATGACAAACAATTTTTGGAACAACAGGAATATTTATACGATGAGGAAGATAGGTTGAAAAAGATAATCATTTCAAATGCTGAAGGCGTGGATGAAACCACCATAGAATATCAAGAGTACAAAAATGAGACAACTCAAAGTGTTTTTCATAATGGTATATTGGAGAAAATGAAGCGCGTATCTGAAAAAGTGGTTGGAAACATCAAATATAAAATAACGTTGACCAAGGAATTTGTGGATGGAGAACCGAACAATGCCACTGAAAAAACATATGATTCTGCCGGAAAACTTTTGAAAACCGAGACTTTCAATTATGACGTCTCAAAAAAGCAGTTTGTTTCCTTGCAAAAAGTTCGTTTGGACTACGATGTAGATGGCATGCTAACTTCAGAAACTACGGAAACTCAAAACTCAAAATCGGTAAGGGAGTTTATCTTTCAATTTGATAGTAGTCCAGAGAAAAACTGGATAAAAAAAATAACTACGCCAAGCAATGTCTATAGCACTAGACGAATAACTTACTATCCCGCGGAAGAGGAAAAAAAGGACACTCCTAATTAATCATGGTATTAGACTAAATCGGTTATGATTTCCGGCACAATTTCATGACCCCCTTCGAACTTGACCAACTCACACTTGCCTTGGAACAGCATATTTAGTTTCTTTTGTTCCGTCTCCAATCTTTCCTCATTTAAGAATTCATCCCTGGTCCCATAAATTGATTGTATCCGGATTGTGGAAAAATCCAAATATTCAAAATGTTTAGGTGTTAATTCGTTGGGAATACCTCCAGCATACAAGGCAATTGTATGGCATTGAACATGATTTCGTGCCATCCAACGTAAAGCAATGGACACGCCTTGCGAAAAACCAAAAACCACCAAATTTGGATGAGTTGAAATGTTCTCGGATTGACAGACTTTATCTAAATATGACATGATATTTTCAGTTTCAACTAGGGTATTTTCTTTGGTCAACCAACTTGCACCAACATATTTGTATTCATTTTTAAGATAATACTTGGATGGTGCTTGAGGTGCAATGATATAATGCTCCTCCGGGTTTAATTGACTAAAATGTTTTAAAAAGTATCGACTTAAATATCCAATGCCGTGAAAAACCAGCCATACATATTTTGTCTTCTCACTTAAGTCATTCAATGTTGCATAAGTGTTTTGGGTGGTGTAGGTGACTTTCTTTTCTTGAATTGACATGGTATTGAGAAATCTATTGCAAATGCTTTGCGTAATTTTACAAAAAATTAAAGGATGACCGAACACAAGGAAAAAATTCTGTCCATTTGTAATTCTATTTGTAAGAATACTTTAATGGAAACCTTGGAAATTGAGTATGTAGATGTGGGTGAAAACTACTTGACCGCTCGAATGCCCGTAAGTCCAAAAGTACATCAACCAGATGGGGTTCTCCATGGGGGAGCTTCGGTTGCACTGGCAGAGAGTGTAGGTAGTGCAGCCTCCTATGTTTTTCTGGATGCCAAAGAATTTTTTGTCCGTGGAATAGAAATTGCTGCCAATCATGTAAAATCGATTAAGGAGGGGTTTGTATACGCTAAGGCTAGCATTATCCATAAGGGCCGTACCACACAACTCTGGGAGATAAAAATCACTGATGAAGAGGGAAATTTGGTATCCAATTGCAAACTGACGACCATTGCCTTACCCAGAAAATAAAGAATTTCACCAGCTACTTGATAAAGTCAAAAGTGCTATAGAGCAAAGTCTCCCCGTTTGCATTTACCGGAAGCCCAATCAGAATAGGGTAATGGCTATTTTTCAAGAATCGAGTGAACTTTTACTAACTAAGGATTTCCAGGAAAAGGGTTTTGTATTTGCTCCGTTTGATTTAAAGTATAATGCCGTATTGTTGAGACCGGATGTTGTTTCTGTCGCCCCTTATGTAATTCAGGACGTTCCTGAAAGGCTAGAAAGTTTAGAACTTATGGATATGGGCAAGTCAGCCCATTTGGATTTAATTAAAAAAGGTAAACAGGCCATTACCCTTGACACCCTTCAAAAAGTAGTGTTATCGAGAAAAATAGATACCAAACATCAGGTTTCCCCAGATAAGATACTAAACCGAATATTGAACACCTATCCTTCAGCTTTTTGCTATGTATTTTTCCATCCAAGTACGGGTATCTGGTGTGGTGCTACGCCCGAGACTTTCTTGGAGGTAAAAAACAATAGCCTAAAAACAATGTCTTTGGCTGGGACGCTTCCGTATGAAGTTAATGTTGACCCTATTTGGGGACAAAAGGAGATAGAGGAGCAGGAGATGGTTACCGACTACATCCTTACCAATTTGTCCAATAAAGTGGATGATTTGAAGGCAGAGGGACCTGAAAGTGCAAAGGCAGGATTGCTTTGGCATTTGAAAACGGTTGTGAGTGGGAAACTTTCTTCCAGTTCTTCGCTAAAAGCCATTATTGAGTCATTGCACCCTACGCCTGCCGTATGTGGATTACCTTCCGATTTATCAAAAGCGTTTATTTTGGAGAATGAAGGGTATGACCGAAAATATTATACGGGTTTTTTAGGCGAACTGGGCATGGAGAAATCCCAAGATGCAACACTTTTCGTAAATCTTCGCTGCATGCAACTGTCCCAAAAAGGTACGTCCATTTACGTTGGAGGAGGAATAACGGCTGAATCAATTCCAGAGAATGAATGGGAAGAAACCCAGAACAAAAGTAAAACGATGTTGAGTTTGCTTTAAATTCCTTTTCAGTTTTAGGGTAATACGCTTTTGGGCCGTATTTTTGTAACGCATGACGTATTCAGAAATCCCCTCTGCGCAACAGCTTGTTTTAAGTTTAAAAGCTAAGGGAGTCAAGAACATTGTGATATCTCCAGGCTCGCGAAATGCCCCACTTACTTTAGGCTTTTCCAAAACCCCTTTTTTTAAATGCTTTAGCATTGTGGATGAAAGGTGCGCCGCATTTTTTGCATTGGGAATGGCCAGACAACTCCGAGAACCGGTTGTGGTCGTCTGTACTTCCGGCAGTGCACTTTTAAATTATTATCCTGCCATTGCCGAGGCCTTTTATAGTGAAATACCCCTAATCGTAATCTCGGCAGACCGTCCGCCGTACAAAATAGATGTGGGCGATGGGCAAACCATACGACAGCCTCATGCTTTCAAGGAACATATTGGTTATGAGACCAATTTAAAATTGGACGTATCCCATTCCACAGAGGTAATCAAAGAATTTGATGAGTCCCTCTTGTCTCATTCTCAAGAAGAAATTGAGCAGTACAATCAAACCGAGATTTTGAATGCGTTACATGTAGCATATTCTGAAAATCTTCCAGTGCATATCAACGTTCCTTTTGAGGAACCGCTATATGGGCAAACGGATAAACCTAGCGTAAACGTCTTAGTACCCGTCGAGGAATTCATCGCCATAGACAGTTTATCTGAAAATGATTTGGAAGAATACGCATCCATTTGGACTGAATCAGCCAGAAAGATGGTATTAATTGGAGTAAATCAGCCGAATGACCTGAGTAAAGACGTTTTGGACAAATTAGCTTTGGACTCAACCGTTCTGGTCTTTACCGAGACTACTTCGAATGTTCATGATTCCCGATTTTTCCCAAGCATTGACAGTATAATTGCGCCAATAGAACAATCACAACAAGAAGAAGAGTTGTTTAGTGCTCTACAGCCAGACATTCTAATCACTTTGGGAGGATTGATTGTTTCCAAAAAGGTTAAGGCTTTTCTCAGAAAGTATAAACCAAAGCATCACTGGCATGTTGGTAAAAACAAGGCGTACGATACTTTTTTTTGTTTGTCCAAGCATTTCAGCACAGAGCCAAATACTTTTTTCCAGCACCTACCATTTCATTCAAATAGTATGGGGTATCGATTAAAATGGGATGAAATAAAAAAGAACTATCAAAATAAAAGGGAATTGTATTTGGACAAAATTGGTTTTTCCGACTTTTGGGCCTTTCATCAAATTCAAGAATATATCCCAGATGACTATCAGGTTCATTTGGCAAATAGCTCCACGGTTCGATATTCCCAGTTGTTTCCTATGAACCAAACCCTTCAAGTATTCTGCAATAGAGGAACTAGTGGAATCGACGGCAGTACATCAACCGCAGTTGGCGCATCCATTTACAACCCTAATCCAACAGTTTTAATAACAGGGGATTTGAGTTTTTTTTATGACAGCAATGGGTTGTGGTATGAAGGGATAAGAAAGGATTTTCGCATAATTCTTATTAATAATTCGGGAGGAGGAATTTTTAGGATTTTGCCAGGTAGTGAACCAACCAGTGAATTCGAGTCTTATTTTGAAACGGTTCATCAACTTTCAGCAGAAAATCTAGCGAAGATGTACGGTTTCGACTATGAGAAAGCTACCAACAAGAAAGAGTTGCCACAACAGCTGAAAAACTTTTATTCGGATAGCGCGAAGCCCAGAATTTTGGAGGTTTTCACACCAAGAACCGAGAATGACAAAATTTTGCTCGATTACTTCGATTTTATATCTTAGAACCAATCCTTAATAACACCTAAAGAACACTGACTATTATGAGTAAAAGAGATGAATTGGTAGAAAAATACGCAGCGGATATCAATGAAAAATTTGGTGAGACACCCGATATGGACCTTTTAAATAAAGTGGCCATAGGTTTGGGTCCAGCCATTTACAATGCAGACGCTGCAAGAGTCTCCGGTTCGGATGAAAAGGAGCTGGAAACGGTAAAAAACAATTTCCTAATAAAGAAGTTGGGATTATCGGACAATGGGGAATTGCTAGATGCGATAAACAGCGTCATCGATAGGTATGGCAGGTCGGATAAAAACAAGCATCGAGCCGTAATCTATTATATGTTGGCCAAACATTTTGGAAAGGAATCCGTTTACAATTAAAATAGAGAAAAAGATATACAGGAAGCTACCGTTTCAGGTAGCTTTTTTTGTATCTGAATTTGACAGTACCTTTGACCCGTGATAGAACTTGGAAATTACAACAATTTAAAAGTACTACGCAGTACTCGCATAGGACTTTTTTTGGGTGATAGTGAAGGGACTGAGGTATTATTACCCAATAAATATGTCCCTGAAGATTTTGAGATTGATGGCGAACTTGAGGTGTTTTGCTATCTCGACAATAACGAACGTCCCATTGCCACCACATTAAAACCTATAATCAAAAGAGGTGGATTTGCCTATTTGGAAGTAAAGGAAGTAGGGGCTTATGGTGCTTTTTTGGATTGGGGGCTTGAGAAACACCTTTTGGTTCCTTTTAGGGAGCAACAGGTCCGTATGGAGGAAGGAAAAAAATATGTTGTACACTGCTTTTTAGATCAGGAATCATTTCGACTTGTGGGAACAAGTAGATTGAACCGATTGCTCTCAAATACTGGTTTTCCTTTTGAAGTAAATACGGAAGTAAATCTTTTAGTTTACCGAAAGACCCCATTGGGGTGGGAGGTAATCATTGAAAATCAATACAAAGGGTTGGTTTTTGAAAGTGATGTTTTCCAACCGCTCGGTGTTGGAAAGCGTCTAAAGGGGTACATAAAAAATGTTAGGCCGGATAATAAGGTTGATGTTACGCTTCAACCCATTGGTGTATCCATGATGGAGTCGACCGCGACCTTAGTTTATGAAAAGCTTGAGGAAAACAATGGATTTTTACCGCTCCATGACAAGTCTACTCCGGAGGAAATAAAAGAGGCATTACAAGTGAGCAAAAAAGCGTTTAAAAAGGCCATTGGCAATCTGTATAAGGCCAAGAAGATACGTATTGCAGATGATGGAATACATCTTACTTAGCTCGTAATGTTGATTGACGGTTTATAATTCGCGGAGAATTTCCTGTGCTTCAATTTTTTTGTGTTTACAAAAATTTTACATTTGTAGAAACCAGAGTAAGTTGTTGATGTTTACTATTTTACGAAACATCAGATAAATAAAACCCTCCTTAATATGCCATTTATTGAAGAAAGTGATTTGCTGGAACTGCATAAGGATGTCGATAAGGCACAAATTATTAACGAAAGACTTCTGGATCAAATCAAGTTCAAGAACAAGGATTTAAAGAAACTAAAGCTGCAGAGAAATATCTTTGGGGGGATTACAGCGGCTATTTTATTGGGCATATTTGGATTATGGTCTTATTTCTCAGGATTGACCACGTCTGCTAATTTCAAGAATGAGGAGATTCTTTCCGAAGCTGTGGATAGTTTGGATACTTTTAGAACCAGGATAAGCAATCTCCAAAAACAGAACAGGGAATTGAGTTTGGTAAAAGAATTCTATTTGGCTAAAGAATTTCTAGATAAGGAAACTGTTTATTCGGTGCAAGTAAAGTCCTTTGTGGATAATAACGTTACCCTTGCTTCAGAGGCTTTGACCAATACTCTTTTTGTAAAAACCAATCCGTTCTACGCTTACTCTTTGGGAACCTTTGAAACACTTCCGGAAGCCCAAAAGTTTAGGAAGCAATTGGTGAATATGGGTTTCTCGGATGCATTTGTAGCTTCCTACAAAGATGGTAAACGTTTGAAGATAGAAGACCCGTATTAGTATTGAACCCTTTCAAGGCATGGTTGCTAGCCGCGCGTTTGCGGACACTACCTTTATCAATTTCAGGCATAGTAATGGGGACGGCATTGGGAATGTTTGCCGGGGCTTTCGATGGGCAAATCTTTTTTTTGGCAATACTGACTACGGTTGCTTTTCAAATAACCTCAAACTTTGCAAATGACTATGGAGATGGAGTCAAGGGTACCGATGGTGACGATAGGATAGGTCCCTCTAGGGCTCTTCAAGCTGGGATACTCAGTAAAAAAAGTTTGCGGAAAGGTATCATACTTGCTTCCATTATTAGTTTCATATTGGTTTTGCTTTTGCTATATGTTGCTTTTGGGAAAGAAAACATGGTATATTTCATAGTTTTTACCATGTTGGGCATATTGAGTGTTTGGGCTGCACTGAAATATACAATGGGTGATACGCCCTACGGTTATATGGGTTTAGGAGATTTGTCCGTTTTTCTTTTTTTCGGCTTGTTAGGGGTTTTAGGTAGCCTTTTTCTATACACTAAAACATTCACATGGCCAGAAGTATTGCCCGCAATTACCATTGGCCTTCTGTGTGTGGGGGTCTTAAACTTAAATAATCTGAGGGATGTGGTTTCAGATAAAAAACACGGCAAGAATACCTTGGTGGTTCGGATGGGTTTTGAAAATGGCAAGAAGTATCATGTAGCCCTAATCCTATTAAGTTTTCTTGCCATTCTGGTATACGCCTTCATTGAAAATGTACCATTGTGGAATAATTGGTATTTATTAGCGTTCCTTCCGATTTTTGCACATTTGGTTAAGGTAATTCGGACCACAGAACCCGTTAAATTGGATGGCGAATTGAAGAAATTGGCACTAAGTATATTTCTCCTATCACTCCTGTTTTTAATCGCGGTAAATAATTTTTTGTAATTTTGATTTACAACTATCTAAACTTCTTTTGATTTGGAAAACCCCATTAAAATATTGATTGTAGAGGACAATGTTATCATTGCGGATGACATGCAGTCCATGCTGGAGGAAATTGGTTATGAAATCGTGGACAATGTAATTGTGTACGAGCAGGCCGTAGATGTATTGAAGAACAATGAAGTTGATTTGGTTTTGATTGATATCATTTTAGCTTCAGACAAAACAGGAATAGATCTTGGCAAACATATTCGGGAACAGTATAATATTCCTTTCATTTTTGTGACCTCCAACTCTGACCGTGCAACGGTTGAAAATGCAAAAACCGTTAAGCCAGATGGATATTTGGTTAAACCCTTTGAACAACAGGATTTATATACCTCGATAGAAATTGCCCTGTCTAACTTTAATTATTCCCGCAAGGAAAACACTAAGGAAATAGCTGGTAACGAAGGAGATGCCTTTACTTCGAATTCGGTTCTTAAAGATTCCATTTTTGTTAAAAAACAACATCTGTATTATCGTATTCAATTTACCGATATCCAGTTCATCAAAGCGGACAATGTGTATTTGGAAGTAAACACGGCAGAAAAGAAGTTCTTGGTACGTTCTCCACTAAAGGACTATTTAGAAAAGCTTCCCAAGAATAAGTTTTACAGAGCGCATAAGTCGTATATAGTTAACGTGGACCATATTGATGCCATTAATTCCAAGGATATTGTGATTAACAACAATCTGATTCCTATATCTAAAGATTTCAAAGAGTTTATTATATCCTCAATGAATAGCTAGATTCATACAGCTCTAAAGTATAAAGTGCCTTTTGGCACTTTTTTTATGCAGTAAAACGAACTCACCACAAGTTTTTTCGCTTTCGCAACAATTCTTTTCCCAAGAACGGGGTCCGAGCTATTTTAGCTTTGTATTTGAAACGTAAGTAATTTTTTCATTTTCATATAGTGTTCTCGTAAAAGGGTCTTGCTTTGGTTAGCAAGGCCTTTTTTGATTCCGTAAAGAGGAAGAAGTAAGACTCTTTTCCGTAAAACGCGTAAAACATCGATAAAAAGCACCTTTATATACAGTTTGGGTTCTTTCACAACAGAAATGGACACTTTCACAACAATACTCGACATCCCAATTCTCTACAATTTAATTTTGAGACAAAATAATCGTTCTATAACAGGAATAGATGGTAAAATCTTGATTCCCTCAAATCTTAACCTTTAGCCTTTAGAATACATCTTGAATAGAACGATTATACATATTAAACGGGACATGAACACCATTACCGGATTCCTATTCGGTAAAGAACACTATCTATTCGGAAGAATGAAATTATTTTATAAGAGGGCTTTCTTAATTTTTGGTTTAACTTTTTTCTCTTTTTCCTTTTCGTATGCTCAGGAGGCTGATGAATCCTCCGTTTTGCAGGAATTTCAAAATGCTCAAGCAT
This sequence comes from Flagellimonas sp., assembly GCF_965601775.1. Lineage (GTDB taxonomy): Bacteria > Bacteroidota > Bacteroidia > Flavobacteriales > Flavobacteriaceae > Flagellimonas. Next base: position 1,634,340 of record NZ_OZ271837.1, read on the forward strand.
CCGAAGAACGTTTCAACATTTTCTTCAATTCTATGGACCGGTACAATGTCAATTCTGCTTATGATTGGCTGGATACCGTGAAAGTATTTTTAGGCAATGCGCAAAAAACCAAGGATCCCGATGCTGTACTTCATTATAAATTGATGCAGGCCCAGATATTTAATGACCTGGGAGATTACGATAAGAGTATTGTACTGGCGAGGGAACTGTTTGATTCAAGTGATACCTTGGACATTACCTCTCAAAAACTCATTCTGGATGTCTTGGATGACAACTATGCCAAACTGCAGCTTTACGACAAACAGATTGTCATCCGAAAACGCAAAAGGGAATTGGGAATCACCGAGAATGTGGCATTTTATGACATTTACAGCAATTTAGGCCTTCATAGAAAAGCGCGGAATCAGTACATTATGGAGGTTAAGCCTACCATAGCCGATAATGATTCTTATGGATTGGCAAAATACCATAGTAAGGTTGGTAATTATCTAAGGCTGGATAATTCCGCCCCTACCGCTTTGAGTGAATTGAAGAAGGCCAAGGCCTACTTGGATGTTTTCATCAACGACATATCAAAACAAAAAACCGAAAAAGAGCTATTCGATACTGAATTTCTTAAAGCGGAGATAGAGGGAAATATTGGGAAATGTCATGTGCTTTTAGAGGAATATGAAGAAGCTATTCCACTTCTAGAAAGTAGTATAGAAGTTTTGAAAACTTCCCCAGTTAATTCACATCAGATTGAGGTTGTGGATAATACCTTGGATTTGGCGGATGCAAACTTGCAGCTTGAGCGATATAGAGAGGCAAAGAAGAATTTGGATATCACTTTTGATAATACCTCCATCCTTCAGGACATCAAAAGAAATAGATTGCTTGCTTCTTTCTATGATAAGGTGGAGAATTACAAGAACGCCGCAACCTTCTATCGTCGTAATGAGCGTATAAAAGATTCTCTCAACCAAAAACAAGCCTCTTTACTAAAGCAACAATTGGTGACCATAGTAGCGAATGAGGATTTGGAAAATTCCCAGAGACTTATTGACGAGCAGAAACGTATTAATGAGCAGGCCCGAAATGAAATGAAAGCAAAGGATGAACGAATCAATCTGGTTTTTATATCCTTAATATTTACCCTTTTAGGGTTTGCTGGACTCGTTTATGCCTATTTAAAGAGTATAAAGAATCAGCGACTTATCGCAGAGCAGAAACACATCATTGAAAATTCACTTATTGAAAAAGATTCCCTGCTTAAAGAAATTCACCACAGGGTAAAGAACAATTTGCAGATGGTTTCCAGCTTGCTGAGTCTTCAGACAAAGAATACGCGTAGCAAGTCTGCTATTGAGGCCCTTGAAGAAGGAAAAAGTCGGGTAAAGGCCATGGCGCTTATACATCAGAAGTTATATCAAAATGATGATCTCTCCGTCATTGAAATGCAAGGCTATATTGAGAGCTTGATTAACAGTGTGCAATCCGTTTACAAAAAAGGGGGGCACAACATCAGTATCACTATAGATGCAGAAGGTACAGAACTGGATATTGATAGAGCGATTCCTTTTGGGTTGATTTTGAATGAACTGGTATCCAATTCCTTCAAATATGCGTTCCCGGACAGTGATGAAAATGGGAAAATATACATTCACTTAAGAAAAAATGGGGAACAGGGATATTTCGAATATACCGACAATGGTGTAGGTCTTCCTGAAGATGCGGATGAGCGAACCAATTCTTCCATGGGGATTCGTTTGATGAATCGATTGGTCAATCAATTACAGTCCAAATTAAATATTGACCGTGCTTCAGAAGGAGTACGTTTTTGGTTCAACTTCAGCTAAACCAACCTATAGTCTTTGTCCCATTTTATACCTATTTTTGGGACTATTGCATGAAGGCAAAGTATACTCCTTATATTCTCGATTTTAAGAAACCTAGTGGTACTTCCCGAGGGATACTCAAACAAAAGGAGACTTGGTTTATCATTCTTGAAAAAGATGAAAGTTTTGGAATAGGGGAGTGTGGGCTCCTACGGGGGTTGAGTATTGATGATGTTCCTGAATATGAGGAAAAACTAAGATGGGTTTGCCAAAATATTGATTTAGGCTTGGAATCCCTCTATTCCCAATTAGATGACTTTCCATCAATTCAATTTGGCTTGGAGCAAGCATTTTTATCCCTGAATTCTGCAGGTACTTTCAATTTGTTTCCTTCCCATTTTACGGAAAACGAAAGTCCCATTTCTATCAACGGACTTATTTGGATGGGAGATGAAGCATTTATGTTATCTCAATTGGAGCAAAAGCTGGAGGAAGGATTTCAATGCATAAAAATGAAGATTGGCGCTATAGATTTTAAAACCGAACTGTCCATACTCGAATCCATAAGAAAACAGTTTTCTCCAAATGAAATTGAACTGCGTGTGGATGCCAATGGTGCGTTTTCCAAAAAAGATGCTCTAAACAAACTAAAACAGCTTTCGGAATATGAAATTCATTCCATCGAGCAACCCATTCAGCAAGGTCATTGGGAGGATATGGCGCAATTGTGCAAAGAAACACCCTTGCCTATAGCTTTGGACGAAGAATTAATTGGGATTTTTGATGGAACAAATAAAGAGAGATTACTACAAACCCTAAGGCCTCAATACATCATTCTAAAACCAAGCCTTATTGGGGGTTTCAAAAAGGCCCTGGAATGGATTGCGTTGGCAGAAAAGTTTAGAATAGGATGGTGGGTTACCAGTGCATTGGAAAGTAATGTCGGGTTAAATGCCATTGCGCAATGGACATATACCTTGAATACAAAAATGCCTCAAGGACTGGGTACGGGGAGTTTGTTTACCAACAACCTTCAAAGCCCTCTAGAGGTGTTGCAAGGAAAATTGTTTTATAGAAAAAACGCAAGCTGGGAAAAGAATTTAATAGAAAAATTATGTACATAGAACAAGGTTATAAAGGATTTCATGAGTTGTGGAGATATATTCTGGGTTTTTTCTCTGTCTTTGTCGTTTGGCAATTCGTAGGATCTATGCCGTTATTGGTTGCACTCCTTATGAATTCAGGCTTAGATTCGATGGCTTCGGGGGATATAGGAGCTATGTCGGAGGTTTTAGGGGTGAATACCTTTTTATTCCTAATGCTATTGACTTTTGCCATAGGATTGGTTGCGCTGCTTTTCTTTGTAAAAGTGGTTCATAGACAATCCCTGAAGTCACTAACGACTGCCCGAAGTAAGATAGATTGGAAACGGGTAGTTTTCTCTTTTTTGCTTTGGGGTATTATCTCGGTAATCTTTATTCTTATCGATGTATACTTATCCCCAGATGACTATGTTTTTAATTTTAAACCTGAGCCCTTTCTAATTCTATTCGTTGTTGCTGTCATAATGATTCCAATTCAAACTAGTATGGAAGAATATTACATGAGAGGTTATCTCATGCAGGGATTGGGAATTGCCGCCAAAAGAAAGTGGATTCCGTTGGTGATAACCTCCTTACTCTTTGGGTCATTACATCTTTTTAATCCCGAGGTAGAGAAATTAGGCTACGGGATTATGGTGTTTTATATTGGTACTGGACTTTTTCTTGGAATCTTGACCTTAATGGATGATGGACTGGAGTTAGCCCTTGGCTTTCATGCCGCTAATAACCTAATTACCGCGCTGCTGGTCACAGCCGATTGGACGGCATTCCAGACGGATTCAATTTACAAGGACATTTCCGAACCTGTATTGGGATGGGATGTTTTGATACCGGTTTTTGTGATATTTCCCCTGTTGCTGTTTTTCTTTTCGAAGAAATACAAATGGAGCAATTGGAACGAAAAACTATTTGGTAAGGTATTGTCGAAAGAAGAATTTTTGACTTTAGAAGAAAGTGAAACCCAGTTGGCAGAACATTCATAATTCATTTAGGCTAAATGGTGTTTCCTTTGGTCAGGAAGCTCTTTTTGAAGTAGCCTATAGCCTTGTTAAGGAAGGGCAGGATTTTGAAAAACCCATTGGGGATTTCCTTTTGGATTGGTGTTCGACCAAACCCGAGTTGGATGTTTATACTTCCGGTTCCACAGGCAAACCCAAAAAAATCTCTATCCAGAAAAGCCATATGGTGAACTCCGCCTTGGCAACAGGTCAATATTTTAAGTTGGAACCAAAGACTTCCGCATTACTGTGCCTGCCAGTAACCGGCATTGCAGGTAAGATGATGTTGGTTCGTGCTATGGTCCTAGGACTGGAATTGGATTACGTTGCACCTTCGTCACAACCTTTAAAGGAGTCTACTGGAAGCTATGATTTTTGTGCTATGGTGCCCTTGCAAGCTGAAAAATCCATAAATGAGCTGAATAGGGTAAATACTTTAATCTTGGGAGGAGCACCTATCTCTCATTCTTTGGAAAAAAGATTGAGGCAATCCACAAATCGAACATTCGCAACCTATGGAATGACGGAAACTATTACCCATGTAGCGGTAAGGCAAGTAAGTCCTGAAACTGAAAAGGAATTTAAAGTACTTCCCTTTGTTGAAATTTCGCAAGATGATAGAAATTGTTTGGTCATAAAGGCACCAAAGGTTTCTGATAATCCTGTGGTGACCAATGACCTTGTTGAATTGACTTCAAAGACCAGTTTTAAATGGTTGGGGCGATATGATAATATTGTCAATTCTGGTGGAATCAAACTTATTCCAGAACAAATAGAGGCCAAGTTGTCCACTCGGATAAAAGATAGATTTTTTATAACAGGTATTCCGGATGATAGCTTAGGGCAAAAATTGGTTTTAATTATAGAGGGGGATATGAATACGGACAATCTACTGGAAACCCTAAGACAAAGTAGCGAATTGGATAAGTATGAAATTCCAAAAGCAGCTTATAAAGTGCCTAAATTTGAGGAAGCAAAAAATGGTAAAGTGCAACGGGATAAAACCTTGGAATTGATAAAAGGCACGTTCCCTAACTGAAAGGCCTGCTTCCCTAATCCTAACTTTTTATTTTTATTAGGCCCTTGTAGGTTTGCCTAAACATAAAAACAGTACTTATGAAAACAATTATTTTTCTTCTATCTGTAGTTTTGGCTCCCATAACCGTTTCTTCCCAAAGTCATACAACTGCTAAAAGTGAAGCTACAAACCCTGTTCAAACCGTAACTCCAGTATCTGAGGATACAGAATCCCAGAAAGAAAAAGAGTTACAAGCAAACGTATCTTTCCAGGACGACACAATAAAAAAGGAAGAGGCCAATACAGTTAAAGTACAACCCAAAACAAAGGGTGTGGTGCTTATTCAGACCACAGAGAGCGGTAATTCAGAGGATGCATGTACTTCTAAGAACTATCCCTTTACGGTGTATTGCTTAAAAAACGACAATTGGATTCTACCACAGGATATTTTGATTGCTTTACGAGCCAAAATCCCTTCGATAAACGTCTCCAACGATACTAATCCATTTGCTACTCCAAGGTTTCGAATTCGTGGTGAAGCTGACCCTATCATCTTAATAGATGGAATACGTGTGGATGCTTCCATACTAAATAATTTAAACCCGAATGATATAGAATCTATTATGGTGGCTCCCTCAGCAGCAGGTGTAAACCATTTCCTAAATGGATATCGGGCTTACTAAAGTCCACTAGTTATAGCGCTATTTTGTATTTTCAGGGCAAAGAACAAGTCCATGAAATACTATATGTTATTGCCTTTTTTGGCGTTTTCAATGTCCATCTTCCCACAACAAATTCTTTCTGAATATGAACGGGCCCAGGTAGTCGATGAAATTCTGGAAGAACGTTTCAACACCTTGCTTCCAAAATTAATGGATGATACTGGCATGGATATGTGGATTCTTATTTCTAGAGAATACAACGAAGACCCTGTATTAAAAACCATGTTGCCCGCAAAATGGTTGAATGCTAGAAGGAGGACAATTTTTCTATTTTATCGAAACAAGGCAAAGGGGACTATGGATAAGTTAGCCGTAGCACGGTATAATGTGGGAAAAAGCATTGTATCCGCCTGGGATAAAGAAAAAGAGCCCAATCAATGGAAACGCTTAATCCAACTTATAGAGGAACGTAGTCCAAAAAAGATAGGGTTAAACTTTTCCAAAGACCATAACATTGCGGATGGCCTGGATAAAACCGACTATGATGAGTTCATGGCCAATCTTCCCAAAAAATACCACTCCAAAGTGATTTCTGCTGAGCAGCTTGCCGTACGTTGGATCGAGACGCGCACGGAAAGGGAGATGGTTCTATTTAATCAGCTTGTGGATATTACCCATGACATCATTGCGGAAGCTTTTTCAGAAAAAGTGATTACTCCGGGAGTGACCACTACTTCTGAAGTTGAATGGTGGATGAGACAGAAAATAATTGACTTGGGCCTTAAAACCTGGTTTCATCCTACGGTTGATGTACAGCGCACTAGTGAGGAATTGGTATCACACCTGTATTCCTTTTCGGGTAGACCAGAAGATATGGTGATTTTACCTGGGGATTTGCTGCATTGCGATGTTGGGATTACGTATTTACGCCTCAATACCGATTGTCAGGAATTAGCATATGTTTTAAAGCCTGGAGAAACAAAAGCTCCGGATTTTTTAGTCAACGCCTTTAGGGATGGGAATAAGGTTCAAGACATTTTAACCAACAATATGATTCCAGGACGAACTGGAAATGAGATTCTTGCCAAGTCCTTGGAAGAAGGACGTGCAGCTGGTTTTAAACCAGCCATTTATACCCACCCTTTAGGGACTTATGGACATTCTGCAGGTACTACAATAGGGATGTGGGATGCACAAGGTGGGGTTATGAAAGATGATGGAGAGAATTATCCGTTGAATCCTAATACCGTTTATGCCATTGAGCTAAATACAACGGTGAACATTCCTGAATGGAAAAGGGATATCAGGATTATGTTGGAAGAAGCTGGTTTTTATGGAGAAGATGGATTTCGATACGTCAATGGAAGACAAACTGAGTTTTTGCTTATCCCCAGAATTAAGGAACATTTAGGAAATTAAAATTGCGCTTGGTAAGAAGTTTGATTAATTTAAGAAGGTAAATTTCACGCATCCAGTAGGTTGCAAAAAAAAATCACGCTATGAAAAAACTTCTTTTAATTTTCGCCTTGTGCGGCGTCACCAGTATGGTTTCAGCACAAGAGCGATGGGTTTCAGGTACCATATTCGATGGTGAGAGCCCGATGTCCAATGTTAAAATTCAAGTTATTAATCAAGGGACTTCAGCCACAACAAATGAAAGTGGCAAATACCGAATATCAGCCTCTACTGGAGATTTGCTGTATTATACCAGTGATGGAATGGAACCCATCCAGATTCGGGTGGAAGATGTCACACGCATTTTAAATGTGGATATGTTTCCAAAGATTGAAAAGCTGGATAACGTAACGGTCACAAGAAAACGAAGAGCTAGTCAAAAAGAATTGGAAGAGGATTACTATTCCAATCCTAATATTATCAAAACCTTTTTCGGGTATTTGGATAAAGATAAAGTTTCGTATACCGCACGTATTCTTGATTCAGATAGAATCTTACCCGGAGAGTTTGATTTGGCAAATGTATTGCGGAACAGATTCCCCGGCATTACTGTAGCAAATGGTGCAGGTTTTGGAACTAATTTTGGCGCCGGACCAGGAGTTGGTTTCTCAGGTGCGACAGGCGCGGATGCAGGAAGGTCCGTCTTTTTGAGACCAGCCAGTGGCCCTGCAGTTTTTGACATTGATGGCCAGATTTTCACCTTTTTTCCTGATTTTCTTGATGTCCAGCAAATAGAACGAATTGGCATAATTACTTCATTAACAGGACTTACCAGATATGGAGGAATTGCTCGCGGTGGTGTAATCGTAATTAACACAAAAAACGGACTTACAGTCCCTCTTCGGGATGAAAAAGGTTTTATAATAGACAGGGCCAGACTCAAAAATAATTTTTACGATGGAAAGGCGCTCACAGCTGAAAATATTTCCAACAATGCACCGGAATATCTTAAGCAGTTGAATGCTGCCAACACATTTGAGGAGGCTAAGTCACTTTATGAGTCCAATGCCCAAAAGTATACCTCATCTCCATTTTTTGTTTTGGATTCCTACCAATACTTCTACGATACTTGGGAGAATGAGACCTTTGCGGACCAAATCATTGACGACGCCTATCCAAGCATAAGTAACAATCCGGTTCATTTGAAATCATTGGCCTACATCTATGAGGCTCAAGAACGGTTTGAAAAAGCAAATGAAACCTATAAAGAGGTCTTCATATTAAGACCAAACTATGCCCAATCATATATGGATTTGGCTAATAGTAATCGTAGCATTGGTAAATCAAAGAAAGCAGCAATTTTATATGCCCGTTACTTTTATTTGTTGGATGAAGGGTTCTTAAAACCAGATACTACAATGTTTTCCAGAATGATGGATAGGGACTTCAACAATTTGCTGACCTTAGAGAAAACAGACATGGTTGGTACGGCTAAAGGAAGAAAAATAAAAGTTGACCGAGAGGATTTTGATGGAACCCGTTTGGTTTTTGAATGGAGCAATAGTGAGGCAGAGTTTGAACTGCAGTTCGTAAACCCGGATAATCAATTTTATACTTGGACGCATGATTTGGAATCAAGCGCAGATATCATCAGTAGGGAAAAGGATTTTGGATATTCCACCTCCGAATATTTAATAGATGATTCTCTATCAGGAGTTTGGAAAATAAATGCAAAGTATTTCGGAAATAAAAGCTTAACGCCTACCTATCTAAAGGCTACTATCTATCATAACTATGGAACCAAATCCCAGCGGAAAGAAGTCAAGGTGTTTAAGCTGGATGTCAAAAATGTAAACCGAGAACTCTTTAAGATAAACAAGACATCCAAAAGCGGTATTTAATTCCAATGTTCAGGTATTGGACAGTTTTTCTGTTTGTGCTAGCCGTTCCATTATTGGTAACTGCGCAAAAAGACTATAAGGGAAGGGTATTGGACGCAAAGACCAATGCCCCGATTCCTTATGTAAACATTGGAGTGGTTGACAAGGGTATTGGCACGGTTAGTCAGGAAGATGGGCTTTTTCACTTACTCTTGGATAAGAGACTATTTAGTCCTAATGACAAGGTTTTGTTCTCTTCCCTAGGATACGATAATTTGGAAATTCACATTTCAGAAATCCAATTTGCCTTTAACGAATACCCAGAAGTCAGATTACAACCTAAAATTGAAGAGCTCAATGAGGTTGTTGTTACCAATTTTAAAGGTGAGTTTGTAGCGGATGACATTGGGTATAAAAATAGAGGAGAGAATGTTTTTGGATATTGGAAGGACAACGTTGCCCTAGGAGGACAATTGGCCACACGGATTCGAGTAAAGAGTGGGCTTAGAAAGCTCAATGAATTGGGTTTTGAGATATGGTCCAGTACATCCGACAGTGTTCTGGTGAGAATAAATTTCTACGATGTGAGCAGTTTTGGCATTCCAAAGCAAAATCTGAACACTTCAGGAGAGAATATTTTATATACCATTATGCGCGGACAGCGTTTTGCCGATATTGACTTAACTCCGTACTCCATTTATGTGAAAGATGATTTCGTAGTTTCCCTGGAATTGTTGAAAGTCTATGGTGGTGAGGATTTGGGACTGGTTATGGCAGCCATCAATTTCGATACAGACTCCTTCCGAAAGTTTGCAAGTCAAGATGAATGGGAGACATTGCCGAATTCCGCCATGGCCTATTATTTAAAGACCTCCTTATTACTATCTACCAAAGCTGCAGAAAGGTCCAAAAGAAAAAAACAAAGAAAAGTACGCAACCTGTCTATGATTTCCGGCTTTTCTATTTACCGTGGTCGTATGTTGTCCAACGTAAAGATTAGAAACCTGCGTACAAAAGAACTTATCTATACAGATGCCGGAGGTCGCTTTAAAATTCATGCCAGACCCAAAGATGTTCTTTGTTTTCAAAAAGAAGGTTACGAAACTAAATGTTATGAAATTGGAAAGAAGAATACTTTGAACGCCCAGATGTATTTAGATACTAAATGATTTAGATTAATTTAGGGTGATATATTAAATAAGGTACGGTCATGTGGTTCTACGGTTTTACACAAATGAAATGCTATGGATTACTGGTTTTTGTTTTTCTACTCACTTCAATCCATGCACAACAGCCACAAAAAACGGCTATTTTTTGGGATACTTCATATTCAAGACTAAAAGGGAATACCGCTTTGGAATTGGATTATTTGGAGGCTTATTTTCAACGATTTACTAATTCAGAAGTGCTCTTCGTTGCTTTTAGCGATGGCATTCATTTTAAGGAAAACCATACCGTTAGAGATGGAAATTGGAATGTGTTGAAGGAGAGAATTCAGCAGCTAAAGTATGATGGAGCCACCTCATTTAATGGATTGGAACAACTTACTGTTTCGGGGTACAACTTGGTTTTTACCGATGGATATCAAAATTTGAATGTTACAAATCCCAAGCTCAAGGAAAACACGATAATCATAAATAGCTCCAAGGATTTTGATAGGCGTACCATAAATCTGCTCTCTATTATTGGTAATGTGGATTTTTTGGATTTAAGCGCAAAAAAAGAGCAAGAGGGCGATGGCAGTCCAAAGGGGGTAGTACAAAAAGAACAAAAGACCGATTCCTCCCAATTAAATATGAAACAGGGTTTACGACTTCAGGAGGTAGTTGTCACAGAAACCAAAGTGGAATCCGCGGACCAAGAGAATACCCCTTTGAGAAAAAAGGATAAAGATGCTTTGGGATACGCAGTACAGAGTGTTGGCTCTGAGAAAATCCTAGCTGCATCAACAACATTAAATACTGGAATTCAGGGAAAATTCTCAGGAGTTTCACTGGGGCAAAACGATGATTTAAGCCAGGCAGTTTTAAGACCCAGTAATTCGCTTTTGGGGAATAACTATGGTTTAATTGTGGTTGATGGAGTTCCTCTACCTCAATCCCAATCCTCACAAGATGGGACGGTTTTTGCCACGAATTTTATAGACCCGGAGAATGTAGAGGATATTACGGTCTTAAAGGGACTGGCAGCCACAAACATTTATGGAACTCTAGGCACAAACGGAGTACTGATGATAACTACGAAAACAGGTACTTATGGAAACGCTTCAGAGAAAGGGTCGGATGCAATGCAGCTTAAGGATAATTTTTATGATGCCAAGATTAAAATTGATAATAAAGCCCTGATTACCCCTTATCTGAAAGCTTTGAAAAAAGGAAAAAGTGTTGAAAGCGCCTATGATATCTACCTGAATCAACGAATGGAATATAGGAATTCTCCAAATTATCTTTTAGATGTTTTTGATTTCTTCCAAAGCGCTTCACCAACCATTGCCTTCCGAGTTTTATCCAATGTTTTAGAAATGGATTCTCCTACTTACCAAACACTGAGAGGAGCTTACTTGAAAAGTGTGGAGACAAAGAATATAGAGCTTGCTGAGAATATTGTTATCAGGCTTTTGGAAGAACATCCTGAAAAAACACAAAACTTTTATGACTATGCACGCGTAAATCGAGCACAGGGGAATTATCAAAATAGTTTGAACACACTAACTAAATTGCTGGAGGAAAAAATGAGTCAAACCGCTGGCTTAAAAGGTATGGAAAAGACGGTGGGTACCGAGATACGGAATCTCATTAACCAACATCGCACGGAATTGGATATATCAAAGATAGATGGGAAATACAAGAACAACATCACTTACAACGCTCGGTTGATTTTGGAATGGAGCAATCCCAATGCAGAGTTTGTGGTCCAATTTGTTAACCCTCAAAAGCGTTTTTTTAATTGGGAGCATACCAAATTATTCGACCCCCAGCGTTTTCGTGCTGAGCTTGAGGAAGGATATTCCGTAGAACAATTCGAAATTGTTGGTTCAGATACCAGAGGAGAATGGATTTTGAATATTACCTCAAAAGCGGAGGAAAATCCAACTTTCGTGAAATGCACGGTGGTAAACAACTTCGGAAAAAATAACCAAAAAAGTACTTCTTACATGGTACGACTTCAAGATGAAAATGAAAAAATGGAGTTGGCCAAATTCACGGTGGATTAATTCTTTTTTCTAAAAGAAATAGCGCTGGAATTAATAGTTAAAACTGTATTAAACAGGGTTTATTTTTGACAGATTTATCTTATTTTTTAACAAAATTTGTTAGCTATGAAATTCACTCTTTTTTCGTTTGTTTCCCTGTTTCTATTATCCATTGTAAACCCAATTATCGCTCAGGAAAACCTCAAAACCATATCCGGTAGGGTAACCCATCTTGGCGAACCCCTTAAAGAGGCAAAAGTAGCGGTTTTGGAAACCGGTGAAATTACCTACACCGATGCTGGCGGCAGGTATTCAATAGAAGCACGTACAAAGGAAACTCTTACCTATAATTATTTGGGTTTCAAACAAATTGAAATCATTGTTGAAGATGTCACTAAAATATTAAATGTATCCATGTTCCGAGAAGTTGAGGAACTGGATGAAGTTGTGGTTACCGAAAAAAAGCTTACTAAACAAGATGAATTGGAACTCAGGTATCGTGAGGGTGCAGGAGTCATTAAGGGAGCTTATGGTTTTGTTGATAAAAGAACCTCTGCATTGAGCATGCGTATTTTTGAGGAGGAGGAAATCTTGCGTTCCTTTGATTTAATAGACGTCATACGAAAGGCTGCTCCTGCCATGAGGATACAACAGGACAGTTTGGGTAGGTTTATACTTGTTCTGAGTCCTAGGTTTGGAGGCGGAGTTTCCAGAGGTGGTATTCCAGTCGGATTTGATATCGATGGTTCCTTGTCCTACGAAATCCCATTCTTTCTTCCGGTACACCAAATTAAGCGTATTGCTGTGATACGTACTCCCCAATTTGCTGCCTACGGCAGGTTTGCAACCGGTGGATTGGTTATCATCAACACTAAAACCGGGGATTTTGTAAAACGCGCAGAAAATGGAGAGGCCTATGATTATGCCAAACTTAGGAACAACATATACACTGGAGACGCAGAGCACTATTATACCTTGAATCAAGATTCTAGCGAGTATGGTAATTTACTACGCAATACGCAAAGTAGGGAAGAAGCTCTTTCCATTTTCGATGAGAAAGCTAAGGTCTTTGGGACCTCTCCGGATTTCTATTTTGATACGGCTTCCTTCTTTTTGAACGAACTTCAGGATAGAGAGACGTACGTATCCCTTTTGAAAAAAACCGAGAAAAGATTCGCTGACAATGCCAACGTACTCAAGGTGGTGGCTTATCGTTATGAAGAGTTGGGCGACCTGGATGCCGCAAATGACCTCTATATAAAGATTTTCAAGTTGAGACCAAGCTATGGACAGTCCTATCGCGATTTAGCCTACAGCTTTAAAAAATCTGGGGATGAAAAAATGGCACTGGAACTGGTGTCACGCTATAAAAAGGCCATTGCGGATTTTGACATCCTGGCAGGCGAATCAGCACAAAGTGAAATCGACTCTATTTTGACCATAGAAACAAAATCTCTGGCAAAAACTGGCAAGGTCCGACTTAAAAATGAACTTAAAAAAGGGCTCAAGAACGAAATTTGGCCCATCCGCTTGATGGTGGAATGGAACAATTCCGATGCAGAATTTGACCTTCAATTGGTAAATCCACAAGGGCATTACTACACTTGGAGCCATACCTTGGAGAAAAACGCTGAGTTCATTCAAGAAGAAAAAATTAGAGGGTTCAGCAGCAAACAGTTCTATATGGGAACAACGCCGCCCGGTCAGTGGCAGGTCAACGTGAAATACTACGGAAACAAATCGTTTGATGACACCTATCTCAAGGTAACAGCATATACCAACTACGGTAGCCAGATTCAAACGCAAAACGTTCAAGTCTACAAGCTTTCCACAAAAAATGTGAACCAGGAACTGATGAAAATAGCCACGCCGACGCGAACGGTAGTGACCTCAAATTAGCGAGTTTAAATGCATAGATTTTATCAGAAAAGCAAAAACCAAAAGGTTGAAAGATATTCATAATTGGACGGTTTTAGTAAAGTAATCACGGTTTAAAAGAAATTTTTTGCTATGAAAAACACCCTTTTTTCCATCACGTTCATTTTTGTTTTATTGACCTTCTGTTCGGTCATTGCACAAGAAAACAGCCAGATTGTCTCTGGGCAGGTGACCCATTTGGGGAAACCTTTATCCGGGGCAAAGGTAAGTGTCCTTGAAACTGGGGCGAGCGCATTGACCGACGACAAAGGCAGATACAATATTAGGGTAAGGGTGAAGAACACCCTGAAATATGAGTATCCGGGATTGCGCTCGGTCGAGGTCATCGTAGAAGATGTTACGCGTATCCTTTATGTTGCCATGGAACCTGAGATAAACAAACTGGATGAGGTTGTGGTTACCGAGAAAAAAATGAAACGCCAGGATTCCCTCGAACTGCAATACCGGTATGGTACGGGTGTCGTAAAAGGGGCCTATGGCTTTGTGGAAAAAAGGACCTCAGCGCTGAGCATGCGGATATTTGAGGAGGAAGAAATTCAGCGTTCGTTCGAACTCTTAGACGTGATACGAAAGGCAGCTCCTGGAATACAGGTGGCAGGGGGGCCATCGCAATTCTTTCTTCTTTTGAGTCCTAGATTTAGTAATCGTCCTTCCCAAGGATTACCATTTACTCCTGCCGGATTTGATATCGATGGATCACTGTCCTACGAAATCCCATTCTTCCTTCCGGTGCACCAAATAAAACGTATTGCGGTAATTCGCACCCCGCAATATGGGGGTTATGGAAGGTTTGGAGTCGGTGGGCTGGTCATCATCAACACCAAAACCGGGGAATTTGTAAAACCTTCGGAAAACGGAGAGGCCTATGATTTTGCCAAACTGCGAAACAATGTATACAAAGGTGACGCAAAGCCCCATAGTACCTTGAACCAAGACACCAGTGAATATGGGAGTTTGCTGCGAAATACTAAAAATAGGGAGGAAGCCCTGTCCATTTTCGAGGAAAGAGTCAAGATTTTTGGGAACTCCCCGGATTTCTACTTTGATACCGCTTCCTTCTTTCTTGACGAACTGCAGGACAGGAAGACCTACGTATTACTCTTGCAAAAGACCAAAAAGAGATTCGCTGACAATGCCAATGTGCTAAAAGCAATCGCGTACCGTTACGAGGAACTTGGGGATTTGGATGCCGCAAATGATATGTATGTAAAGATTTTCAAGTTGAGACCGAGCTATGGGCAATCCTATCGGGACTTGGCCAATAACTACAAGAAGAACGGGGACGAGAAAATGGCCTTGGAACTGGTGTCACGCTATAAAAAGGCTATTGCGGATTTCGACATTCTGGAAGACGAATCGGCACAAAGTGAAATCGACTCGATTTTAAGCACAGAGGCCACATCTTGGGTAAACACCGAAAAGGTCCAGTTAAAGAAAAAATTGAAAAAAGACCTAAAGAGCGAAGTTTGGCCCATCCGTTTGATGGTCGAATGGAACAATTCGGATGCAGAATTTGACCTTCAATTGGTAAACCCACAAGGGCACTACTACACTTGGAGCCATACCTTGGAGAAAAACGCTGAGTTCATTCAAGAAGAAAAAATTCGAGGGTTCAGCAGCAAGCAATTTTATATAGGAACAACGCCGCCCGGTCAGTGGCAGGTCAACGTGAAATACTACGGGAACAAATCGTTTGATGACACCTATCTCAAGGTAACGGCATATACCAATTACGGTAGCCAAATCCAAACGCAAAACGTTCAAGTGTACAAGCTTTCCACAAAAAACGTGAACCAGGAACTGATGAAAATAGCCACGCCGTCGAGAACGGTACTGACTTCAAATTAAGTCTTTAAACTTGCAAAACCCCCATATTAAAGGGCTTTTCAATTGGGGCATGGTTTGCAGCTTCAATGCCCATGGAAATCCAAGTTCGGGTTTCCAAAGGGTCGATTATAGCATCGGTCCATAAGCGTGCAGCTGCATAATAGGGAGAGATTTGGTTATCGTAGCGTTGCTTGATGGTATCAAATAGCGTCTTCTCTTTTTCAGCATCAAAAGCCTCTCCTTTTTTCTCCAAGGCGACTTTTTCAATCTGGAGAAGCACCTTGGCTGCAGAGTTACCGCTCATAACCGCAAGTTCCGCACTCGGCCAAGCCACTATCAACCTAGGGTCGTAAGCCTTACCACACATGGCATAGTTCCCAGCACCATAACTGTTTCCTATTACAACCGTGAATTTGGGAACAACCGAATTACTTACTGCATTTACCATTTTAGCACCATCCTTTATGATTCCGCCATGTTCACTTTTACTCCCCACCATAAAGCCAGTCACGTCTTGTAAAAAAACTAGAGGAATTTTCTTCTGGTTGCAATTGGCAATAAATCGGGTCGCCTTGTCCGCTGAATCCGAATAAATTACTCCACCAAACTGCATTTCTCCTTTTTTGGTTTTTACCACTTTACGTTGGTTGGCCACGATTCCAACAGCCCATCCGTCAATTCGCGCATATCCGGTAAGAATACTTTGCCCGTATCCCTCTTTGTATTGTTTAAATTCAGAATCGTCCACCAAGCGCTTTATGATTTCCAACATATCATATTGGTCAGTGCGAAGCTTTGGTAAAATACCATAAATGTCTTTCTCATCTTCCTTGGGGCTCTTGGAAGCTTCACGATTGAATCCTGCTTTGTCAAAATCCCCAATTTTACCCACAATGTTCTTAATGGTGTCAAGGGCATCTTTATCGTCTTTTGCTTTATAGTCCGTTACCCCACTTATCTCAGAATGCGTGGTTGCACCTCCAAGGGTTTCATTGTCAATACTTTCTCCTATCGCCGCCTTAACCAGATAACTTCCAGCCAAAAAAATGCTCCCTGTTTTGTTCACAATAAGCGCCTCATCACTCATAATGGGCAAATACGCCCCTCCGGCTACACAACTTCCCATGACTGCTGAAATTTGGGTGATGCCCATACTGCTCATTACCGCATTGTTTCTGAAAATACGCCCGAAATGTTCTTTGTCCGGAAATATTTCATCTTGCATCGGCAAATAAACCCCTGCGCTGTCCACCAAATAAATAATGGGTAGACGATTTTCTATGGAAATTTCCTGCGCTCTTAGATTTTTTTTCCCAGTAATCGGAAACCAGGCTCCGGCCTTTACTGTAGCATCATTGGCTACAACCACACACTGTTTTCCCTGGATATATCCCACTTTAACCACCACTCCTGCCGAAGGGCAACCACCATGCTCCTCATACATACCGTCTCCTGCAAATGCACCTATTTCAATGGAATCCGAGTCCTCATCCAACAAATACGCTATGCGTTCCCTAGCTGTCATTTTGCCTTTGTCGTGGTGTTTTTCTATCCGGTTTTTACCCCCTCCCAATTTCACTTGGGCAAGTCTTTTCTTTAAGTCTGATAGTTGTAGTTTGTTGTGGTCTTCGTTTTTATTGAAGTTTAAATCCATAGTGAAAAAAGCGTTTTCTAACGGCTTGATAAAGATACGGAGTATTAATGATTACTTTTGGTTTATATGGAATCGAAAATCAAATGGGGGATAGTCGGCCCAGGCAAAATTGCTCGAAAATTTGTTTCGGATTTGCTCCTTTTTAAAGATGCTGAGGTAGCCGCTGTCGCTTCAAGAAATAGTGAAAGAGCTTCCCAATTTGCAACTGACTTTGGGGCAACATTCACTTTTGGAAGTTATCAAGAGCTTTTTGAATCTGACACTGTGGATGTCGTTTATATTGCCACGCCACATAGATTTCACAAAGAACTGGCCATACAGGCCATGCAAAATGGCAAACATGTGATATGCGAAAAGCCTTTAGGGGTAAATTCGAAGGAGGTCCAAGAAATCATAGAAGTGGCTAAAACTGAAAAGGTTTTTCTTATGGAAGGTCTTTGGTCCAGGTTTAACCCATCCATTCAAAAAACCAAGGACTTAATTGATAATGGAGCAATCGGGACCATTACCTATCTACATGCAGATTTTTCATTTTATGCTTTGGATAGAGGGGAGGAGTCCAGACTTTTGAACCCTGAGTTAGCTTCCGGTTCGCTATTGGATATTGGAATATATCCCGTATTTCTTTCCTATTTACTCTTAGGTGTTCCCGAAAAGATTCATGCCTATGCCAATTTCATTGAAAATGGTACAGAGGTTCAAACATCCATTTCATTTAAATATGAAAACGCACTAGCAATCTTGTACTCAGGTCTTAGGGGTGAATCGAAAATGGAAGCGGAAATTTCTGGAAACCAAGGAGAGATTTTTGTGTACCCGAGATGGCATGAGGCCAATCGGCTAACACTGAAGAAGGGAGAGGAAACACAAGAGTTTCAATTACCCAAAGTAGGAAATGGTTTTGTTTACGAAATTCAAGAAGTGCATAACTGTTTGAAAGACAATAAAATGGAAAGTGACCTGTGGTCGCTCAAAAACAGTTTGGAATTGTCTCAAATACTGAATGAAATACGATTACAAATAGGGGCAAAGTTTCCATTCGAATCTTAAGCTTTCCAAGTATAATCTGATTTCCCTTTTTTTACGATATTTGATTGACTAACGAAACCTTGATTATGGGAATGAACAAGAATACTGTTTTGGCCTGGGCCACTTGGATAATGATTTTTGTAGGCTTAGGAATGATTGCATTGGGAGCCTTTAAATACGATGAAGTTGCCGGATATGGATTTGCTGCTGTAGGCGTCGGTTTCTTTGCAATTGCATGGGTATTCAATGCGCTAAAGGGCAGGGTTTAGCTTCTTAATTACACTTTTCACTTAAAACACCACCAAAATGTCAGACGATAAAAAAGTCATATTTTCCATGTCTGGGGTTACCAAAACGTTTAAAACGGCGAATACTCCAGTTCTCAAGAATATTTACCTCAGTTTTTTCTATGGTGCCAAGATTGGAATCCTAGGTCTCAATGGCTCAGGTAAATCCACACTTTTAAAGATTATAGCAGGAGTAGATAAAAATTATCAGGGTGATGTTGTTTTCTCTCCCGGGTATACCGTGGGTTATTTGGAACAGGAACCTCAATTGGATGAAGAAAAAACAGTTTTAGAAGTAGTAAAGGAAGGGGTTGCCGAAACGGTTGCAATCCTCGACGAATACAACAAAATTAATGACATGTTTGCCTTGCCGGAAGTCTATGAAGATGCAGATAAGATGCAAAAACTCATGGATAAGCAAGCGACCCTTCAAGACCAAATTGATGCTTCCAACGCTTGGGAATTGGATACCAAGCTTGAAATCGCCATGGACGCGTTAAGAACTCCAGATTCTGATAAGAAGATTGGTGTGCTTTCTGGTGGGGAGCGAAGGAGGGTAGCCTTGTGTCGTTTGCTACTAAAAGAACCTGATGTTTTGTTGTTGGACGAACCAACAAACCATTTGGATGCAGAATCCGTTCACTGGTTGGAACATCACTTGGCACAATACAAAGGAACAGTGATTGCTGTTACGCACGACCGGTATTTTCTGGACAATGTGGCAGGATGGATTTTGGAATTGGACCGAGGTGAAGGTATTCCTTGGAAAGGAAATTACTCGGGTTGGTTGGACCAAAAGGCGAAACGCTTGGCACAAGAAAGCAAGCAGGCCTCAAAGCGGCAAAAAACCTTGGAACGAGAATTGGAATGGGTGCGTCAAGGGGCCAAAGGAAGACAAACAAAACAAAAGGCCCGTTTGAAAAACTATGACAAACTCTTGAGTCAAGACCAAAAACAGTTGGAAGAAAAATTGGAGATTTATATTCCAAATGGACCGCGTTTGGGAACCAACGTAATTGAGGCCAAAGGGGTAAGCAAAGCTTATGGGGACAAATTACTCTATGAAAACCTGAACTTTAATCTTCCCCAAGCTGGTATTGTTGGGATTATTGGACCCAATGGTGCCGGTAAAACCACCATCTTCAGGATGATTATGGGCGAAGAAAGCCCAGATGGTGGTGAGTTTGAGGTCGGTGATACAGCAAAACTGGCTTATGTGGACCAAAGCCATTCCAATATTGACCCGAACAAAACCATCTGGGAAAATTTCAGTGATGGCCAGGAATTGGTTATGATGGGAGGCAAGCAAGTGAATTCCAGAGCCTATTTAAGCCGCTTTAATTTTTCAGGTAGTGAGCAAAATAAGAAAGTGAACATGCTATCTGGTGGGGAACGAAACAGACTTCACCTGGCCATGACCCTAAAGGAAGAAGGTAACGTACTGCTTTTGGATGAACCGACCAACGATTTGGATGTAAATACCTTGCGCGCCCTGGAAGAAGGTTTGGAGAACTTTGCGGGTTGTGCGGTAATCATTTCACACGACCGGTGGTTCTTGGATAGGATTTGCACCCATATTTTAGCCTTTGAAGGCGATTCTCAAGTGTATTTCTTCGAAGGTTCTTTCTCGGATTACGAAGAAAATAAAAAGAAACGCTTAGGTTCAGATATTATGCCTAAACGTATCAAATACAAAAAACTGATTCGCTAAAGGAATAGATACTATTCCAGGTCTAGGGCTTGTATTCCGTCTTCTAGGATTTTTTTAGCTTCTTCCAAATAAGCCCTTTGTTGTGCTATTAAACTTTGAGGATTATTTGCAGAAGTATCCGAATGTGGATTATACATTTTAGATAGTAATACCAATTTTTCCACTGCTTTTTTGGCTGAATCCAATCGTGCTTCGGCATGCTCTTGGAATACTTTTGCCATTTCGTCATCTAGACCATCATTCGACTGTTTTTTCGTTTCATCAGTATACCCCTCATGTTCCAAAGTGGTATTGGCGCTATCAGAAACAACCAAAGGGGCAGAATCATTTTGGGTGCATTCATCAATGGTAGTGATTAGCTCATTTATGAGTGTCATTGACTTTTTCGTATAAAAGCGGCCAGCTTCCCAATCGAAAGGCTCAATAGCTTTTTCCAAAACTTCCATGACATCCAAAGTTTTGTTCTCCAGTTTGGCACAGCCACATTCGGCTTGGTACTGTTTTGATTTCTCCAAAGCAGTGAAAGCCCTTTCGGCATAATACATTTGATGCTCAAAGTTTGTTGCAGTCATCGCTTTTTTGGTATGGCTTAGACTATAGGTGACTTTAGCATACAAATTATCGCACCTGCTGGTTTGGGAAAATCCGAGAATAGAAAACAGCATAAAAATGCTGACCAAGAGGGTTTTTTGTGCCATGGTTAAGTAGATTTGGGTTAATCTTAGGGAAAGAACGACGAGATGTGTTGAATATTATGTTATGCTAGAAATCATCGTTAGGATACCAATCTAATCGAACAACGGTAATTTTTTTGCTTTTTGACTCAATTATGGATTCAAACTTGTCCACGTCACTTACATGCGGTTTTCCGCGATAATGATAAGGATAAACTTCTTTTGGGGCGAATTCCAAAACTGCATCGGCGGCACTTTCAACAGTCATTGTATAAGGAAGATTCATACATACAAAGGCTTTATCAATGTTTTGAAGTGCTCTCATTTCAGGAATATCCTCCGTATCCCCTGAAAAATAAATGCGATTTTCTCCCATATTCAACACATAACCATTACCACGTCCTTTAGGATGAAATTGTAAGGCCTCTTCCCTGAGATTATACATGGGAATGGCTTCAACATGAATTCCATAACGCTCCTTGCTGGCCCCATTATCCAAAACATCGATTTGCGGTGTAAAGGAGTCGGGCATTTTATCAGCCACAGCTTGTGGAACCATTATTTTGGCTTTTTGAGTATCCAATTCTTCCAAGGTTTCTAGGTTAAAGTGGTCTCCATGGATGTCCGTAATCAAAATTAAATCAGGAGGGCCTACACTTTGGAAAGCTTCTTTGCCTCCGACGGGGTCTATATATATGGTAACATCCTTCCATTTTAAAACCGCGGTGGCATGTTCAATGGGAACAATCTCAATGGTATCCTTTTTTAAAGTTGGCGACTCCTCATTTTGCCCAATGATTGTAGAAAATCCAATTAAGAATAGAAGGAGGATGAGATTGAAGCGAAACTTTTTTTTCATAGCAAACCATTTGAAAGACCCATAAAATTAAGGTATTGAGTGCATTAGGGATTATTTTTTTGATTTTATTTAATCTTTTAAAATCCAAATGTGAAACCCAAGCGTATATAAACGGAACACACTTGACAAACACACCAAATTAAGTGTCAAATAATTACTAAGTTATGACTGAAACAAAAAGTAACAACGGATTAAAGGTAATAGCGGGTCTACTAGGGGTAGTACTTTTGGGAACCATCATCTACACTGTAAGTCTTTACCAGGATAAAAAGAAAACAACAACTGCCCTTCAGCAAGAAAAGGATTTGGTTGTTGAAGATTTGAATAGCTTGAAGTCTGAATATGACAAAGCTATTCTGGAAAGCAACGCTACCAATGAAGAATTGGTTGCTGCCAGAGATAATATTGCAAAGTACATCGACTCCGTACAAGCAATGAAAACGGATATTGCCAGTCTTTCTCGTTACAGAAGACAAGTAAGTGTTTTGAAAGCTGAAAGAGAAGAATTGTTGAAGCAAGTTGATTCTTTGACTCAGTCCAACACTTTGTTGGCCATGGAGCGTGACAGCACGTTTGTTGAATTGGAAAAACAAACTGTTTTCAATGATTCATTGATTGTTCAGAATACACAATTGGCTGACGCTGTTGAAAGAGGTTCTGCTTTGAGTCTTTCTACTTTTAGTGTGGATGCTGTAAGAGAAAGAAACAATGGTAAATTGGTTTCTACTTCTAGAGCCAAAGCCACTGACAAATTTAAAGTATGTTTTACGGTTGCTGACAACGTAATTGCTGATGCTGGTGATAGAGAGTTCTTCATCGAAGTACTTGACCCTCAAGGAAATGTTTTGGGTGATAGCTACTCGAAATCTAGCGAAGAAGGTGCTTCTATTACGTATAGCAAAGGAACTAACTTCTACTACGAGAACAGTTCTTTGGACGTTTGTGACTACATTAACAAGCCAGCAAGTGATTTCCAAAAAGGAAATTACATGGTAAACGTTTATGACACAAATTTGAAGCTTCTGGGTACTTCCAAGTTCGCTTTGAAATAATATACACTATCCATCATATAAAAAGCCCGTTCCTAGTTGGACGGGCTTTTTTTATTTGGTTTGTCATTCCGCACTTGATACTGAATCTAATACGTCAAAATTTCAGCTTCCGTGAGAATATTGCTCAGTCCGGAAAACTTACTTTAAACTCCCTACCATATCCTCAGGTTTCACCCACTCATCATATTCCTCTGGCGTAACATAACCTAAGTTTATGGCCTCTTCCCGTAAGGTGGTTCCATTTTTGTGTGCAGTATTGGCAATCTCTGCAGCTTTGTAATACCCTATTTTAGTGTTAAGCGCGGTAACCAGCATTAAAGAATTGTTCAATAAGGTTTTGATAACCTCATGATTCGGCTCAATACCTACGGCGCAGTTCAGATCAAAACTCACACAGGCATCACCCAATAATTGGGCGGATTGCAGAATATTAGCCGCCATCATGGGTTTGAACACATTGAGTTCATAGTGACCCTGTGTTCCTCCTACACTTACTGCAACATCATTCCCCATAACTTGCGCACATACCATAGTCAAAGCCTCACATTGCGTGGGATTGACTTTTCCAGGCATAATTGAACTACCGGGTTCATTGGCGGGTATAACAATTTCGCCTATACCAGATCGTGGACCCGATGCCATCATTCTGATATCATTAGCAATCTTGTTCAATGAAACGGCTAATTGTTTAAGGGCACCATGACTTTCCACAATACCATCGTGAGAGGCCAAGGCTTCAAACTTGTTCTCTGCTGTTTTAAAAGGTAATCCTGTGAATTCGGCAATATATTTGGCAACCAGCACGTCATATCCCTTGGGTGTATTTAATCCAGTTCCCACTGCCGTTCCTCCCAGAGCCAATTCACTTAAGTGTTCCAAGGTATTTTTTAGGGCTTTTAATCCATGGTCCAATTGGGAAACGTAACCGGAGAATTCTTGCCCAAGGGTGAGGGGAGTAGCATCCATTAAATGGGTGCGCCCGATTTTTACCACTTCAGTAAAAGCTTTGGACTTTGCATCCAAGGTGTTTCTCAACTGCTCGACCCCAGGAATCGTTACCTCAACAATCTTTTTGTAGGCCGCAATGTGCATCCCGGTGGGAAAGGTATCGTTGGAAGATTGACTTTTGTTCACATCGTCATTCGGTTGAATGGTTTTTTCCCCTTCGCCAATGGTTTTTCCAGCAATCTCATGGGCACGATTGGCAATTACCTCATTAACATTCATATTACTTTGAGTTCCAGAGCCTGTTTGCCAAATGACCAAAGGAAATTGGTCATCATGCTTACCTTCCAAAATTTCATCGCATACTTGGGCAATTAAATCCCTCTTTTCGACAGCTAAAACACCCAATTCATGATTTGTATAAGCCGCTGCCTTTTTCAAATAAGCAAATCCATATACAACATCCAACGGCATGGAGGCGGCTGGACCAATCTTAAAGTTGTTTCTGGAACGTTCCGTTTGAGCGCCCCAATATTTATCCGATGGGACTTGAACTTCGCCCATCGTATCTTTTTCAATGCGATACCCCATATTTGCTAAAATTTACGAAATACAAAGGTAGTGATCGTTTTAATCATGTCTAATCTCAACAAAAACAATTCTGTATTTTTTTGATGAGATTTGCTTTTTTGAGCGAAATCAAACTATCTTTGTGAAGCAAAAAGAAAGACCATGTTTGAATTTGACCAATATCTAGGTTTCTTAGCGTTCTTAACCATCTTGACCATAGGTTTCTGGCTTATGATTTTTTTGTTGACGTTTGTCGTTCCTTATTGGTTATTCGGGAATTTAATAGAAATGTATAAAGAGAAGCGTGCGGCTAAAAGAGCAGCACGGAATGAATAATATTTTCTCGGACTATTGCTTGTATAATAACGACCAATAGCTTCCAGAAATGAAAAACGCAAGAATTTTGTTCTTGCGTTTTTTTTGGCTATTAATTATCGTTAAAAGCAAATGTCGCCACCGCCATCGGTAATGGTCCACCCATAGTCATTGATAAGGACATTTTTGGCGTTTTCTCCTTCGGTGCCATTACAGTAAGTAAGCCCCAGAGCGCCCAAAGTAACGTTCTCTGGTATTTGACTTTCACCAATATCCGTATTTAAAAAGGCCCAACCGATTAAGGTTTCTTGATAATTTGTCTTGGATAAGTTTGAATCGTCAAGCATATTGCTCATATCCGTTACACTCGATATATCCCATGCACCTAGGTTCTGGTCAAATGAGGAGGCATCTTCGAACATAGAACTCATCTTACTTAGATTTTGTGTGTCCCAATTAGCAAGGTTGCCATTAAACGCTGTACAATTTTTGAACATAAGAGAAGAGTCGGTTACCTGCATTAGATTTGGAACGTCTGTTGCTCCATATTCTAAGTTTTGACAACCATCGAAAGCGGCGTTCATACTTTGCCATTGGATGGTGCCCCATTGATCAATTCTGGAGATATTGGTCTGAGAAGAAGAAACGGTCATGAAAATAGAGGGAAATTCTCCAATGATGGAAATGGTATAAGAACCTGAATCGGTGTATTGATGTTCAATATTTTGTGTTCCTTCCTGAGTTATTTTTTCAAGGATACCATCCCCCCAATTAATAGTGAAATTGTAATTGTAATCGCTATTCAGACCTATATCTATGGGTTTGCTTGCATCCACCACTTGCCATGTGGTCACAAAGGCTGAAATATCATTGGCTTGCGCCTCTGCCACATCGCCAACAGAAATGGTAATTGGAACTACAACTGGATTGACCCCATCGCTTACGGTTACGACAATATTGTGGGTTTTAACGGTTTCAAAGTCCAATGACCCCATATCCGCCAGTCCCAAATCCCCGTCGTTATTAATGACAAACAAATCATTATCGTTGGTAGTTATTTCAAAAGTCAGATTTTCTCCTTCGGGGTCTTCTGCTACGATGGATACAATGACATCCTCATCCGTAATATTTTCAAAAACAATTATTTCTGAAACGTCTTCCAAAATTATTGGAGCTAGATTTTCTATTGTTACCTCTAAAACATTTACCGTAATTGTGGCCGTGTTGCTGCTGATACCGTCACTAACACTTACTTTTAAAGTGTGTTGTGGTTTAGCAGCAAAATTGAGTTGCTTACCGGCGGCAAGGCTAAGAACTCCCGATTCGCTATTGACTTCAAAAAGATTGTCGCTGTTGGTGTCCAAGGTAAAACTGATGTCATCTCCGTCACTATCGCTTGCAACTATGGTTCCGATAGGTGCCGTATCAATTATGTTCTCCGCAGCGTCAAATATTTGAGCGTTAATTGTCGGTACGCTGTTGGCGGGCCCATCATCTTTGCTGCAGCCCGTAAATAATAGGATAGCCATAACCACGGGCAATCCCTGTCTTAATAAAACTTTCATGATTTCTTGGATTTTTAGAATAGATTGGAGCTAAACTACCCAAGGAATGGTGGTAGAATTTAGATGAATTTACCAATGACCTCTACGAATTGACGAAACCTGATTCTGAATTGGTGGGAGATAAAATAGGTATAAGAATTTGGCAAAAACCAGAAGCTGTGACTGAAATTGCATCCAATGGGTTGGAACTTGAATCTAAAAGAATCCCTAAATTCAATGAGATAGTTTTTTATGCCCCAAATTCCTCACCATCTCCGTCAAAATCACGATTTCTATCGCCGCCTCTTTTTTTCTTTTGGTTGAATCGATAGGTGAAAGAAAGATTATAACTCCTTACTCTAAACTGGAATTCACTGTCCGAATTAAAAAAAGGAGTCCTTGTGTCGCTTACCCTTCTTCGGCTGTTAAAAATATCGCTGACATTAAAAGCTAAAGAAGCCTTTTCTTGGAAAAAATCCTTACTAAAAGCCAAATCCATAGAAAATATACCTTGATTTCTGGTTTGGGCATTTTCGGTGGGTCCTCTATAAAAAATACGGGTTTGCCAGTCAATACTTTTGGGAAGGGTGATTTTATTGTTCAATCGAATAAACCAACTTAGGTTTTCCGCATCAAAATTTTGACCGTTAAAATCTCCTCTGGTAATTAAATTAAAAAGATTGATATTTCCGTTGAGGTTCCATTTCCGAGTAGGGCGGTAATTCGTGGTAACTTCAAACCCGTAGCGTTCATTCTCTGCCAAATTAACCGGCGTTCGTCGAAGAATACTCACTTGCTCCCCGTCAAATAAGGTAGTCTCCCCCGTGTCTTCGGTAATAAAGGTGATAACATCCGTTGCTCTTTGATAGTATATTGAACCATTGATAGTAAGCTTTTTAAAGCGCTTTAAATAACCTAAATCAACTTGATTGGAGAAGGAGGGAGCTAAATTTGGGTTGCCCTGAAAGAGATTTGTTGGGCTAGATCTAGAGGGAAATGGATTCAAGAAAAAAGAACGTGGTCTTCGGATTCTGCGATTATATCCAAATTGAAAGCTTTCACCCTCTTTTAATTCATAGTTCAAGTTAAGTGTAGGAAAGAGACCATTGAAATCATTATCATTAAAGTCGTTGGTCTCCAATTGATTTACCACCTGATTGGTTGCTTCATACCGAAGTCCACCTAAAAAGGAGAACTTCCCGAATTTATTTCCGTATTGCGTATAAAACGCGTTGATGCGTTGTTCAAAATCCAATAAATTGCTGGGGTCAGTAATTCCCAATTCATCTAAGGTTGGATTAATAAAAATGACATCATAGTCCGTGTCTAATTGATTGAAGTCACCCCGATATCCCAATTCGAACTGCCCATTTTTTCCTAAAGGAACCACGTAATCCATCTGAAAGAACAGGCGTTGCTGGTCTTCTGCTGTTCGAACACTTTCGCTATCAAATCCGTTTTGGACAATCAAGGATTCTTCAACTTCGTCACTGGTCTCATACTGAAACGCAAAGCTTAGGGTATGTTGGGAATTCCCGTTGAACTGGGTGTCAAAATTGAACGCATATTGAAATGTATTGTCATCTTCGGTTTCAGGGTCAAATCTGAAACCACTTGATGCCTCCCCAACAGCATTTACCTGGCTAAAGTTGTTTGTGGTTTCGCTGGAATTATTCCTATCCCGTATAAAGATGGAATTTGTAATGGATGTATTCTTTCCTACGTACCACTCCACTCCGAAGTTGGCATTTAAGCCCTTCCTAATCCTATCAAAATCGCGTTCCTCTCGCAACGAGTTTGTAAAATTCCCGTCTTGATCAAAGAAATCCGTATCATTTAAGGAGTTTCCGGGTCTTTCACGATAGTTGTATCCGGTATTGGTAAAAAAATTGAAGTCTCCGGTTCTAAAGTTCAGATTGCCATTGATTCCAGCAGACAACGGGTATCCTAAATTTCCTGTAAGTGCGCCATTTAATCCCTGTAGTTTACTTCTTCTAAGAATAATATTGATAATTCCACCCGAACCTTCTGCATCGTAACGCGCAGATGGAGAAGTAATCACCTCCACTTTTTCAATGGATTCCGCAGGTAACTGACGAAGCGCATCGGTACTGTTGAGTCCTGTGATAGCGGAAGGTTTTCCATTTATTAGAATTCGCACATCATCATTCCCCCTAAGTTGCACATTTCCCTCTACATCGACAGAAACAGAGGGAACATTGTCCAATACATCACTTACGGTGCCACCGCGGACGGTCAAATCTTTGCCAACATTATAAATTTTCTTATCCAGACGGAGCTCAACCGTAGTGCGTTCTGCAATTACTTCTACTTCATCCAATTCGGCCACATCTATGCCCAAAGCTATTTGGCCCAAGTCAGTATCTGAACGCAACAACTGATTTTCGAGTTTGTAAGTAACGTAGGAGATGTACTCAACAGAGATATTATATCTACCTGCTTGTGTTTCGACTTCAAACTTCCCGGATGCATCCGTAATCCCTCCATTTACTATTTCTGGGTTGCGTACGCTTTGTAATACCAAGGTGGCATATTCTAAAGGTTGCCCAGTATCCTTATCAATAACAGTACCTGAAATTCTTATTTGAGGAAGGTTTTGGGGTCTTTGCGCCGTTAGGAATAAGCTAACCAGAAAGGTAAGACCCAAGAACAGTTTTTGCATAAACTACTCTTTGTTTTTTTTCTTTTTCTTTTTCTTTTTTTTCGTTGGCTTAAATCTATTTTTTTCAAGCTCTAAATACGCTTCGTATTTGTCTGGTGGTAAACCCGCTTTCATTTCTTCATTTTGTAGCTTGCCTAATTTTTCATACTCCTCCTTCATTTTTTGTGGCTCCAATTGTAGAATTTGCAGTTCTAATTTTTTCTGAACATACTTGGTCAAGGTCGTTCTAACAACGGCTTCTTCAAAGGCGTTCAGTTCAAGAGTCTCTATGATGGAAGGCATTTGCTCATTGACAACCCCTTCTGCAGTAATAGGTTCAGGCTCTGGCGGAGGCGTTTGAGATTGCGGAACCGTGCTACGTTGTCTACCGAATCGGTTGCCGAATTGTGCACTTACCGTTTGGATGCCTACCAACGCTATCAATAGGAAAATTGTAGTAAGAAGTTGAGCTTTTTTCATTTTTCAAGTTTTTCAGTCTGTCCTGTCTAGAGGATACGCAAAAATCATTCCCAATTGGATTATAAAAATACGTTATTATCAAGGGAGCTTAGAGTATTTCCATAATTTTTTCCGCAGGTCTTGCAACAACTGCCTGATTTCCATGCACAACAATGGGGCGTTCTATTAGTTTTGGGAACTTCACCATGGCTTCAACAATCTGGTCATCGGACATTGTTTTTCCTTTGTAATTCTCCTTCCAAATGGATTCGGATTTTCGAACAAGCTCGATAGGGGCAATGCCCAACGTCTTTATAATATCAGCCA
Organism: Flagellimonas sp.; assembly: GCF_965601775.1. GTDB lineage: Bacteria > Bacteroidota > Bacteroidia > Flavobacteriales > Flavobacteriaceae > Flagellimonas. Next base: position 1,664,259 of record NZ_OZ271837.1, read on the forward strand.
ATTCCGCTTTGCTTAGTGGATTTTCCAAGTAACGGATTTCCTCAAAATCTGCATTATTATCTTCTAAGAAAGCCAAACCCTCCCTGGATTTTCTACATCTTGGATTGTGATAAATCTTAATCATTTTCTTTGTCGTTACAGTTCACATGAAATATTTTTTTAATCAGACATCAGACATCAGACATCAGACATCAGACATCAGACATCAGACATCAGACATCAGACATCAGACATCAGACATCAGACATCAGACATCAGACATCAGACATCAGACATCAGACATCGGACATCGGACGCTAGTCTTCTTTTTGCCCCATCATCATGAGGTATGCCTTTAAAAAGGAATTTATATCGCCATCCATTACAGCATCAACATTTCCAGTTTCCTCGGTGGTTCGCACATCTTTTACCAACTTATAGGGATGCATCACATAATTTCGGATTTGCGACCCCCATTCAATCTTCATTTTGGATGCCTCGATTTCTTGACGTGCTTCCTGTCGTTTTCTTAGCTCAATTTCATACAACTGGGACTTGAGCATTCGTAAAGCCGTAGCTCTGTTATCGTGCTGGGACCTAGAATCAGAACAAGAAATTTGAATGCCCGTGGGTTTATGGACCAATTGAACCTTGGTTTCCACTTTATTCACATTCTGCCCACCGGCACCACTTGAGCGCGCGGTGGTGATTTCAATATCGGATGGATTAATGTCAATTTCAATGCTATCATCTACCAACGGATACACATAGACCGATGCAAAGGAAGTATGTCTTTTGGCATTGCTATCAAAAGGCGATATCCGCACCAATCGATGAACCCCATTTTCACCTTTTAACCAGCCAAAGGCGAATTCCCCTTCAATTTCCAAGGTGACGGTCTTAATACCAGCCACATCACCTTCTTGGTAATTCAACTCTTTGATTTTGTACCCATTTTTTTCGCCCCACATCATGTACATACGCATCAACATGGAAGCCCAATCACAACTTTCCGTTCCTCCTGCACCCGCCGTGATTTGAAGCACAGCTGTGAGCTCGTCTCCTTCATCTGAAAGCATGTTTTTGAATTCCAGATTCTGTACAGCGTCCATGGTTTTTTCCAAATGCTGTTGTAACTCCGTTTCTTCCACTTCACCAGCTTGTTGGAATTCAATGAGTACTTCCAAATCCCCAATCAATGTTTTGGCGGCATTGAAATCCTCAATCCATTTCTTTTTGGATTTTAAGGATTGCATCTGAATTTGGGCTTGTTGTGGATTGTCCCAGAAACCGGGAGCTAAAGTTTTCTCTTCCTCGTTTTCTATTTCGATAAGCTTGGCATCAATGTCAAAGATACCTCCTTAACGCGCCAAGGCGTTCAATAAGATCCTTATGTTGATCTGTAGTTACCATTCCTGAAAATTTGTGCTAAAATACGTTCTTCAAACAAAAGAATTATTGTTGGGACGCCCTAACTTCTATGGAATGTGAAGTTTTGTTACTTCCAGAGGAATAGACAACCCCTTTAAGCGGGGAGCAGTCGGAATAATCCAATCCATGGCAGATTTTAATGTGATCGTCCCCAACCAATATATCGTTGGTAGGATCAAAACCGACCCAACCTGCTTTTGGTACATAAGCCTCCGCCCATGCGTGCATTTGGGAATCCCCAAAATAGCCGTGTCCTTGATGTAAATATCCGGAAACATATCGAGCAGGAATGTGGTTTATTCTTGCAATGGCCAAAAAAAGATGGGTAAAATCTTGGCAGACTCCATGTCGTTTTTCAATAATTTCTTTCAAGGGTGTGTCAACATGCGTTACACCTACTTTAAAGAAGAGATGGATAAATACCCAATGGTTCAGAGCCATAAGGTTGTCAAAAACATTTTTTTTTGTATCAAAAGGGAAAATAGTTGTAAAATCAGTGGGCAGATTGGTGAATTTCGTCTTACGGAGGAATATATCATGGGTTGTTCTGAAAGATAAAGTTAGCATCTCCGCCATATCGATTTGCCAATTTTGATTGGGTATAAAATCGAAAGGGTTAATTGATTTTTTCTGTACCCGAAAAGATGCCTTGAAATCAGCCTCCGTAAACTTTGACTCGGTTTGTGCATGAATCGATTTGAAACCCAACCCGTTAACGGATTCATTTTGATTCAGTGGAAGATTAGATTCCAATTTCCAGTCAATTACTTGTTGGGTATCATTTTCTTCGGGGATAATCAAAAATTGCCAGAACGCTCCGTTTACCAAAGAGTCATATTCATTTTGGGTGCTATACGTTATGTTGAATTCCGTGGGCATTGAAAAAATAAGACGTAAAATAAATGAATAGTTTCAATACTTGAAAAATTCCTCTTCCATCCTTTTCGAGATGCTATAGAGTTGCTCCAAAATACGTTGGATAAACAATTTTACATCTTGCTCAATATCCTCCACATTCATGAATTCAATTTCGGAGCGAAGTTTTCCTGCAAGAAATGCTGAGGAATTCTTTTTAGGGTTTTTATCCAAGTCCAATGCATGCAAATGTTTGCTCACTTGATTGAGGCTATTCATCACGGACCTGGGACAAGTGCCATTTAGGACGAGAAACTCCAAGGTGCATATGATATTTGGAGTTTTTCGGTAAAAACGACGCATCATATCATAAGACTCAGCACATTTTAATAAGGTTGACCACTCAAAACTATTTCCCATTTTATCGCCATAGCTACCTTGCGCCAAAAGGGCATCATGGTATTTTGAATTTATAATTCGGATAATTTGGGTGGCTCTTTCTATATTGACACCCAACATTATAATGGAATATACCTCGTCATGCAAAAGGGTTCCGCGTATCTTACCCCGAAGTATGGCAGTACGTTCCATGACGTTCATGGTATAGTCATACAACCCCTTTTTTACAAAATGCTCTGGACTATAGTTCAGTACAAAATGATAGCACTTATTGATGGCCTCATATAGTTCGGTTGATATTAAATCCCGAGCGCCATTGGCATTTTCCCTTGCTGCTTTTATATTATTGATTATGGAATAATACGAATCCGGGTCAAGTCCAATGCTAAACAGTACTTTTTCCTCATCCAAAATGGTTTCCGGGTCATTTTCGGGTTCGCCTATCATAAATAAGAAGGAGCGAAGCACAAATTGTCTGGATTGCGAAAGTTCATTTGGGGCATCAAGAGAAGAAAAATAGTTGACATTAAGATATCTAGCAATGTGCTCGGACCTTTCAATATATCGGCCCATCCAAAACAGATTGTTAGCTACTCTGGCCAGCATATTATTCGTCTTTTTTTAGTACCCAAGTGTCTTTTGAACCTCCACCTTGTGAAGAATTGACAATGAGATTTCCTTCCTGAAGTGCAACACGGGTAAGACCTCCCCTTAGAACAAACTCTGAATCCTTGCCTAACAGTGTAAAGGTCCGGAGGTCAATATGGCGTTGTTCAAAGGATTCTTTCTCATCTATATAGGTAGGGTGTACTGAAAGTGATAATATGGGTTGAGCCACATATTTCCGGGGTTCTTTCTTTATTTGTTCCTGTACCTGTTTTATTTCCGCTTTAGATAATTTGTTTCCAATGGAAATTCCGTATCCCCCGGCTTCATCCACAGGTTTAACTACCAGCTTATCCACGTTCTCCAGAACATACTTTAATTCATCGGGTCTACTGCAATGGTAGGTGTGTACATTGTTCAAAATAGGGTCTTCATCCAGATAATATTTGATAATATCTGGCATGTAAGTATATACCGCTTTATCGTCCGCGACACCAGTACCTGGAGCATTGGCCAAACACACATTTCCTTTTTGATAGGCTGAAAACAGGCCGGGTACACCCAGAGTGGAATCCTGTCTAAATTCCAAAGGGTCTAAAAATGCATCATCGATACGCCTGTATATTACATCTACTTTTTCAGGACCGTTTATGGTTTTCATGTATACGAAGTTGTTTTCCACAAACAAATCCCTTCCTTCAACCAACTCAACACCCATAGCTTTTGCTAAATATGAATGCTCGTAATAGGCGGAGTTGAACATCCCAGGTGTTATCACCACACAATTCGGATTGTCCACCCCATGTGGTTTCACACTTTCCAATATTTGAAGTAGATTTTCAGCGTAATCTGTTACGGTGTAGGCATTGTAATGGTTGAAAACCCCAAAAAGTGCTCTTTTCAAGGCAGTTCGATTACAGATTACGTAACTCACTCCAGAAGGACACCGAATATTATCCTCCAAAACGTAGTAGTTTCCATCTGAATGTTTGATGATATCCGTTCCGGAGATATGATTATAAATGCCTCCAGGAGGATTTACATCCATCATTTGATGAAGATAATTCACGGAAGAAGAAAGTAACTCCAGAGGAACCATCTTGTCCTTTATAATCTTCTTATCATGATAAATATCCTGAAGGAATAAATTCAGGGCCCTGCTCCTTTGTATCGCGCCAGATTCGATGATGTCCCATTCGTCAGGGTCAATAATTCTGGGGAATAGGTCAAAGGGGAAAATCTTCTCTTGGGTCTTTTCTTTCTCATACACCTGAAATGTTATGCCTTGATTGAAAAATGAAGATTTCGCCTTGCTGTTCAGACTCACATAATCCTGAATGGAATGTTCGCCATATAAGCATAGGAGTTTTTCATAAATAGCTTTGGTGCTTCCATCTGCAGCAAAAACCTCGTCAAAGAGCTCAGGTTTTTGAGGATAAGAGGAAAAAAGTGAGTTTTTTGGGTTAGTTTCCATTTGAAATGAAAAATTAATGGATAATTAAGGAAAAACCAATGGGATATTCATAAAAAAACAACTTTATGTCCATTAATTTCCAAATAAAATCAAGAATTATTGAGAATCATACTTTTATGGTTTGCCCAGGCACTTTGTTGAATAAAGTTTTAGTTTTTGGTTATTTTTAGAGGATAATCGAACACTATGAAAAACTACCTCCTGCCACTATTTCTATTCTCTTTCGGTTTTCTTTTTTCCCAAAACTTTGAAAAGACGAAGGATTACCAGGAATTCGACGGATTTTTCAATTATTATTATGATGATTCATCGGATAAGATGTATCTGGAAGTTGAATCTCTCAACCAAGAATTTTTGTATGTCTATTCCTTGAGTAGTGGGGTGGGAAGCAATGATATTGGATTGGACCGGGGTCAACTTGGGAATGAACAGGTGGTGTATTTCAAAAAGGCAGGGAACAAGTTACTGCTGGTACAGCCCAACCTGAAGTTTCGAGCGCTTACTAAAAATGCGTTGGAGAAAAAATCAGTGGAGCAAGCATTTGCCAAATCGGTACTTTTCGGTTTTCCTATTGCAGAAGAATCCAAAGGTCGCTATTTGATTGATATTACTGATTTCTTAATGCGGGACGCACATGGAGTGTCCAGCCGTTTGAAGAGCAGGAAACAAGGGTCTTATAGCTTGGATAAATCAAAAAGTGCTTTCGCTTTTGAAAGGACCAAGGCATTTCCAAAAAACGTCGAGTTTGATGTAACCTTAACCTTTACGGGAACACCGCAGGGAGATTGGATTCGCTCTGTAACCCCAAATCCAAACTTGGTTACCGTAGCACAACACCATTCTTTTATAGAATTACCTGATGATGGATACAAAAAACGAGTTTTTGACCCTCGCTGTGGTTCGTATCCTTTCACGTATTATGATTATGCAACTCCCGTTCAAGAGCCAATTGTAAAGCGTTTTGTGAGAAGGCATCGTTTAGAAAAGAAAAATCCGAATGCGGAAGTGAGCGAGGCGGTGGAACCTATTGTTTATTATTTGGATAATGGAACTCCCGAACCCGTTCGGTCTGCCCTGTTGGAAGGCGGTAAATGGTGGAATCAAGCATTTGAGGCCATAGGATATAAGGATGCTTTTCAATTAAAAGTGCTACCGGACGATGCGGACCCTCTAGATGTTCGTTACAATGTGATTCAATGGGTGCACCGTTCAACGCGAGGTTGGAGCTATGGAAGTAGCGTTACAGACCCAAGAACCGGGGAAATCATCAAAGGTCATGTCAGTTTGGGCAGTTTACGTATTCGCCAAGACTTTTTGATAGCCCAGGCTTTGATGAATAAACCGTTTGTGGAACGGGATGATAATTACCAACCCATGTTGGAACTGGCATTGGCGCGAATCAGACAATTATCTGCCCATGAAATTGGGCATACCCTTGGTTTTGCGCACAACTTTGCTGCAAGCACCAATAATAGAGCTTCGGTAATGGATTATCCCCACCCACAATTCGAATTAAAAGGAAACACCATCGATTTCTCAAATGCTTATGATACAGGAATCGGGGAGTGGGACAAGGTTACCGTAGCTTATTCCTATGCCGATTTTCAATCAGGAGTTACTGAGAAAGAAGGCTTGAATGCCATTTTGAAAAAAGCCCAAGATGATGGACTTCGATATATCTCTGACCAGGATGCTAGACCTATGGGAGGCGCCCATGCTTATGGTCATCTTTGGGATAATGGGGCAACTGCCTTTCAGGAATTGGAAAAAGTATTACAAATACGGAAGCTGGCCATTTCCAATTTTTCTATGGATAATATTCGTATGGGAGAGGCCAATTCAACCTTGGAGGATGTATTCGCACCCCTCTATTTCTTCCACAGATATCAGACTGAGGCAGTATCCAAGTTAGTAGGGGGACTGGATTACAACTACACGGTTAAAGGTGATGGACAACGAACGGTTTATCCCATTAACGCAAGTAATCAACGGAGTGCTTTAGAGGCTATCTTGACTACTTTGGATGCCTCAGTTGTAGCGATTCCAAAGAATAAATTAGAACTGTTTCCACCGCGTGCCATTGGCTATGGAAGGTCACGGGAATCCTTTAAAGGAAGAACAGGTGTTTCTTTTGACGCCTTGTCCGCAGCAGAAACAGCATCAGATATGACATTGGGACTATTGTTGCACCCAGAAAGGGCTTCTCGTTTGATTCAACAAAAAAGTTTGGATGGAAGTCAGCTGGGATTGTCAGACGTACTTAAAGCCACGACTGAAAAAACCATTGAAAAAAGTCATAAAGACACTTATATTTCAGAGGTTCAACAAACCATAAATTTCAGGGTGCTATATCATGTTATGAACCTTGCGGCACATACTAAAGTACATCCCCAAGTGAACGGTCTGGCCTTTAATCATCTAAAGGATATAAAAAAGGATTTATTGTCTGGAAATAAAAATACCGCATCGGAAGAAATGGTACGACGGATAGATGCTTTTCTTAAAGCTCCTACTGCTTTTAAAGTAATTCCGGCTCCCAAAATTCCGGATGGTTCTCCTATTGGCATGGATTGTATGGCTACGGATTGGTAATCTAAAAAATTGGAAGACGAAACTATGAATGAAAAAAAGAAGAAAAATCGGTGGGCTTTTGGGATAGGAATTTTGGTTGGAGCCATTTTGTACTATTTAATTTTCAAACTAATAATTCCTACTTTTTTCTAGCCTTTGTAGTTAATTCTAGAAGGCTGTGGATACAATGATCGTATGCAAATAAACCTAATTAGCGACACGGTTACCAAACCTACTTCGGGTATGTTAAAAGCCATGATGGAGGCCCAAGTTGGGGACGATGTTTTCAAAAATGACCCTTCTGTAAACGCTTTGGAGGAAAAGGTAGCTGATTTCTTCGGAATGGAATCGGCTCTATATTTTCCAAGTGGTACCATGACCAACCAAACAGCGATCAAACTTCACACGCATCCGGGAGACCAGCTTATTTGTGACAAGTATGCGCATGTGTATAATTACGAAGGTGGTGGAGTAAGCTTTAATAGTGGTGTCTCCTGCAAATTGGTGGATGGTCACCGAGGTATGATGACTACAGAGCAAGTCGAAAAAGCGATTAACCCTCCAGATTTCTATCATAGCCCACTTACTAGTTTGGTATGTATAGAAAATACGACCAATAAGGGCGGGGGAGCTTGTTGGAATTTTGCCGAATTGGAAAAAATCAAATCTGTTTGTGATACTAATGGATTAAAATATCATTTGGATGGAGCTCGCCTGTGGAACGCATTGGTGAAGAAAGGTGAGGACCCAAAAAAATATGGCGCTCTTTTCGATTCAATTAGTGTTTGTTTGAGTAAAGGCTTAGGATGCCCTGTGGGCTCAGTTTTAGCAGGGGATAAGGCCCTGATTGACAAAGCGCTTCGAATCCGAAAAGTATTAGGTGGCGGAATGCGGCAATCTGGGTTTTTGGCTGCAGCAGGGATTTATGCTTTGGATAATCACTTGGAGCGCTTGAAAGAGGACCACCAAAAAGCTCAGGAAATAGGTGAGGTCCTGCAAGAGCTATCGTTCACAAAAAAGGTTGAACCCATTGAGACCAATATTATCATTTTTGAATTGGATGAAGACCGAATTTCAGAAAAGGATTTTTTGGCCAAGTTGCAAGAGAAACAAATCGCAATAATCGGGATGGGACAGGGAAAACTTAGAATGGTGACCCATCTAGATTATACAGATGAAATGCATACGTTTCTCTTGAAAGCTTTAAAAGAATTGAACTAATGGTCTATTTGAAAAAAGAGTCCATTCCAGGAATATTGGGCATGCCCTCTTTAGCAACAGCTCCTAATTCAGCTTCGTTTACTTGAGTGGCTTTCTCAATGGCCTTGTTTAGGGTAAGAACAAGGTAGTCCTCCAACTGTTCCTTATCTTGTAAAAGTGATTCATCAATAGTAATAGTCTTAATTTCACGATTGGCGGTAAGGGTAACATGCAAGAGTCCATCTGAAGATTTTTCATCCACCATTACCGTGTTCAATCTTTCTTTTGTGGCCTCTACTTTTTTCTGGGTTTCCTTAAGTTTTCCCATCATGCCCATTAGATCTCCAAACATCCTTTTTGTTTAAGTTTTTTCTGTGTCAAAAGTAGTAAATTGGTCCAAATAAAATCCTATGAATCATTACCAACCACCTGTCTTATTTTTAATTTTCTGTCTTATTTTTGTCTGCTCTTGCAAAAACGATACTTCTATGCAAATTAAGCCTCCTGTGGCCAAAAAAGTTCCCAAATCGCTGGAAAAACATGGGGATATTCGGATTGACGATTACTATTGGATGAATGATAGGGAAAATCAGGAGGTATTGGACCACCTAAACGCTGAAAATTCCTATTATCACAATATGACGGCCCATACCAAGGCCTTACAGGATTCGCTATTTCTAGAAATGAAATCTAGAATAAAGGAAGACGATTCCTCCGTTCCGTATAAGTTGAATGGATATTGGTACTCCACAAGGTATGAAACAGGCAAGGAGTATCCCATCTATGCTCGAAGTGAGGAAAGCTTGGACAATCCAGAAGAAGTGCTGTTTGATTGCAATATCCTGGCAGAAGGTCACGAGTTCTTTAATCTAAGAGGTATCTCAATTGCCCCTAATAATGAATTGGCGGCATTCGCGGTGGATACCGTATCGAGAAGACAATATACAATTCAAGTAAAAAACTTGAAAACTGGGGAAATCTATCCCGATAGCATAGAAAATACCACTGGAAGTTCTGTTTGGGCAGATGATAACAGAACCTTGTTTTACACCAAAAAAGACCCAGTAACGCTTCGCTCAGATAAAATCTATAAGCATGTATTGGGCACTTCATCAGACAAGGATGAGCTAGTTTTCCATGAAACTGATGATACGTACAGCACTTTTGTGTATAAATCCAAATCACGGAAATTTATAATAATTGGTTCGGTAAGTACACTGACTTCAGAATATCAAATTCTTGAAGCCAACAATCCCAATGGCAACTTCAAGGTATTTTCACCTCGAAAAAGAGGGTTAGAATACTCCATATCCCACTACAAGGACCGTTTTTATGTTTTAACCAATAAAGATGGAGCAACAAATTTTAAGTTGATGCAAACTTCATTGGACAAAACAGATTCGGAAAGTTGGGAGGAATTTATTCCCCATAGGGAAGACGTGCTTTTGGAGGATGTGGATATCTTTAAGGATTACTACGTGCTATCTGAACGCAAAAACGGCTTAAACGAGTTAAAAATCACTAAATGGGATAATACAACTTCCTATTATCTGCCATTTGACAGTGAAACTTATGTAGCCGGGACATCTGTGAATTTGGATTTTGATACTCAAACCCTTCGTTATTTTTACAACGAAATGGGTGCGCCATACGCTATTATCGATTTTGATATGGCCACAAAGGGTAAAACCATTTTAAAGGAACTTGAGGTACTTGGAGGCAAATTTGATAAGGCGAATTACGAAACCAAACGCGTTTGGGCTACTGCTCGGGATGGGGTAAAAGTTCCAATTTCCATGGTTTACCATAAAAACACCCCTTTGGACGGTACAAGTCCACTACTACAATACGCTTATGGTTCGTATGGAAACACTATTGACCCTTATTTTTCTTCCATCAGATTGAGTTTGTTGGACAGAGGTTTTGTGTATGCTATTGCCCACGTCCGCGGTGGCGAGTATTTAGGTAGGCCATGGTATGAGGATGGCAAGCTACTTAGAAAGAAAAATACATTTACCGACTTTATTGATTGTTCCAAATTTTTGATTTCTGAAAACTATACCAGCGCAGAACGTTTGTATGCTAGTGGAGGTTCTGCTGGCGGTTTATTGATGGGGGCAGTGGTCAATATGGCACCAGAGCTATACAATGGGGTTATTGCCGCAGTACCCTTTGTAGATGTAGTTACCACCATGTTGGATGATACCATCCCTTTAACGACTGGGGAATATGATGAATGGGGAAATCCTAACGAAAAGGAGTACTATGAATATATGAAGTCCTATTCTCCATATGATAACGTAGAGGCAAAAGCTTATCCCAATATGTATGTTTCAACGGGACTGCACGATTCTCAAGTACAATATTGGGAGCCCGCCAAATGGGTGGCTAAGCTACGGGAAATGAAAACGGATAATAACCTCTTGTTCTTGGACACCAATATGGATGCCGGTCATGGAGGTGCTTCGGGTCGCTTTGAATCTTTAAAGGAAACCGCGAAGGAATATGCATTTATACTTGATTTGGAAGGAAAAGTCTTGTAAAATAAAAAATACTATTTTTGCACCGATGATTTTTGAGGAATCAACAGTCATCCCTTATCTAAGCCAATATGAAGAAACAGATAAATGCCTATAGCACTATCCTTGATTTAATTGGAAGTACCCCCTTAGTTCAACTTAACCAAATCGCAGAACCGCTTACCGGTAATTTCTATGCGAAGCTCGAAGCATTCAACCCGGGACATTCCGCAAAGGACAGAATAGCCTCTTACATTATTGAAGAAGCAGAGCGTAAAGGCATCCTTAAACCAGGATGTACCATTATCGAAACCACTTCTGGAAATACAGGGTTTAGTTTGGCTATGGTGAGCATCGTGAAAGGATATGATTGTATTTTGGCGGTAAGCTCAAAATCATCACCAGATAAAATTGATATGCTGCGCTCTATGGGAGCAAAGGTATATGTTTGTCCAGCTCATGTAAGCGCTGATGACCCCCGTTCCTATTACGAAGTGGCCAAACGTTTGCATAGTGAGATTGATAACTCGATTTATATCAATCAATATTTCAATGAATTGAATATTGAGGCACATTATACAACTACTGGTCCGGAAATATGGGAGCAGACTAATGGAAATATTACCCATTTGGTAGCATGTAGTGGAACTGGTGGAACAATTTCAGGTATTGCTAGGTTTTTGAAAGAGCAAAATCCGGAAATACGAGTTTTGGGTGTGGACGCTTACGGGTCTATCCTGCAGAAATATCATGAAACCGGAGAGTTTGACCGAAATGAGATTTATCCCTATAGGATTGAAGGTCTTGGAAAAAATTTAATTCCAGCTGCTACTGATTTCAATGCTATTGATAGATATGTAAAAGTTTCCGATGCGGAAAGTGCACACATGGCTAGAAAAGTGGCTAAAACTGAAGGGATTTTTGGTGGTTATACTACGGGAGCCGCTGTTCAAGCACTATACCAATTAAATATGGAGGGTGAATTCACGGAAGACAGTAAGGTAGTCGTAATTTTCCCTGATCACGGGTCGCGTTACATGAGCAAGGTATACAGTGACGAATGGATGGAAAACCAAGGATTTTTCGACCATAAGAATGTAGATGCTCCGGAAAAGATTGAATACGTAAAATAGCTCCAACATTCGTAAGACATTGAACGGCAATGGTAAACATTGTCGTTTTTTTATGGGATAATTTCAATTATGTGGGCAAACTAAAAATATATATTTTTGCACTTGAAACAACTATGCGGTAGATGAGAGATTTATTTGACAGAATTATCGAGAATAAAGGTCCATTGGGAAAGTGGGCTTCACAAGCAGAAGGTTATTTTGTTTTTCCAAAATTGGAAGGCCCTATTTCCAATAGAATGAAGTTTCATGGGAAAGAAGTTATTACCTGGAGTGTAAATGACTATTTGGGGTTGGCTAATCTTCCCGAAGTGAAAAAAGTGGACGGCGATGCAGCGTATGAGCATGGCTCTGCTTATCCCATGGGCGCTCGTATGATGAGTGGTCATACGGACTATCATGAGCAATTGGAGCAGGAATTGGCCGCTTTTGTCAACAAAGAAGCCTCTTATTTACTAAACTTTGGCTATCAAGGAATTATGTCCGCTATTGACGCTTTGGTTGCTAAAGATGACATTATTGTATATGATGTCGACTGTCATGCCTGTATTATTGATGGTGTGCGTCTTCATGTTGGAAAACGCTTTACTTTCAAGCATAACGATGTAGAAAGCTTAGAGAAAAACTTGGAACGTGCCACTAAATTGGCCCAAGAGACTGGAGGAGGTATTTTAGTGATTTCTGAAGGGGTTTTTGGTATGCGTGGAGAGCAAGGAATACTAAAACAAATTGTTGCCCTCAAGGAAAAGTTCAAGTTTAGATTATTGGTAGATGATGCCCACGGTTTCGGAACCTTAGGTAAAACAGGTGCCGGGGCAGGTGAGGAGCAAGGAGTCCAAGATGATATTGATGTTTATTTTGCCACTTTCGCCAAATCCATGGCGGGAATAGGAGCTTTTTTGGCTGCCGATAAGGAAATCATTGATTATTTAAAATATAACCTGCGTTCGCAAATGTTTGCGAAGTCATTGCCCATGATTTACGTTAAGGGTGCATTGAAGCGCTTGGATATGCTACGTACCATGCCGGAACTCAAAGCTAAACTTTGGGAGAATGTGAATGCGCTGCAAAACGGATTGAAAGAACGCGGTTTTGATATCGGTACTACCTCTAGTTGCGTTACTCCAGTATATTTAAATGGTAGTATCCCAGAGGCTATGGCTTTGGTAAAGGATTTGCGCGAGAATTATGGTATTTTCTGTTCGATTGTGGTATATCCAGTTATCCCTAAGGGATTGATATTACTGCGTATGATTCCTACAGCAACACATACCATGCAGGATATCGTAGAAACCTTAGATGCCTTTTCTGCAATTCGTGAGCGATTGCAAAATGGCACGTACAAAAGACTTTCTGCGGCTGTAGCGGCAGCTATGGGCGAATAGCCCTCTTTTCTTCTAACGGAAGTATTTGTTGATAATGGCTACCACGGAGTTTCTATAAGAACTTCCGAATAAATTCAGGTGGACCAAAAGGTAATACAATTGGTAAATCTGCATTAAGTCCTGTTGTTTGGGGTGTGCCGGGATGAGTGCATCATAGGCTGCGTAAAAAGAGGGACCAAAACCACCAAATAAACGGCTCATTGCCAAATCAACCTCTGAATGTCCAATATACGTACTGGGGTCGATTAGTACTGGGGTTCCATCAGAGGCAATCAAAAAATTCCCGCCCCATAAATCCCCATGCAGACGAGAAGGTTTGACCTCTCCCATGAGGCAATCGCAAACTTCTTCTAGATGTTCATTTGATGGGAGGTCTTCTATTCTTAACATACCTTTTTCCGCAGCCATCTGGATTTGTGGATTAAGTCGCTGCGCCACGTAAAAGCTGGACCAACTTTTTTCTATGGTATTACTTTGAGGTAAATGCCCGATATAATTGTCAAAGGGGGCACCAAATTCCGTAGGTTGAGCGACAAGATGTAATTCAGCCAATTTGCGGCCCAATGCTTCAAAATCATTGGAATCTGGGGTTTTACTTTCTATAAATCCGAGTATCAAGTAACCGGTTTGGTTAAATATACCCTCAGCATAAACTTTAGGTACTTTAATCGTTTGGGTTGCCCCCAGTTGTTTCAGGCCTCTAGATTCAGAAACAAAAAGTTGTTTAGCCCAAGGTTTGGAAGAGGTTTTTATAAAAAAACGGTTAGTGGCTGTTTCAATTAGAAAAGCATGTGCAATGTCCCCTCCACTTACCGCTTTGCTATGCAAAACTGAGGTAGCAAGAATCTCTTCGAAATGGGATTTTAATTCAGGATGCACAACTATTTGTAAATCATCTCCTTAAAAATAGGAATTACAAATCCTTGCGATAGGTCCTTCTGCGTTTGTGGGTTGAGGGGTTAAAACTCTTCCACATTTGTCGGATGGCAATATTATCCTCTAATTCAGGGGTTCGGATACAATTCACAATGCCCCGCTCCTGGAAAACCTTATAATATTCGTTGAAGATAATGGCGGTTACCCCTTTATTCTGATACTCAGGATGAATGCCGATTAAATAAAAGATAACGTCCTTACTGTGTTTTTTAGCCTTTAGCAAATGGAATATCCCGAAAGGAAATAACTTACCATTGGCTTTTTGCAAAGCTTTGGAAAAGGAAGGCATTACTATGGCAAAGGCCACTAGATTATCATCAGAATCTACAACAAATTTTATGTATTCAGGATTAATAAAACTGATATACTTTTTTTTGAAATACTCCTTTTGAACATCGGTAATCTTTACGAAAGAAGACAGTTTTGAATAGGTTTCATTGAACAAGTCAAACATTTTGTCCACCCAAGGCATGATTTCCGCACTTTTTGTGAAATTCATTTCCTTTAACCCATAGCGTTTCTTGATGAGCAAATTGGCCTTGGCGAAAATCTTGGGGTCGGCATTGGCAAATAAAAACTTATTTTCCAAGTATTCCTTTTCCTTTACCAAACCGTGATGTTCAAAATGCTTTTGGTAATAGGGATGGTTATACCATGTAATCATGGTCCCGATATGGTCAAAACCGTCTATAAGTACGCCTACTTTATCCAAATTGGAAAAACCCACGGGTCCTTCCATATATTCTAGACCATTTTCTTTGCCGATACTGGCCACCTTGTCCAACAGCGCTTTGGAGACTTCTAAATCATCTACAAAATCAAACCAACCAAATCGCATCTTTGGAAGTTTTTGCTCCTTAACTTCCAACCAATTTATGATGGCCGCGACCCTTCCTACGAGTTTGTTTTCTTTAAAAGCAAGGAAAAAAGTTGCCTCAGCACTTTTAAATGCCGGGTTTTTATCTCGGTCAAAGGACTCCATCTCATCCTTGATGATAGGGGGTACCCAATACGAAGAGTTTTTATACAGTGAAAAAGGAAATTTTACAAAGCGTTTCATATCCGCCTTGCTTTCTACCTTTTTTATAGTGACCATAAACTGAATTTTCTAATCCCAATAATAGGAATAATTATAGTCAGGATAGCTATGAAGACAACAAATCCTTAGAAATCGTCTTTTTTCTTTTTCTTTCTTCGGTTCTTCTTGAAGTTTTGCTTTCGGATTTTGTTCTCTTTGGACGGTTTTTGGTCCGCGATGGGGACTAATTTATCCTTATGAAAATCCAGACGGTAAGAAAATCCTAGAACGGCGAATACACGTGAGGGGTCGTTTTTAAAATTGGAGCCAAGATGAAAATCGGCTTGAAAGTTTTTGTTAAACAAATGGGCAACCCCGGTCCGTAAGAGCATATCGTTTTGTACGCCGGCCACAAACCCTTGATGTTCGAAAAATACGCTCCATTTGGGATTTCGGAAAGCATGGGTCAATGAAACGGCATAGCTCCATTGCGAAAAATCCGTTCCAATACGATCGTAGGCAACGTTTGAAATAAGTACAAACCTTGGAGAAAGGCGGCTTTGTGTTGCGACGGCCACACGGGGTGAGACAGTGGGCACGTCCACGAAGAACGGGTTTTCACCTAAATTGAAGGTCGCACCAGCATAAATGGATACTGCCGGAATCAAATTTTTCCATTGAAAAACATTGTTGGCCCTCCAACTATAGAGGTTTGGTTTATTTTTTTCTGGGTCTTTGAAAGGGTCAAATATCAAATACTTAATACCTGCGCGATTTCTGGAAAAATCAGTTCGGGTATCCTCTAATCCTGTTTCAATGAAAGTTAGGTTTTGATTGATGAAGGAACCTTCGTAGATAATCTCCAGTTGTTCAAATAAAACACCATAGCGTATGGCAAAGTCAGTACCAAAAATATTGGAATCCGAATTTAAGGAGGCGTCGTCTTGTTGTTCATACAGGATTCCGATTTCTGCCTGTACAACACCGGTACCAACAGAATAGGCACTCGCTGCCCTACCGGGTCTATTTGAATTGATAACCTCGGTATATTGACCAATGGCCAAACAGGGAAGAAAGAGTAAAAAAGAGAGCGCAATGCGTAAATGAGTGGTGTCCATATAACTTTTTAATAGTATTTTAAGATACTTTATTGCTTTTGGATAGACTTACAAGGTAATTTTGATGCAATAGTTCAGTCATATGGTTTTAATACAAACGATTTTACTTCTCATATTAGTATACTATGCGGTGAAATTGCTCGCGAGGTGGTTGGCGCCTAAATTGTTTGGGTATGCCATGAAAAAGACACAAGAACGATTTGGAGGCCAATTTAACCAGCAGGATTACCAAGGAGAAAATACAAGCAGAGAAGGAGAAACCTCGGTATTTACGAGACCTTCGAGAAAATCGAACCCCTCAAAAAAAGTTGGAGAATATATAGATTTTGAAGAAATTGACTAATATTTGTTTTCTCAAAGTCAATTCATGAAGCTATCCCCAAAATATGCTATTCCCCATCTTGGTGCCTTAGTTTTTTTCATTTTAGTTGCTTTAATCTATTTCTACCCGGTTTTACAGGGAAAGGCTATTTTCCAATCGGATATTGCCCAGTACAAGGGTATGGCCAAAGAAAGAAATGATTACAAGGAGTTGACCGGTGTTGAATCCTATTGGACCAACAGTGCTTTTGGAGGAATGCCTACATATCAATTAGGGGCCAACTATCCGCATGATTATATAAAGAAATTGGATAGGCTTATCCGTTTTTTACCTCGTCCGGCGGATTATCTTTTTCTCTATTTTGTTGGTTTTTATATATTAATGTTATGCCTCAAGGTGGAGTTCAGATTGGCAGTCTTGGGAGCCTTGGCCTTTGGCTTCTCTACGTATCTTATCATAATTCTTGGGGTAGGACATAATGCCAAGGCCCATGCCTTAGGCTATGTTCCGATGGTTTTGGGAGGGATATTACTGGTCTTTCGAAAAAAATACCTGCTGGGTTTTATATTGACTGCATTGGCTATGGCGCTAGAAATAAGTGCCAATCACTACCAAATGACCTATTATTTTATGTTGTTGGTATTAATACTTGGGTTGGTCTATTTGGTGTATGCAATCAAGAAAAAGCAATTAAAGCATTATTTTCTATCAGTTGGTTTACTGATTTTGGCGGTGGCCCTTTCCATTACCACAAATGCAACAGGTCTTTTGGCAACCAAGGAGTATGCGGATTGGAGTACCAGAGGTAAATCCGAACTGACCATCAATCCGGACGGCTCACCCAAAGAGGCATCCAATGGATTAGATAGGGAATATATTACCCAGTATAGTTATGGTATTTCGGAATCTTTAAATTTATTTGCGCCTAGACTTTTTGGTGGTTCAGGAAATGAAAATCTGGGAACCGGTTCAAAGGCATACGAATATCTTATTAATCAGGGAGTTCCACCCAACAGGGCTATAGAATTTTCCCAAAACCTTCCATTGTATTGGGGAGACCAGCCTATTGTGGCAGCACCAGCATATGTTGGGGCTATTGTTCTATTCCTATTTGTATTAGGTTTGTTTTTAGTTAAAGGAAAACGTAAGTGGTGGTTGGCTTTTGGGGCTTTACTTTCTTTAGTTCTATCGTGGGGGAAGAACTTTCCGGAGTTGACCAATTTTATGATTGACTACTTTCCTTTGTACAACAAGTTTAGAGCAGTTTCTTCCATACAAGTTGTTTTGGAACTATGTCTGCCCGTTCTTGGAATTCTAGGATTGCGAGAAATTTTCAAAGCTAAGATTCCACGAAAGGATATGCTAAAGGCGCTCAAATGGAGCGGTAGTATCATTTTGGGTCTTGTGGTCTTCATTTTTGTACTAATGGGCTTCTTTGATTTTGATGGGGTTAGAGATGAGTTTTATAGGCAGCAATTTTGGGAGGAATTGGTCACGATGATAAAGCGAGACAGAGAAGCCGTGTATATTAACGATACCATCCGCTCTCTCATCTACGTTGCCTTGGCCGCTTTTGTCATTTGGTTATTGATCAAGGAAAAAATCAATAAAACCATAGCAACGATTGCTTTAGGAGTTTTGATTTTATTCGATTTAGTTGGGGTGGCCACCCGTTACGTGAATGAAGATGATTTTGTACGGCAGCGTCAGGTCAATTCACCTTTTCAGGCCAGTCAAATTGATAATGCCATTCAACAGGACAAGGCTATCTATCGTGTATTTGACCCACAAGAGGGTATCAATGGTGCAAGAACTTCATATTTCCACAAATCCATTGGAGGCTATCATGCGGCGAAGCCTAAACGTCTTCAAGATTTGTTTGAATATCATTTGTACCAAAACAACACCGAAGTACTGGATATGCTGAACGTAAAGTATGTAATTCAGCAGGATGAGGAAGGTAACAGCATCCCCGCCATAAATGACAATATGAATGGCAATGCTTGGTTTATAGAGCGAATAATTCCAGTAGGTTCCTCTAATGAAGAAATTCAGGCGCTAAGTTCCTTTACATCAAAAAAGGAGGCTGTAGTCAATACCCAAATGTATCCGCAACTAACCAAGCATAATTATGAAGTAGATTCGCTGGCGAAGATTGAATTGGTGGATTACCGACCAAATCTTATTAAATATCGTTCTGAAAATAATAGTGATGGGTTCGCCGTTTTTTCAGAAATGCATTATCCCAAAGGTTGGAACGTGACGATTGATGGGAATCCAGAAGAACACTTTAGAGTAAACTATGCTTTACGTGGCTTACGAATTCCTGAAGGTCGGCATGATATTGTCTTTGAATTTGAACCAGAAGTAATTCAAATGGGAAGTCAAATAAGTTTGGCAAGTTGCATCGCCATGGCGGTAATCATTTTAGGAGGACTCGGATTTTCTTTATTTTCTGGAAGTAAAAAGAAAAAAAACAAAGCCTGATGCAAAAGATTTTGGTCATAACATATTATTGGCCTCCTGCCGGTGGACCAGGGGTTCAACGTTGGCTTAAATTTGTAAAATACTTACCGGACTTTGGCATAGAGCCCATAGTTTATGCTCCCCAAAACCCCAACTACCCAATAACGGATACCCATCTGGAAAATGAAGTCCCAAATGGAACTCAAGTAATAAAACAACCTATAAAGGAACCTTATGCCTGGGCATCTATACTCTCAAAGAAAAAAACAAAAAGCATAAGTTCAGGAATGATTCCCGAGGAGAACATTTCTTTGTTGTCCAAGCTTTTGCTATGGATAAGGGGTAATTTTTTTATTCCCGATGCACGTAAGTTTTGGGTAAAACCTTCCATAAACTTTCTAGGTAAGATTATTGAGGAAAACAAGATTGAAACGGTAATCACTACGGGACCTCCACATAGTTTGCATCTTATTGGACTTGGCTTAAAACGAAAGCACCAGATTCAATGGATTGCTGATTTTAGGGATCCTTGGACCACCATTGGATATCACAAAAAGCTACGTCTTAAGCCTTCATCCCAAAAAAAGCATAAGCATTTGGAGAAGACCGTCTTGGACAATGCGGATAAACTCATTGTAACCAGTAATACTACAAAAGCGGAGTTCGAAGAAATATCAAATACCCCCATACAAACCATAACGAATGGTTTTGACAATATTCCACTGACTCAAGCATTGGACAAAAAATTTACTATTTCGCATATGGGCTCTTTGCTTACAGGCCGAAACCCTGCAAGTTTGTGGAAGGCTTTAAAAGAAATAGTTGATACGAATAACGAATTTACGAAAGCGGTACAGATTCAATTGGTTGGGGTAGTGGGAGAGGTAGTAATGGATTCCCTTGTGAGTAATGGATTAGTTGATTATGTGAGCCACATAGGCTATGTATCGCACGAAAAAGTATTGAAACTACAGCAGCAGACTCAGGTTTTGCTTCTTTTGGAAATAGATTCGGAAGAAACCCGAGGCATTATTCCCGGAAAGCTTTTTGAGTATTTCAATGCCAGAAGGCCTATCCTAGGTATTGGACCCAAAAGTTGGGAAGCTGGTCAAATGATTCATTCGACCCAATCTGGAGAAGTTTTTGGGCATGCAGATGTAGAAGGAATTAAAACTGTACTTTTGGATTGGTTCGAACGCTATCAAAAGAACCAATTGGAGATTACTCCTAAGAATATTGAGAAGTATCATAGAAAAGTACTGACGGAATCTTTGGCTAATTTCATTCGATGGGAATCGTCCTAAAACAATCCTTAAAAAATATTTTTACCACATATCTGGGTTTTCTATTTGGTGCTGTAAACACCATTTTTTTGTACACCAAAATTCTTCCCGATGCATACTATGGGTTAGTTACGTTTATTCTAGCCTCTGGGGCTATTCTTATGCCTTTGATGGCTTTTGGCGTGCACAATACGATGGTAAAATTCCATACTCAATATCTAGGGCCTGAAAGGAATGGGTTTCTTACATTAATGTTACTCACTCCTTTACTTGGAATTCTAGTTGTAGGTATAGTAATTTTCTTGTTCAACGATGCCCTTGGAAATTTGGTTTCCCAAGTAAATCCTATGGTCAAAGATTATTTATGGTATGTTTTTTTTATTGGATTGTCCATGGCATACTTCGAAGTTTTCTACGCCTGGTGCAAAGTGCATCTCAAGTCGGTTTTTGGGAACTTCATGAAAGAGGTATTTGGAAGGGTAGGAGTGACGGTACTTTTGCTATTGCTCTACTTTGAAGTCTTTTCGTTAGAAGCTTTTTTTAAACTTTTAGTAGGCTTATACCTGCTTAGAACCGCTATTTTAAAGGTTTATGCCTACCGAATCCACTTTCCTAAATTAAGCTTTGAATTCCCAAAGAACACCACGGAGGTATTGTCCTACTCTTTCTTGATAATCCTTGGGGGGTCTGCGTCGCTGGTACTATTGGAGATAGACAAAGTGATGATCAATCAGTTTGTTGAAATTGAAAATGTAGCCTATTATGGGGTTGCCGTTTACATAGCTACGGTGGTAATTGTGCCATCCAGGGCTATGCATCAAATTACCTATCCATTGACCGCTGAATTATTGAACAAGGGGGATTCCTTTGGCTTGGAAACCCTCTATAAGAAGACGTCCCTTACCCTGTTCATTGCTTCTGGGATTCTTTTTTTGTTGATTGTTCTTAACTTGGAAGATTTATACCTGCTGTTACCGGAAAACTACCGCGATGGTTTTTATATCGTTTTCTTGATAGGAATGGCCAAAGTATTTGATTCGCTTTTGGGGAATAATAATTCTATTTTGTACAATTCGAAGTACTATAAAATCATTTTGCTGTTTGGCGTTGGATTGGCAGTTTTTACCATTGTACTTAATTTGGTTCTCATCCCCATTTATGGAATTGATGGAGCTGCTTTGGCAAGTTTCATATCAATCTTGTTGTTCAATCTGACCAAATTGATATTTGTGAAGTTGAAGTTCGGTATGCTACCACTTACAAAATCAACTTTTAAAGTGTTCGCCACTTTGGTTCTCTTGGGAGTACTCTTCAGTGTGTTCAACTTTGGTTTTCATCCAATTGTGAACATCCTGTTGAAATCAGCTTTTGTAGTCATCATGTATTTGGGCATTCTGTATCGCTTTGAAATTTCAGAGGACATTTCTGGAATACTTTCCAAATGGTTGCGCAAAAGGGAATGATATAAAGAAAAACCCCGCGGCGGATAAATCCAACCACGGGGTAAACAACTAACCAACCTAAAAACTACTTTTATCTCGTTCTAGAACTTCGCGATCTAGATTTCAAATTACTGTTACTTCTTCTAGAAGTGGAATTCCCTGAGCTTCTCTTAACTGTGGTAGAAGAACTTCTTTTTACGGTTCTGTTACCAGAGTTGCTTCGACTCACCGTGCTCCTTTGTGTACTATTTGGTTTTTTAAATGTTCTTGTAGTACTACGTGTCACACTTTTGCTTCTTGGAGTAGTGGTTACTTGACGTTTATTTACCGTCCTAGAATTCGATGTTCTAGCAACTTCACGTTTGGTAACCGTTCTACTAACATTGTTTCCACTTCTATTTGTACTTCTATTTACAGTCCTTCCAGCGTTGTTGTTTCTTCGTGCAACACTTTCCGAACGATTAATAGTATTTCTTCTACCATCATTTGATCTTCGTACAACATTTTCTGAGCGATTCACATTGCTTCTTCTCGTATCGTCTGATCTTCTTACCGCTCTATCACGATTTACATTAGAAACCCTATTTCCATTTGACCTTGATATCGACCTTTCTGCAGATCTACTAGATCTACCAACATCATTTCTTCTAAAGTTGTTGTTTCGAACAGAAACTCTTCTATCATTCCTATATATGTTCGCTCTTCTAACACTTCTATCATTTCTATGCACTCTTCCAATCCTGGTATAGGCTCTTCTATAATTATTTCTATAAGGCCTGAAATAGGTATATCTCAACGGACTGTAGTACCTTCTGTAAGGTGTTCTCCATACATTACAGAAACCTATGGCAGGTCTAACAAAGAACCTATGGAACGGTCTATACACATAGTGTCTGTTATAGATATTGATAAACCCAGTATAGTGGCTAAACACTCCGCCGTTATAGAAAACATTAAGTCCTCCAACACGTCTTACCAGTCCATTTCTATACCAAACATCTACATTTCCAATTTGGCTAACGCGTCCCCAATTATCATAGAAAATCGGGATATTCTCAACCTGAATTACAGCACCATAATCGTCATACTGTACAAAAGGATTATAGTTGAACCCAGAGTTGAAGGTTACGCCAACATTACCGAAGCGGGCACCAACACCAACATTCACCTGATTATTGATAAAGAAATCAAACTCCCCGTCCGGGTATACTGAAAAAGTTATCCCGTTTTCCACGAAGATGAATGAATTACCGTATCCAAAAGTGGTTGCAGTAAAAGAGTTGTCCACTTTTGTTGCTGCTAAGGAACTAGAAGTCCCAAACAAAACTGCTGCTAAAATGAGTACTAACTTTTTCATATTCTACTGTTTTAAATTATGGAATGCAATTATTTACATTCTGATAGGTAAATACCAAACAGCGTGCCAAAAAAAGCCTATACTTTGTATTTTGTTGAAAATGAGAAGTTTAAATTTTATTCTTTGATAAGAAATACCGACCTACGGTTTAATTGATGTTCCTCTTCAGAGCATTTTACCCCATTTTCACAATGGTTCAATAATTGGGATTCTCCATATCCCTTGGACGAGAGTCTATCTCTTGAAATACCATTTTTCACCAACCATTCCACGGTATACCAAGCTCTTCTCGAAGAGAGTCTTTGGTTGAATTCAGAACTGGACCTTGAATCGGTGTGCGACTCAATATGGATTTTAAGCTCTGGATATGTTTTCATGGCCTCCAATATTTTGGCCAATTCTACTTCCGCATCTTTTCGGATTGTATATTTTCCATAATCAAAGTAAATGGGTTGCAAGTTTAGCTTACACCCTAAATTATCTGTTGGGCAATCAGCCATTGTAAGTTCAAGATTAACTTCCAGTGTATGTGAACCGCGAGGGGTACGAATGCTTTTCTCTACGGGTATATATTTGCCATTTGGGGTTTCTGCACGGACCGCATATTGTTTAGAACAGTCCAAAGAGTCCTTAAAAGCAAAAAAGCCATCGCCATCTATTCTTGCTATTTCCTTGTTATTTTGGTCTAGAAGGGTCACTACAGACGCTTCTAGCGGATTTCCGGTTTCGGCATCTGTGACCAAACCATTGATATGTATTAATCCACATTTTTCCCATACTCGGTAAATATCATCGGAAATACTCCCAGCGTCGCCACCTCGATTGGAAGAGAGATATCCAATTTGCTTTTCTTCATCCAAAATAAAACCAAAGTCGTCTTTATTGGAATTTAAAGGCTTTTTTAGGTTAGTAACCTTTTGAAATGGTCCATTTGGTGCTAATGAAAAGGCAAAAATGTCCAAACCTCCCAATCCCAAATGCCCATCACTTGAAAAATAGAGATTGTCCGTTTCGCTAATGTATGGGAATGTCTCTCTCGCCTCAGTATTGATTTCCGGACCCAAATTGATGGGTTTGGAGTAGTTCCCTTTTGCACCAATCTCCACATACCAAATATCCGACTCGCCATAAGTTCCTTTCATATCGGACGAAAAATACAAACGGGTTTCATCATCATTCAAAGAAGGATGCGCTGCGGAATGGTAATCATTATTAAAGGGCAATTCCTCTACGTTTGTCCAGTATCCCTCACCATTCCGTTGGGCCTTGTAGATTTTAAGAGTGACCAATCTATCCTTATTACTTTTTTTCTTCCCGTTGATATAGTTGTTTCTGGTAAAGTAAATTGTGTTCCCATCTTTTGTTATTACGGCTGAAGATTCATGATAGGGAGAATTAATATCACCTTTAAGGGATTGTGGTTTGGATAATTGATAGTTTTCATCAATTTCTGCTTCATATAAATCCAAATATGGCATACCATTCCAATCATGAATTTTATCTCCTTTTGTATTCCCTGAAGAAGAGGCATAGATAATTTTGTCATCGTAAACAAAGGGACCAAAATCTGAACCTTTGGTATTGGTTATGTTCTCTACAACAAATTTTGTGGATTGAAAGTCAACAAGACTATCCAAATAGGGATAACTATCCATAAAGTTTTTTGCAACATTGGAATTTGCCGTCATTGCGGCATATCTACCCATCATTTTTTTTGATTCATGATATTGGCCAATACTTTTAAGGGTCTGCGCGGTTCGATAGTAATATTCAGCCTCCAACGCATTTGGGTATTTTTCTACCAGCTTTCGATACCATTCAATGGCCTCCTCATATTGACTATTGAAATAATAGGTATCTCCTAATTTTTTATACAATTGAGCAGATTCATATCCTGATTCAGCAACTTTCAGATAGATTTTTCTGGCATCGATATAAGCATACTGGTCAAATTCTTCATCAGCCTTTTTGAGTTTAGCTCTTTGACCATTCACACAAAAACAGACTAGCAGTAGGATGCATGTTGTATATCTATTGATATGAGGAATTTGGTTTTTCATTGTATTTAAAAGAATCTGGGTATCAAAATTCTGTCCGACCTATCGAAAATATCGAAGCGTAGGAAAACCTCATAAGACCCATTACTATATGCCTCCAGTTTTGTGGATTGATAATCATAAGCAACCCCCGCAAAAAATGCCCTTGAAACTTGAAAGCCCATCATGGCGCTAATGGAGGCATCCCATCTATAGGAGGTACCAAGCACGAATTTCTCATTGAACATAAAATTGGCAGATACATCCAGTTGAAGAGGAGAACCACTGACTGTTTTTAATAGTATTGCAGGTTTGAACTTTATGGATCTATTTAAATCAAAAACATGACCCATAATTAAGAAGTAATGTAGCCGCTCTATGGCTACACTGGATACATCAGTATCTTGAAGCGAATCCTCATCAAAGTGTTTGGTGTTTAAAAAGTTTGGAACGGACACCCCAGCGTAAAACCTATCATTGGTAAAATAAATCCCGGTGCCAACTTGTGGTTGTAACTTTTGGTCTACCGTAATTTGAAAATTAGGGTCATTAGGGTCCGCCAGATTTAATCTTTCGAAGTCCACATCCAAAATATCCAAACCTCCTTTGAAGCCAAAGGAAAGCCTGCCTGTTCTGGAAACATCAACAGTATATGAAATATCCACATTTATATTGGATTCAATAGCTGGTCCTATTTGATCATGAACAATGGACAAGCCCAGTCCCATACTGTTATAAATACCAACTGGAGCATTGGCAGTGAAAGTAAACGTCTGCGGAGCTCCCTCGAAACCCACCCATTGC
The DNA here is from genome assembly GCF_965601775.1 of Flagellimonas sp. Taxonomy (GTDB): domain Bacteria; phylum Bacteroidota; class Bacteroidia; order Flavobacteriales; family Flavobacteriaceae; genus Flagellimonas. The sequence continues at coordinate 1,690,590 of NZ_OZ271837.1, forward strand.
GTTCTGCCCAACAACCCTAAGCTTAACGTTTCCCTGGAACCAGCATATGCGGGATTCACAATTTGGGTGTTGTACATATATTGGGTGTACTGTGCATCCTGTTGCCCATGGGTTCCCAAGGGAATAAGAACAAAAGCAACTGTAATAAAAAAATAGATATTGATTTTCCTCATTACTGAGGGTATTAGGTTATTCATGATTCTATTTGGGCGATGTTAATCTCGATTAATGTAGAGATAGCCATTGTAATCGGTCTGTCCTGGATTTTCTTCAAAAAAGCTTAGTACATAATAATATGTACCACTTGGGAGTTCCTTCCCAGTAGCTATGGTAGCCCTTCCGAAGGAGATTCCACCGAATAAATTGTTATCTATTCCATATTGATTTGCTTCATACACCAAGACACCCCATCTGTTGAACACCTTTAAGTTATTTTCCGGATAATTTTCAATACCCTTAATAGTAAAATAATCATTGAGCCCATCCCCATTCGGTGTTAAACCGTTGTAAATTTCAAAATCCCCATCTGGACTGGGTATTATAGGAGTGGTAGGCGTTAAACAATCATCCTGAATTATTGTAATTGTAGGTCTGTCTTGAAATTCGCTTTCAAAATCGGATAAATCGGAAACCTCATTGTTACTGTTGGAGTCAACAGCGGTCACTGTTGCTTGGTTTTCAATCTGTCCAAGATCAATATCTTCTTGTAAAATGGGATATAAAGCCACAAAGACCCAATCCTCTCCAACGGAAAGAATCGCATCATCATTATCATCAGTACCTGGAAGGGGACCTTCTATGGTTTGATTTTCAAATAAAGCGGTATCGACAAGTTCTATTTGGGTCAGGTCTGTAGTCCCGATATTTTTAACAATAAAAGTATATCGTACGGTATCTGGACAATTATTGCCACTTAAATCCAGAAGTTCACCAACTTTTATGAGGCTTATTCCTGGCCCAAAGTCGCAAGCACCAATCGTAGAGGTTGTGGTATTACCTTCAAGGACTAAACTGGTATCATGCGATGCATCGGAAACTTCAAAGTCAGTGCCTTCTTCAAGGGCGGTCAAGGTTGCTTGATTTTCTACCTGACCGCTATCAATATCCATTGGAGTAAGTATATATAAAGCCTCATATCTCCAAGTTTCTCCAATGGAAAGTACATTATCATCTGCCTCATCCTCACCCGGTAAAGGCCCACTGATAGCCTGATTACCAGAAATTAAAGGGTCAAAAACCGAAACTTCGACTAAATCGGTTGTACCAAAATTGGTTACAGTAAAAGTATATTGTATGGCTTCTGGGCAGTTATCATTATCAAGGTCGGTCAAAACACCCTCTTTTATCAATCCAATCCCTGGACCAGCGGGGCATGTTCCATCGGTAAAGATTTGTGTTGGATTATTTTCGGTGAAACTAGCATCATCCGATAAGTCGGAGATTTGATTGTTGGTTCCGAATTCCAAAGAGGACACGGAAGCCTGATTATCCACTTGCCCAGAATCGATGTCGGCTTGAGAAATTGGGCGCAAAACCTCAAATTCCCAATCTTCCCCAACCGATAGGATGCCATCCTCATTTTCATCTTCTCCAGATAGAGGTTCTTCCAGAGTTACATCTCCAAGCAAAGGGATGTCTTCGATGACGACCTGTTCCAAATCTGTTGTGCCAATATTGGCCACAGTAAATACATATCTAATGGTTTCAAAGCAGTCGTCGTTGTTAAAATCCAACAAGAAACCTTCCTTAATTAATCCGATTGCGGGTCCAGCCGCGCAGGCTCCATCTGTGGGAGTAATTGTAAATTCGTTTTCTGCAAAACTGTTGTCATCAGATTGGTCAGAAACTATATTATCACTAATCTGTTCATTAGCGCTTACTTCAGCTTGATTTACCACTTCGCCATCAAGAATATCCTGTGAACTGATGGGATATAGTGCTTCGTAAGTCCAAGTTTCATTGGGAAAAAGTAAACCATCTTCATTTTCATCGGTGGTTGTGTCCAGCCCAGTTATAATTCCACCTAGTAATTCATCCGTGAGTTGAACCTCTTTTAAAATAATGCTACCCGTATTGGATACAGTAAAGGTATAGGGTATGGTTTCAGGACAATTATCATCTTCTTGTAGGTCCAAAAGTTCTGCTGCTGTTTTTATCAGTCCAATGTCAGCAGATGCTACACAAGCCACTCCGAGGGTCACAACGGTCTCATCATTTTCAAAAAAACTATCGTCGTCCGAATCATCCAAAATTATGTTGTTCGTATTTTCTTCCAATGAGGTCACCGTAGCCTGATTGGTCACCGAACCAGTATCAATGTCTCCTTGGATTATGGGATAGTAAGCCACATAGGTCCATTCTTCTTGACCGGAAAGAATCCCATCGTTGTTGATATCACTGTTTTCTGTTGGTCCCATAACATCCCCTCCAAGCAAAGGGTCGTTGAGAACAATTTGTTCCAAGTTAACCGTCCCTGTGTTTTTTACAGTGAAGGTGTATTGTATGGTTTCGTTACAGCCATCCTCATCCAAGTCAATAGGTTCACCTTTCTTTACCAGGCCTAATCCCAAAACGCATATGGTCTCCGATAGTAAATCGGTTACCGTAGCATCATTTTCATCAAGTGAGTTATCATCTGAATCATCCAGAATAATAAAATTTTCACCTACGGGTTGTGCCTGAATAGTAGCTTGGTTTACTATTTCAAAACCATTGTCAATGTCCTCCAGTGTAATTGCGTAAAATGCTTCAAAAGTCCAAGTTTCACCTAGAGATAGTTCGCCATCGTTTCCAATATCGGTACTTGGTATTGGGTCCAATGTATTTTCGAAAAGTGGGTCGTGTAGTACTAAATTGTCAAGAGCGACATCACCCGTATTGGTAGCGGTAAATTCATAACGGATAGTTTCAAAACAACTATCGTTGTCCAAATCCACAAAACTATGGGTTTTGATTAGCCCAATGGTGGCTTGCTCTGCATCACACGTTTCATCCATTGGGGTAGTGGTAGGGCCATCCATGGTGAAATCAGCATCATGGGAATCATCACTAACCTCATTGCCAGATTCTAGATGTACTGCTTTTACGGAGGCTTGATTATGAACATTGCCTCCAACTACAGCTTCGGGTACAACTGCGTAAAGGACATTGTACACCCAAGTTTCTCCAGGAGATAGTATTCCATCATTCCCTATATCGCTTAATGGAGTGGGTCCGGGAATAGGACCCATAGAAATCAATGGATCAGTTAGCGCTACATCATGTAAGTCAAATGCGCCAGTATTTCTTACCTCAAACACGTATCGAATACTTTCTGGACATAAATCCCCACCTAAATCGTAGGGTGTACCAGTCTTTCTAAGTGCGATATCAGCAGTTTGGCAAGCGGTAAGGTCAACAATCGTTGGACCATCCGATGTGTTATCGGTTGGATGGGAAATATCATTGACTGGGTTGGGTAGACCTTGAACATCGGCTACGACACTGGCCGGCATTTCTCCGAATTGACCGTTAACCAAATCTTGCTGTGTAATGTTATAGGTTTGGGAAAATGCCCATGTCTCACCTGGATCAAGCACTTTGTTGTCATTGTCATCGCCTGAAAACCCTCCGGTTACCAAACCACCTAAATCGATATCTGTAACCTCAACATTTTCAAATATTTCTCCCGCATCACTTTCGTTGGTTACATAATAATCAAAACGAATTTGATCACATCCGGGGTCGCCTGCTAGGTTAATGGGGGTTCCGGTTTTTATGAGGGATATGTTCGGAACGAACAATCCAGAAGTACTGTTATTGGGTTGAACGGAGAATGAATCACTGAAAAACTTTTGGTTTTGATTGTCATTTGTCGATACCAATAAAAAACCCCCTGCAGCAGCAAAAAGACACAGTAAAAGCATTGGGAAAATTCCTTGGTGAAAATTTCCTGGGTTATTTGTTTTATTGGAAAAAACAGTAGCACCTTTATTGACAAAGGTGTTTAGACAAAAAGAAATACTTGAACGTAAAGTTGATGCCAAATTATATTCGTTTTGCGCGGCAATTCAACATTAGAAACACCAAAATGGGGTTGTTGAAAATTGCTTTTATGCACAAATATTTGATTTCGACTTAAGAACTGTCAATTAATATTTGTGGAAACACCATGTGAATTGACGATTGGTGTTTTTAGATTGACGTAAATTTTTTCGGAAAGTGCCAAAAGTGCCCAATGCAACAATTTCTTATGAAAAGAAAGTCAATGCATTACGGTTAGAATTTGGCTACCTGAAAAGGTGCCGAGTAAATTGCTTTATACAGTGTAAGACCTAGATTTTTTCCATTAGATATTTCGCTGTGTGCGATTCTTTACTTTGAATTACTTCCTCCGGTGTGCCTTCTGCAACCAGATGACCTCCGTTTTCACCACCTTCGGGACCGAGGTCAATAATGTAATCGGCACATTTAATAAGGTCAATATTATGTTCTATAACCACAATCGAATGTCCTTTGGCAATCAACTCATTAAAGGATTTGAGCAGTTTGTTGATGTCGTGAAAATGCAATCCCGTAGTGGGTTCATCAAAAATAAAAAGGGTTTTTTCCTTGGTTTCTCCTTTAATAAGAAAAGAGGCTAACTTTATGCGTTGCGCCTCACCACCTGAAAGTGTTGAAGAGGACTGTCCCAAGGTTACATAGCCCAAACCTACATCTTGCAGGGGCTGAAGTTTGTTTACAATTTTTTGTTGTTTGTGAATTCTAAAATGTTCTATTGCATTATCAATGGTCATATTTAATAGGTCATCGATATTTTTACCTTCAAACTGAACCTCCAGTATTTCCTTCTTAAAGCGTTTCCCATTACAAACGTCACACACCAGATGTACATCGGCCATAAATTGCATTTCTACTGTGATTACCCCTTCTCCTTTACACTTCTCACAGCGACCTCCATCCACGTTAAAGGAAAAATGCTTGGCTTGATACCCTCGTAGCTTGCTCAATTTCTGGGAGGCAAAAAGTGCACGGATATCATCATAGGCTTTTATATAGGTAACGGGATTTGACCGAGAGGACCGCCCTATAGGATTCTGGTCAACAAATTCTACGTTCTTGATATGCGCATATTTCCCATCGATTTTGGTGAACTGTCCTGCTTTTTCTCCATAACCACCAATCTCCTTTAATAAGGAAGGATATAAAATACGCTTGACCAGGGTGCTTTTACCACTTCCAGAGACGCCGGTTATTACAGTTAACATGTCTAAGGGAAAGGTTACATCTATATTTTTAAGGTTATTTTCTCGGGCACCTATAATTTGAATATAGCTTTTGGAAGTTCTGCGTTCCTCGGGAACTTTAATTTCCAGACTTCCATTGAGATATTGGGCGGTCAAGGTTTCCGCCATCAATATTTCTGTGAAACTCCCTTCTGCGACCAACTTCCCGCCATTTGTACCGGCTTCAGGGCCGATATCGATGATTTTATCCGCAGCTTTCATGATGTCCTCATCATGCTCCACAACAATTACCGTATTTCCTAAATCGCGAAGTGATTTTAATACTTCGATAAGGTTTTCCGTGTCTTTGGGATGTAGACCGATACTAGGTTCATCCAAAATGTACATGGAACCAACCAAACTACTCCCTAGTGAAGTGGCAAGATTAATACGTTGACTTTCCCCGCCGGACAAAGAATTGGATTTTCGATTCAAGGTTAGATAGCTCAACCCTACCTTGGACAGAAAGTCCAAGCGGGTATTGATTTCTTTTAAAAGACGTTGGGCAATTTTAGAATCATGGTCTGACAACTGAAGGTTTTCGAAAAAAGGAATTAGTTTTTTGATAGGCAATTCTACAAGATCGGTAATGGACTTACCATCAACCTTTACATAGTTGGCCTCTTTTCTAAGACGTTTTCCATTGCAAATAGGACATTTCGTCTTTCCCCTGTAACGGGACAGCATCACCCGATTCTGTATTTTATAACTTTTCTCCTCTAACTGGGCAAAGAACTTGTGTATTCCTATAAAATGGTCATTTCCGTCCCAAACCAACTGTTTTTGTTCGTTCGTGAGCTGGTACCAAGGTTTATGAATTGGGAAATCGAATTTGTAAGCGGAATTGACCAACTGTTCCTTATACCAACTCATACTTTCTCCTCTCCAAGGAAAGACGGCGCTTTCATAAATGGATAGCGAAGTATTCGGAATAACCAAATCTTCATCGATACCAATTACATCCCCATAGCCCTCACACCTAGGACATGCCCCATACGGATTATTGAAACTGAAAAGATGGACATTGGGTTCCAAAAACTTCATTCCATCCAATTCAAATTGGTTGCTGAAGCTGGCCACATGATTATCTGATAAATTCTCAATGGCACAATTTCCCTTGCCTTCAAAAAAAGCGTTATCCACTGCATTGCCCAAGCGATTGTAAAAATCTTCATCATTCTTGACAACAATTCGGTCAACAACCAAGTCAAAATCTCGACCGATGTCCTTAGGAACCTGGTCGATTCTTAAAACCTCGCCATTATACTTAATTCTTGCATAACCTTGTTTTGAAAAAAGCTGTAGGGATTTATAGGGGTCTCTATCCTCTTTGATAAAAATTGACGCAAGAAGTAACAACTTGGTTCCTTCAGGAAAGGATTTTACATAATCAACAACATCAGAGACCGTTTGTTTTTTGACTTCTTTTCCTGAAATGGGGGATATGGTTTTACCAATTCGGGCATATAGCAGTTTCAAATAGTCATAAACTTCTGTGGTGGTGCCTACAGTAGACCTTGGGTTTGTTGAATTTACTTTTTGCTCTATGGCAATGGCAGGTGCTATACCTTTAATATAATCTACCTTAGGTTTGTCCAGTTTCCCTAAAAACTGCCTAGCATAGGAAGATAGGCTTTCCACATACCTTCTCTGACCTTCCGCATATAAGGTATCAAAAGCCAAACTAGACTTCCCCGAACCCGAAAGGCCTGTTATGACCACCTGTTGGTTTCTGGGAATGACTACATCCAAATTTTTTAGATTGTGGAGTTTGGCACCTTTTATGATAATATTTTTCTTGGAATCTACGTTTTGGATGGAGGCCATTTGTTAAAATTAGGGGCGTAAAGATACAATACACACCACTTAATACGTATATTGTATTAGTTAACATCTAAAAATGCCCAAATCACAACATAAGTTTTCATCTGGGTATCTGATTTACATATCTTTGAGTTGTAATTAAAAACCTGATAGGCCTATACAGCGATAATTACTTTTTTTAAAATTAACTAATTAACAATGCCAACTTACCTGGTAAGGTGGCCCCTAGTTTTAACCAAAAAAGTAATTTGTATGGAACTACAGATTGACGACTCGATATTAGTAAAGAACTACATAGCAGGAGACGAAAAGGCTCTCGAAACTCTCATTAATCGTTACAACCAAAGAATTTCCAGCTTTATTTATTCTAAAGTGTTGGATAGAGATGTTGCTGAAGACATCTTCCAAGACACCTTTATCAAAGTAATTAAAACCCTTAAAAGAGGTTCCTATAGCGAAGAAGGTAAATTTCTTCCTTGGGTAATGCGAATTGCGCACAACTTGATAATTGACCATTTTAGAAAGAATAAAAGAATGCCCAAGTTCGAAGGAAGTGATGACTTCAATATTTTCTCTGTAATTAAGGACGACAAGTTGAATGCTGAGAAAAGAATCATCAAAGACCAAATCGATAGGGATTTAACCTTACTTATTGAAGAATTACCAGATGATCAAAAAGAGGTTTTGGTAATGCGTATCTATAAAGATATGAGCTTCAAGGAGATATCTGAAAATACTGGAGTGAGCATAAATACAGCTCTGGGACGTATGAGATATGCATTGATAAATCTCAGAAAAATAGTAGATAGACATAATATCGTTTTAACGAATTAATCTGCATTACAGCGAACCCTGCAATATTTCCAATTCAGCGCCGTTATCTAAGTGTAACATTAATGCTGAAATATGGAAAATATTTACTCTGAAGAACAAAGACTTACCAGAACAGTAAAGGCTCGAAAGGAAACAATCGACTTTTTGCTGAACTATTCGAAGTCACTACAAGTGGTAGATTGCAAAAAACACAAGTTTGAAGTAATCTTAAACTAAAAAACGTAGCACGTACACAAAAAAGACCGCTAATTGCGGTCTTTTTTGTTCTTATAATACTCGAAAATCACTGTTTTTCTACCTAGAGTTTTAGTGATAATGTCTTTTTCCAGGTCCCAACCCCTAGCTGGAGAATATTCCCGGCCATACCAGATTATTTGAAGATGTAAACTATTCCATAATTCCTTGGGAAACAATCGCTTGCAGTCTTTTTCAGTTTGTACCACATTTTTTCCATTACTGAGTCCCCAGCGATATATCAATCGATGAATATGGGTGTCAACTGGGAAAGCAGGAATTCCAAAGGCTTGGGAAACCACAACACTTGCTGTTTTGTGTCCCACTGCTGGTAGTTCTTCCAATAGTTCTATATCCTGAGGAACTTCTCCATCATACTTATCAATGAGAATCTGGGAAAGTCCATGAATCCCTTTGGATTTCATGGGAGACAGTCCAACAGGTTTGATAATCTCACGAATTTCATCAACCGTAAGTTTTACCATGTCATAGGGGTTGTCCGCTCTTGCGAAAAGCAAGGGAGTAATCTGGTTTACGCGAACATCTGTGCTTTGAGCGGATAATAAGACCGCAATAAGCAGCGTGTAAGGGTCTTTATGGTCTAGAGGAATAGGTATTGTGGGATAAAGTTCGTCCAAAGTGGTAATTATAAAATTTACTTTATCCTTTTTCGTCATTTTTGTTTAATTTTATTTAAATTTAGTTAAACAATATTAAATCAAAGAAGCTATTATGAATATGCTCAAGGTAGGGGATAAAGTACCTGAATTTTCATCAAAGGACCAAGATGGCAACACAATTAATTTAACAGATTACCAAGGTAAAAAGCTCGTGGTTTTCTTTTATCCTAGGGCGAACACCCCTGGATGTACAGCAGAAGCATGCAACCTGAGGGATAACTATGATGAGTTACAAGAACAAGGATACGAACTTGTTGGTGTAAGCGAAGATTCCCAGAAAAAACAGGCCAATTTTAAAAATAAGTATGATTTTCCATTTCCTTTACTTGCCGATGAAGACCACACAGTCATCGAAACCTTTGGGGTTTGGGGACCGAAGAAGTTTATGGGCAAGGAATATGACGGACTACATCGTACCACTTTTGTGATCGATGAAGAAGGCATTATAGAACGTGTAATTGAAAAGGTCAAGACTAAGGACCATGCTGCACAGCTACTCAATTAATAAAAAACGGCTCCTTATTTGGGAGCCGTTCTAAGCTTTAAGCCTTTTCTTTCTCGGCAAGCTCTTTCCTTTGGAAGAGTTGTTTCTTTTTAATCATCTCTGCAATACCCTCAGGCAGCATTTCTTCCCATCCATCTTCGCCGTTGGTAATCCGTTTCAATACTTCCCTGGAGAAAATATGCATAATGTCAGGATCATAATCAATGATGTCCATAACCTTGCCATTATACTTAAAGAATTTGTATAGCTCTTTCATTCTTGGATGCACCTTCACGTTATTACTGGTCATAATCTGACCTGTGTCAGGATCCTTCATTGGATATAGGTATACTTTTAAGTCTTTAAAGAATAATTTTCCAAAGGCTTCTAAAATGCCACCACTTAAGTGACGATAGTATTTTTCATCAAAAACATCTATCAAATTGTTGATACCCATGGTCAAACCAAGCCTTGCCTTGGTGTAATTATTGAAGTATTCCACCAATTTATAGTATTCCTGGAATTTTGAGATTAGAACAGTATGGCCCAGCGAACTCAATAATTCGGCTCGGTCCATAAAGTCCTGCTCATCAATCTCACCAGAAGCTTTTAGATTGGAAAGGGTAATTTCAAAGACTACTATGGTATTTTCATACTCTACCGTTTGTTCCCGTATAAAAATATCATAGGATTTTTGGAACATATCCATGTTCACTTTGGTCACCGGTCGGAAGCTACCCCTCAAGGCCAAAATATTCTTTTTGTACAATACGGCTGCTGGTAAAAGGTTATTCCCATCGGGACCAAACATAACCGCATCCGTCATATCATTTCGGATAAGCTGAAGACTCATCAATCGGTTGTCCACATCCTTGAAACTAGGCCCTATAAAGTTGATCATATCGATTTCCAGAATATCCTTGTCAATATGATCATATAGTTCTTTCAGCAGAACTCTGGGTTCACTATGCTTGAAAAAGGCACCATGAATCAGGTTTACACCTAGGGTTCCCAATGTTTCCTGCTGCAACCTTGCTTCATTTTGCTTGAATCGAACGTGCAGGATAATCTCGTCATATTCTTTTTGCTTGGGATCTAGTTGAAAACGGATACCTACCCATCCGTGACCTTTGTATCGCTTGGAAAAATCAATCGTTGCTACCGTATTGGCGTAGGTAAAAAACAAATAATCTGGATTGTTTTCCCTGCTAATTCGCTCTTCCACCAAATTCATCTCATGAACCAGCATACGTTTCAACCTAGCTTGGGTAACATAGCGGCCATCATCCTCAATGCCATATATAGCATCACTGAACGCCTTGTCATAAGCACTCATCGCTTTTGCTATGGTTCCTGAAGCACCTCCTGCCCTAAAAAACTGTCTGGCAGTTTCTTGTCCAGCACCAATTTCGGCAAAGGTGCCGTAAATATTTCTGTTAAGATTGATTCGAAGAGTTTTTGCCTTTATAGAGAGAATGTTCTCAAAAGCGCTTTGTTCGCTGGCAACGGTAGACATGTCTGAATGGTTTAGCTCTAACAAAGTTACATTCTTCATTTCATCTAATTACATAAATAAGTTATAATTTTGGTTTTCATGGATGATATGATGACCATCACTTTTTTGGGCACAGGTACTTCCCAGGGAATTCCTGTAATTGGCAGTAATCATCCAGTCTGTCTCAGCAAGGACCCCCGAGATAAAAGGTTACGCGTTTCTGTATTGGTTTCATGGAAGGAAAGCAATTATGTTATTGATTGCGGTCCTGACTTTAGGCAACAAATGTTGACAAATTCGGTAACCAGTTTGGATGGCATACTTTTCACCCATGAGCATGCCGACCACACAGCTGGGATAGACGATATTCGTCCCTTCTTTTTCCGACAAGGTGATATTCCTATTTATGCTCATCAACGGGTTTTGGAATCCTTAAAGCGCCGTTTTGATTACATTTTTGCCGATGAGAATAGATATCCTGGTGCACCGGCAGTTCAGGTCAATGAAGTTCTAAAAGACACCCCTTTTGAAGTAGGGGATATGGAGATTATTCCTATCGAAGCTTTCCACAATCGATTGCAAGTTTTTGGGTATCGACTCGGAGATTTTGTGTATTTGACAGACGTAAAGCGTATGGAGGAAGACCAAATACAAAAAATATTGGGAGCCAAAGTGCTGGTTATTAACGCGCTGCGAGAAGAACCGCATCATTCCCATTTTAACTTGGAAGAAGCGCTGGAATTCGCCGATATGATAGATGCAGACCAAACCTATTTTACACACATAAGCCATTTATTGGGATTTCATGAAGAAGTAGAAAAGAAATTGCCGGAAAATGTGTTTTTGGCTTATGATAACCTTACATTGAACATACCTATTTCATGAAGAATAAGATTTTTTTATACCTATTTGTTTTTGCTGCTTTAATTGCCCTTTACCAGCTGGTGAGCGCAAATAATCTACAGAAAGAGCTGAATTCGGATATTCAAACACTTTCCACCGAAAATCAGTCGCTAGAGGATTCTATCCAAAAAATGCAATTGAAAATTTTGGATATGCAATACTTCTCCTTGGAAAACAATGATGATGCCTTGGCTTACTATGAGCATTTGAATTTGGAAAATCCTACGCGATATATCGCTGATAAATTATTGGAGACCAACGAAAGTAAAGGGGATAATCCCTTAATACCCTATGCGGGAATGAATGGCAGTTTTAAAATCAACAAGATAAAAGTGCTGAACCATAGATGGCTGCTGGCTGATTTTTCGGATGGGAAGTTCTGGGGGGATTTGATTATCAAATACGAATTAAAGGATGACCTCAGTGTGGATTTTACTTTGGTTGACCATCTTTTATATACCCGAAGCAACTAAACCTGCTCCTCCAGCCACTTTCTAAAGGAATAGAAGTTCTGTGGGGAAACTCCATGGCCCACTGGAAATTCTTCATATTTAAATGGGATTCCAAGATTTTTCAGAAAGTCAGGCGTTTTCTGAGCCCATTCCAAAGGAATGACTTGATCTACCTGCCCATGGGATGCATAAAAACTGAGATGTTCGAGGCTTTTATTTTCGAAGCCTTCAAGCAGAATCTTTTGATTGATATAGCCACTAAGTGCAATAACATTTTTGACTTTTTCGGGATAAGACAGAGCAACGGAATAACTCAAAATGGTACCTTGACTAAACCCTAACAAAGTAATGTTGGTCTTATCCAGCTGATACGTTTCGGTAGCTTCTTCAATGAAAGTCAAAATCTTGTCTCTGGATTCTATGGCTTGGGAATCATCACTCCATTTCCCGTATTCTGCATCAAAATTAATAGCATACCAAGCATAGCCAAAAGGTTCCAATGAGAAGGGTGCTCTAACCGAAAACACCATAAACTGCTCGGGGAGCTCTGGAGCAAAGGAAAATAAGTCTTCCTCGTTACTGCCATACCCGTGGAACATAAAAATAGCAGGGGCATTGGAATTTAGAGTCTTGGAAGGCCGTACCAAGTAGGTCAGGGAAAGCGGGGTGGGGGACATTAGCTACTATTTAAGGAATAAAGGTAAACCATTTTTGAAAAAAAGGTCCAATCCATGGAAGGGACTTCTTTTGTTGGTTTAAGGCACTTAACAGGCCGTACAACGCTATGACTATATAGAGTATGAACAACCAAAACGACGCTTGGACAATCCCAGTGAACGTTAGAACTATGGCCAAGGCGTGATACATTACATGAATCCCAAAGGCCTGACGTATATGAAAGCGGGAAAAAGCGTTTTTGGGTTCCATATTCATGCTCATGGCTATCAAACTACCTACAATGGTCAAATAGGCAATTGAAGCCGTAGTCCTTCCTTCTTTTTCCGCAGTCAAAATGTTATAGGGTTATGATATTATTGGAAATTGTTCCTAACACCCTTCCTTTTTGAGGTGTATTAAGAAACATACTATTTTTTGAGGTTGAGAAAATAGCTTTCTCATCAAAAGTCCATTCCTCTGTAGGTTCGAATAATGTAAGACAAGCAGATTTACCCACCTCAATTTCTGGTTTTGCAAGATTGAATCGTTCCCAACCTTTGGTCAGTAGATTTATAGTATCCTCGAGGTCAAAAACCTGTAGCAGGCTACCAAAAGATGATTCCAATCCTATGGTTCCGGGGAGTGCATTGTCCAATTCCACACGTTTTTCCTCAATATCCAACGGAATATGGTCCGAAGTCACAAAATCCACAATACCCTCTTTCAAACCTTTTAGTAAAGCCTTAGTATCGTCTTTTGTACGTAAGGGTGGGCTCACCTTAAAGGAAGTATCAAAATCAGACAAGTTATCATCAGTAAATAGAAGGTTATGGACGGCTACACTGCAACTAACATCCAATCCTTTCTTTTTGGCGGCAGCAATCAATTTTACGGAATTGGCTGTGGATATGGTCGGGATATGCAACTTTCCTCCAGTGTATTCTAGAATAAAGAGATCTCGAGAGATTTGAAGCTCTTCCGCCAACCCAGGAATACCTTTTAGTCCTAGTGATGTGGACATAGCCCCTTCATTGACCACTCCCTTACCTTTGATTTGCTTGTCTTCTGGAAATGAAAAAACAAGCCCATTAAAACTTTGGGTATACAGGAGCGCTATTTTTAAAAGATTGGGATTTGCAACTTGGCTTTTAAAATCATAGAATCCCACTGCCCCCGCTTTGCGCATGTCAAAAAGCTCAGCCAAATCAACCCCTTTTGCATGTTTGGACAAGCTGCCCAACGGATGTAACTGTGTTCCATTTCCCTTCGCCCTTTCCTTTAGGAAAACAATATCCGAACTGGTATCCGGTATGGGCGTAGTATTGGGATTTAGAATGACGTTGGTGAATCCACTCTTAGCCGCTACCAATAATCCATTTTCTATGGTTTCACGTTCTTCATGACCTGGTTCTCCAAAACACACACCGGTATCCAACCATCCAATGGAGACATGCAAATTTTTGCTTTCAAATACCTTGATACTTGATGGAATCTCGGTAATGGAGGCTGCTATCTTTTCGATAGTTCCTTTTTTTATAAGAATATCCCTTTTTTTTAAGTGCAGTGCCGAATTTTCAGGAGATACAATTTTGGCTGACTTCAATAGGATGTTCATGTAACAAATTTTTGGATGATTACCTCCACCAACGCTAACAGCAGCGCTAAAATAACAAACCATTTCCAATATGAGGTAATACTGCTTTCTTTCTCCAAAAGTTGAAATAAAGAACCAACGGATTCTTTAGTCGTAGCCCCCATCAAATCCTCAGGCTCCAGATACTCTAATGGACTTTCATTTCTAGGGTAGTTAAAGCTGATATGCTTGATAAGATTTTCATCGGTTAGAATTTCATAAATCCCGTCCTCGGTGGGATTTTCATTGAAGGTCAATCTTACTTTGTTCGGAAAGGACTGCTGTAATGGGATGAACTGATTTTCTAATTTTTTAACCTGAACGATATTCTCACTTCCCAATTCAATACCAATATCAATGGTATTGGTTTTACCCAAAGTGAGGAATAACTCTGGAGCTTGAAGTCCAGATTTAGCCATGTTATAGAATGTTGGGACAATTAGGGATGAACTTTTAAAATTGCTGATTTCGCTTTGCAAAGGCGAGGTAAAGAGATAGAAACCATCCAATCCCACCAAAAACGGGTCGTTACCCTCAAACGAAAGGATTTTCGGTGCTCTGGTGCTTATGCGATAGTACTGATTAGTCTGGGGGTATTGGAAATTCTCTATTTGCCTTTCAAAAACATTGCGGTATACAGGGTGGTCATAGGAAATATTGGTAATCCTTTTTTGAACGGTTAACTTTTCCCCTAGAGAAGTATTGAAATGCGATGAGAGCAACTGATTATAGGAATCGACATTACTTGTTTCAGCAGGTATAATTATTAAACTTCCTCCATTTTCATTGAATACCGATAAAATCCGTGAAAGTCCCGTGGGTATGGATTTCAGATTGTCAAGCACAATTACATTTTGGGTGTCTAATAAGCTATAATCCAAACCGTTTAGCGGATATTGGGTAAGTTCGAACTCCGCGTTCCCAAAAAGTCGGCTCAGGTAATTGTTCGGAACAATAGTTTCTGAAATGGACAGCACTTTGGTCTTTTCCTTATTGTCAAGGTTTAAGTAAAAGGCGTTGTCATATACCAGTCCGCCATCCACAAGGTTCAGTAATCCATTTATAGGTTCATTATTGGGAATAGAAAAATCCAATGTTACTCGTGAGTTTTCTTCAAAATCAGCGGCAGATTTGGCGATAAGTGTTTCACCATTGAATAACGAAACGGGAATGGGTTCTGAAACTCCCATACTACTAAGAAACACGGATAGCCTTAACTGCTCATCATTGGTATCTTCTATGGATACAGAATCAATGGCAACATTTACCAATCTATCTGGCTTTAAGGGCACTATATAGTTATTCACAAGAGAAACTGAATCTCTTTTTGTAACACCTAGGTTTTTCTGAAAGTCAGATATCAAAATCAGATTCTTTCTTGAGTTTTGGTCAGAGGAAAATAAGGTGTTTGCTTTTAGAAAAATGTCATCCAGACTCATTTGTTTGAAAGTGAAAGGAATTGCCAATAGCTGGTTTTGCACATCCTTTACAGTTACGTCCCTAAATGTGTTGGTGTTGGTAAAAAGCGTAATGGTTTGTTCCCTGTCGATGTGTTTCAACAGATCCTGAGTTGCCTTTTCCAGCAGGCTCACCCCATTGTTCCCTGCTTGCATACTAAATGAATTGTCCAAATAAATTATCGTCTCCTTTTCCTGTAATGCATCATTTTTCGCGGTAAAAGGTTGGGCAAATGCAATAATAAGAGCAGCGAGGAGCAGTAATCTTGTAAAAAGTAATAGCCATTTTTTTAAGGTATTGCTCTTACGGGATTCCATGACTACTTTTTGTAGCATGGCGACATTGGTAAAAGGGGTCTTCTGGAATCGTCTAAGCTGAAAAAGATGAATAAGAATAGGAATGATGAGCAAGAGTAGGGCCCAAAGAATTTCCGGATGTTTTAATTGCATTCCCAATGGTGTTGAGCAAATATATCGATTAAAATACTTAGGTATAAACTGAAAGGCTGTTAAGACTTCGCTAATTTCAGTTATCAATTATCAATTATCAGTAATCAGTAATCAGTGATTAGTAATGAGTAATCAGAGATCAGCATTGGTTAGCAGAAGAAGAAATAGTCTTTTGGTTTAATAAGCCCAAGTTTATTCAAGTAGGACACAATCTTTTTTTGCTCATCGGTATTGGCCACAGTCACAATGACTTGTGGATTCTTTAAAGAAGCTAATTTCGAAAAATGAGCCAATGACTGCCCATAGATTTTTTGGCCGATTTTTTTAGGGTTATCGCAAAGCCAAACAAAATCAATGTCTTTGGTAAAAAGTTTCTTAGCAATTTTCTTTCCCTTGTAGCCAGCACCCCAGACCACCAGTTGCTTATCAGGTTTAAAATCCAATTTTAAAAAGTAGTGGATTTTTATGTCCAAAAAATAGTTTTGGGCGTAATGTTGGCTAGTTCGAGAGGCACGGTGGTCATGGTCCCGCCATTTGTGCAGAACTTCATTGCAGGGGATTACTTTTAAGTTATTTTCATAAAATCGAAACGCAAGGTCATAATCCTCGGGGTATCGATTGGAATCAAATCCTCCGCATTTTTCAAAATCCTTTCTAAAGGCCATCCAGCAGGGGGAGGGGATAACACACTCCTTGTAGATATCGGAATAGTTGGAACCTGTTTTGGTCAGCCCATTGAGCCAAGTCTCATATTTCTGATACCCAGCGCCGATGCCTTCTTTGGAAAAGTATTTTACCTGACCTACAGCCAAATGGTCTTCACCAAATTTTTGAAGCGATTGTATCATTTCACCAAGTCGTTCAGGAAGCATGATGTCGTCAGAATCCATTCGGGTAATAAATTGTCCTTCGCAAATAGCGTACCCGGTTTGTAAAGCTGGGATAATCCCTTGACCATTGTTTTCCAACACCTTTATCCTAGGGTCCGATGCGCTGTATTGAGCAACCAATTCATGACTTTGGTCGGAAGAAGAATCATCAATCGCAATTACTTCCAAATGTTGGTATGTTTGAGCAATTATGGAATCCAAACATTCTCCAAGAAAAGGTTCTGTATTTTTAAAGGGGATTAAAATGCTAACTAGTCCATCTTGCACAGAGGAAAGGTAAGAAATCCACCTTTCAGACAAAATCTTATGGATTTTTAAGGGCTTTGCTTCGTAGTAACAAGTTTCTGCCTGGGTGATGAAGTAGGACATATCTCATTCTTTCTGCCTGTTCTTTGGTGAACATGTTCATAACATCATCGTGAGTATAGTTCATGTAATTCTCAATCTGTACCATTTCACCAGTACAACCCGGAAAAGAAGTACGCCCAAAAACTTGAGTATCTACAGCTGGGGTGTCCTCACAATAATCGTTAAACTCACAATCGGCTCCGCCCCAGGTATGAAGTAAGCCCAAATAATGCCCCATTTCGTGGGTTAGGGTTCTTCCTAGCTTGGCATGACAGTCAATTTCTGATTCTCCAAAGTGCATCCAACTGATAAGAATGCCTTCGGCATCTCCTGCTTGTGGAATGGCCAAGTGCTCAACTCCGGGTATATCGATATCCGGTCCTGTGGCTATGCCCAATGCCAAACACTCGGTAGAGCGGGGAACAGGGGTAGTCCATATATTAATGTACTCTTCTGGATTCCAATAGGCGTATTGGGCAAAATGATTGGGTCCATATCCCAAAACATCAACTTTAATACCAGTGGTATCTACTCGGTTTATACCATTGAATGGATGACCATCAGGTGTTTGTCTGCCCAGTACAAATTCTATTCTGGAATCTGCCCCATCCTTATGAGAGTTGAAACCACGGGTTCCCGGTTTTCTTCGAAAGTCTTCATTTAGAATTTCAATCTGTCGTATCACCCTTTCATCAGAAAGATTATTTTCTTCTCCTGCTTCGTGTCCTGAATGAATGATATGTACGACTACCGGTACCCGAAACACTTCCTCACCAATGGGTATATCATTTTCAGGAACTTGGGGATTTTCATTCTTTGAGCAAGAATGAACAAGAATCAACAACAAAGCGATTCTAGTAAATTTTGATTTAATTATTTGCAAAACTGTTGTTTTTATATTGATTGATTTTGGAGCCCTTTTGGTCAAAAAGTAAAGGATAGATGTTCTCTAACGAAGTGGGTTGCTCATGAAAAAGTCTAGAATTTGATAAAGATTGGAACTGTTGCCATTGATTCTTCTAAACTCGTCATAATACATATCGGTTATGGGCACGAATTTTTCGGCCTGCTTCGCTTCCGACCAACCGTCTTTGAGGGCTTCTAAAATTTCTGGGTGAGTTTCATGCAGGGTTGATAAAAAGCGGGTTACCTTTTCCTTTTCAATATTTTCCATCCTTTTATTCAAAAGAACTGGTCCTAAAGGAATTTCGCTCGACATCCAGAGTAAAGAACTGGATTGGGACAAGGTGGAATCTTTTTTAAGTTGTTTAAAGTATTCATTACTTCCCAATGCGCATATATCCGTTTCACCGCTTAATAATTTGACTATTGCGGCTTGATGAGTCCCAGCATAGTCTGTTTTTTGGAACTGTTTCTCTGGAGAATCGATACCATTAGAACTAAGAAACAACCGTGGAACCAAATTACCGGAAGTGGACCCAGGAGCAACAAAGGTTATCTGAAACTTTTCTGGATTCTTTTGTATAACATCCAAATGGTTAGCCCTAGATGGATTACCTAAAAGAACGGTTTTGTAGTTATCCACTGCCTCTTCCCGTATTTTGAGGGTAGCCACAGGTTCCATGTGCTGATTATCCAGGGACAACGATAAGTATCCTAATGTATTAATTAGTGCCATGTCCACTTCGTTGGACTTAATGCCCTGAATAAAAGAAGGAACATCGGAATAACTTTTAATCTCAATAGGCCTTACCAGTAATTTGCCCAGCTCTAGAGAAAGAGGCTTCAAATTGGCTATTCTATAATTTGTAGAATAGGTATATGTTGCCAAGACAAAAGTGTTGCTATTTTTTTCAGTTTTACCACTACATCCAAAGAGTAAAAACATCAACACAAATGGCAGACATATGGCCATGCTCAAAAAATGAAACCTCTTTTTCATTATGGCTGACTTAGCTTTTGCTTTTGGAGATATCTTTGAACAGTAACATTTCCCCAACTTTTTCCGATGCGCCATGATAGAACCCTGCTTCATGGTCATAGCCCTTAGGATTCTTGAAGGTGCCAAAAACGATATCAAAAAATGAGATATCAGAATAGTTATAGGCGTGTATCCCTTTGGCGTGATGAATAGCATGAGCCTCGGGGCGCTGGATAAAATATCCAATCCAAACTGGAGTTTTGATGTTACTGTGTTGAAATATGGCCAAAAAAGTAGTGATTAAAATAATCCATGTAGTAGCCCCCGCGGTAAAACCGGCGATAACCACAAGGCACAAACTTCCCAAAAAAGTAAAGCCAATCATATCCATCGGACTAAAGTAAAAGGCACCGTAGCTATCCATTCTTTCTGCACTATGATGCATTTGATGAAAGACTTTCCAGAGTCTGTCACTTTTATGCATGCTTCTATGCCATACATATACCCCAAATTCATAAATCAAAACACCTACTATTGCTCCCCAAACGGTCCCAAGCATGGTTAAATCAAGTAATTGATATTTCACCAAATAGGTGTCCCATATCATGGGTAGATAGGATGACAAGAAGAAAAAAAGTGTAAAAGCAATAAATCCTTTTAACCTCCAAAATCTGATTTTGGGAAGTGTTCTTGCTGGGAAGAAGGCCTCCCAAGCGATAAGTGCAATATAAATCCCGTAAACTACATATGAGACCGGGTCTAAAATTAACTCCAAAGGAGTCGGTAAGTTTAACGATTGAATTTCCATATCCAATTTTTGTTATTCAACTTCAGTTTAAAACTTGCTGTGTGTTCAGCAGCATTAACCCTTATTGAAGGGCTGGGTTCAATTTGTTTTGTCAGATTGTTCGTCATGATTAATATTTTAGCAAAACTAGCTGGGAGTTTGAACCGCATCAAAGAATCATGGATATCCCAGGTGGACTAAGGAAAGATATTAGGTATACAGTTTGCGGATGATGTTAAGAATAGGGGTACAATAGGTATACATAAAAATTCAAACCATTGAAAATCAGAAATTTGAAAGTAAATGGATTTTAGTAAGTATTTTAAAAATATTACTGTTCCAATTCTAGTAAGTAGTCGAATAATTCAGTTTCCGAGGGTAAATCTAGCTTTTTACGAAGTCTATAGCGGGCAGTTTTGGCACTTTCTGGTGAAATACCCATGATACTTGCCGTCTCTTTGATACTTAGATTCAAGCGCACCAAAGAGCAAATTTTCAAATCATTTGAGCTGAGGTCAGGATGCTTATCCTTCAACAAGGTGTAAAAGCTGGTATGAACTTCCTCAAAATGCCTTTTGAAATCTTCCCAGTCCCGGTCCACGTTGGTATGGCTTCTAATTTTTTTCCGGAGGTCAGCGAGTATTTTGGATTGTTGGGAGGGAGTAGCCGATTGAAGGGATGTAATTCTTTCCAGTAGCTCATTGAAAAGCTCATTCTTTTGGGCAAAGTTCAGCGTATATGACGTAAGTTCCTTGTTTTTGAACTCCAGTTTCTGCTCTAGCTCGCCCTGTCTCAGCTGCGCATTCTCCAGTTCGGCTTGGGTCAACTTCTCGTTCGATTTTAAGAGCTCTACCTCCCTTTTCTCCCGTTGCTTCTGATGTTTTAGCATCAAAATAGCGATAACAGATAGGAAAACTAGACCTAAAGAAAGGCTGACATTGATGATATTGCGGTTTTTTTTGGTTTCCGTTAAAAGGGCGATTTCAGCTTCTTTTTCGGTCAACTCTGTTTTGAACTCCAATGCCGCAATCTGCTTTGATTTTTCCGTGTTTATGATGGAATCCTTTAAGGCAATATACTTATCGTAATAGGTTAAGGACTCTTCTAATTTTCCTTCTTGACGCTTGAGTAATTTTAGTTCTTTTAGAGCGCCTAATCTATATTTTTTCAGACCTTTCTTCGTAGCTTTTTGCAGTGCCTCCAATAATTGTGTATTTGAGAGCTCATATTGATTCTGTAATCGATAGAGCTTTCCAAATTGAATACCATTACTTATTTGCCCATCCTCATCATTTAATTGAAGTACGATTTCCATAGATTTTTGAATATGGTATTCTCCTAGTTCTAGCTCATTTTGAAGTAAAGAAAGTATACCTAACCGATTATGTGCTTCGGAAACCCCGTAGCTATACCCATCCTGAGAGTGCATGTTTAATGCATTTGTCAAGTATTTTTTGGCTTCGCCAAGTTTATTCTGTTGGATAAGAACTGAACCAATTTTAGTAAAGGTGGTTGCAATGCGTCGGTTAAGGTTTAATTGGGTGAATTTTTCAATGGATTGCTCATAAATTCTTAAGGCGGTTTCATATTCACCAATATCGGCATAGACCATTCCTGAGTTCATCAGCGAATTGGCAAACCCTTCATTATCTGAAATAGACTCATACAATTCCTGGGATTGTTTAAGGCTTTCCAAAGCTCTTTTTGGTTCTCCAAATGTCCAGTAGGAGACACCCAGAATTCTTTGCGCCATGGCCATTCCAGGAGTGTAGTTAAGATTTTGGGCCATATTTAACGCTTCTTCCCCGTACTTTGCCGAAGTTTTTGAATCCCTTACCCAAAATTGATAGCCAAGGTCATTTAGCAGGTCCACGTACTTTTCAGAATCCTTTGAAGTATTCTGAAGTTCAAGTTGTAAGCTATCAATGGTCTTTTGGAGTTGCCCATAGGTTATGCCAAGAGCAAAAAAGAAACAAAAGATGTAGAAAATCCATTTCATTACCTAGCCAACAGCTGATTTATTGCTTTTTGAAATACCCTTTCCAGTACTTCATACCCCGCTTTGGTTAGATGTACCTCGTCAGTAGTGTACTTTTGTGGCAACCCATTACGGTTGTCCGCCATTTCAGAAAAATAGTCTAAGTACATCACACTATTCTCGGCAGCGATTTCCGCCAGCATGGCATTTAATTTTGGAATTTTAATGTTCGGGTTTTTATTTGGTCTCCAGGGATAATCATAAGCCGGTAGAACCGAACAAACAATTGGCTTTATGCCATTCGCTTTTGCCAATTGAACCATGGAAAGGACATTGTCCCGAATCTGTTCTAAGCTTATAGGCCCTGTATTTTCAGCTATATCGTTAGTTCCTGCAAGTATATGAACCACTTCGGGTTTTAAGTCGATTACATCCTGCCGAAATCGCAACAGCATCTGTGGCGTGGTTTGACCGCTTATTCCACGATTGATAAAAGGTTTTCCTTTGAAGAATTCCGGTAGAGTTGTTGACCAGCCTTCGGTGATGGAATTACCCATGAAAACAACACGGCCTTCTTGATTTCCATAAAGCTGAACAGCCGCATTTTCTTTTTGATATTTTCCTAGATTGGCCCAATCTTGGGCAGTCATTGTTAAGGTGAAAAACATGAGAATAAGGGATACGATTTTCATATCAAAAATCTAAGGTATTAAGTGGCATTTAGAAATCCTGCTATGGTCTTTTTGATATACGAATATCATCAATAACCAAAAAGTAAGATTTATTTCTATCCGAAGTAGCAAAAACTAATTCTTCGGAGGTGTAATCATAATGTGAGCCCTATGGGTGCCAGGGTCCATTAACCAAGCGTGACCTGGGGGAGTTGGGGTGGTGGGTAATCCCGTGGATTTTCCTGTCGCATAAGGAATATAGAACACATAGCGAACATAAGCATCTTCAATTTCCTTGGTTTCAGCGTTTACCGTACCTGTGAACACACACAAAGTTGCTTTGTCTGGCATTTTTAGTTTTCCCGATTTGACCTCATTCTCCCTTGTATCAAAAATTTCTTTGAATTCTTTTCCTTCTGCCTTCAATTCCCTTCCCCTAGCCATAAAAGGTTCCAAATCTTGATGGTAGGCAGCGGTGGAGAATTTGTCGTCCATGGGGTTATCTGCCAGGGCGATATATTCATTAGTGCCCTCTCGAAGCGTTGTGAAGTTTCCCTGGCTGTCAAACCCGTACACTTTTGCTCCTTCCTTATAATCATCTGGGACGGCCATTACAGCTGTTTTTATCTGCCATTCCTTAGGCGGAATTTCCTGGGAAATCCCTAAACCCATATTCAATGCGAAAAACAGCGTTAAAAAAAATAGTGTTCTCATCATACATTCTTTAATATTTTGCACTCTTTCCATTCGTAGTGGTCCTTAGTATAAAAGCTCTAATGTCATCATTGGCTTTCTTTAAATCTTCGCGCCTCAGATACATCATATGTCCTGAGCGGTATCCCTTAAATTCAAAACGGTCTTTCATCCTACCACTTGGGTCAACCTGCCACATGGTGTATTTGGCATTAAAATAGGTAGTAGCACCATCGTAGTATCCCGATTGTACCAAAACATTTAAATACGGATTCTGCGCCATGGCCTGCCTCAAATTGTCACGTGTGTTATCATCTTCGTTGTTCCAAGGACGAACAGGACCAAACATATTATACTTAATATCAGTTTTGAATTTCAGTTCCTCCTGTAAATAATAATTGATAGCTGGGGTAAAACTATGGAGCCACGAAGTGATTTCGGAATTGTAGTCTGGCTGCGCACCGAATAATTGCCTATCAATACCTCGATATCTACTATCCAATCTTCCAACAGTGTATCCCCCCCTGTCCTTTAAAAGGTTTTTCCAAAAGAAGCGGGTAGGAATAACCAAATTGTGGTCCAAAATATCTTTTTCGTTTAAACCCGTATAGTGGGCCATTTTTTTGGCGACATCGGCCCTTTCCGTACCCTGAATAAACCCACCTTTGGCTATTGCAGGAATCAAAGTATTTACGGTGTAGTCCTCCGCCTCTGGAAGTATATCCAGCAAATCTTTATTCTGCAAATCAGGAGGGAGTGCTTTATGATGCCAGGCAGCGGCAGTAAAATAGGGAAGGTTCAAGGCATCCGAAACAGGTCCGCCCACCCGAATAACTTTGTAATCGGCTGGAGAGACCATGATAACCCCATTCAAATACATCCATTGCTGATTTTGTAATGCCAGGGAAAGGCCCATCACACGGGTGCCCCCATAGCTTTCGCCGATAATGTATTTGGGTGAACGCCATCGGTTGTTTCGGGTAACAAAGGTGTTCAACCATTCCGCCAAGTACTTAATGTCTGCATTGATTCCGAAGAATTTATCCCTATCCACTTCGTCGCCCATTTCTGGAATGGTACGGGAATATCCAGTGTTGGCAGGATTCACGTAGACAATATCGGTTACATCCAAAACAGAAAATGGATTCTGTTTTACACCATAGGGTTGAACTGGGTAGCCCTCATCGTCGATTTTCAATATTCTAGGGCCGGTATAGGCCAAGTGCATCCATACGGAACCTGAACCAGGGCCTCCATTAAAGGAAATAAGCAGCGGTCTTTCGGCTCTGTTCTTGATTCCATTTCTAGTGTAATACGTATAGTGCAAAGAAGCAATAGGTTTTCCCATTTCGTCCCAAACCGGTTGTGTGCCCGTGGTTGCCGTGTAATTGAATGATGCGCCATTCACTGTGACACTATGCTGGGTGGTAACTGTGGTGTCAACTGGTAGCTTTCGGTCTTGTGAAAAAATAGAGCTACACGATAAGAGAAGGAAAAGAAAGAGGTAGTTTAGTTTCATTTGGTGAGTTATTGGTCCAATTTAAAAATAACCATTTTGACTGACTCCCACTTTTTGTTATAATTTTTATAAATAATTGGTAATCAATCTTAATTGCTTTGTTTAAACAGTAATTTTAAATAGCATCAAAGAACGAATATCATGAACAAACTTTCCAGAAGAACATTCAACTCTAAACTCACCAAAGGGGTGGGAGGCGCCGTCATAGCAGCCTCTTTACCCGTACATTGTATAGCAGCCAATCCGACACAAAAGAAAAAGTTAGGAATAGCCCTTGTAGGCTTAGGAGGATATAGTACATATCAATTGGCTCCTGCACTACAAGATACGGAACACTGCTATCTAGCTGGAATTGTCACAGGGACTCCAGCCAAAGAAGGAGCTTGGGCCAACAATTATGGTATACCAAAAACACACATTTATAACTATAGGAATTTTGATTCCATAGCGGATAATAAGGATATCGACATTGTATATGTTGTATTACCCAACAGTATGCATGCTGAGTTTTCAATTCGGGCCGCAAAAGCTGGAAAACATGTTATCTGTGAAAAACCTATGGCCATGAACGTCGAAGAGTGCGATGCCATCATCAACGCTTGTAAAGAAGCTGGAGTGAGGTTGGGAATGGGATACCGATTACATTCCGAACCCTATACAAATGAAGTTAAGCGATTTGTTAGGGAAAAAACGTTTGGCAATATCAATTATATTACCGCAGATGCCGCGTATCGTTCAATGGGAAGTCCTAATCAATGGCGGTTGGATAGAGAGCTCTCTGGTGGGGGTGCTCTGGTAAATATGGGGGTCTACGCTATTCAAAGTCTTATTTATGGTACAGGGGAAAATCCAATTTCTGTATCGGCCCAAGAGTTTAGTACGAGGCCCAATTATTTCAAGGATACAGATGAGACCATAACCGCCCAATTCGAGTTTGCTTCAGGGGCTGTTGGAAATATGATGACATCACACAACGTGCGAGCTAATAGATTGTTTGCATCTTGCGAGAGGGGTTGGTATGAATTGGACCCTGCGAGCACCTATATTCCTTTAGCAGGACGGACTTCTAATGGTGAACTGAATTTTGAACAAGAAAGTCAGCAAAAACTACAGATGGATGATTTTGCCCAACACATTTTATATGGTACACCCAATAAAGCGCCAGGCGATATGGGAAAACGGGATATGATGATTGTGGAAGCTATTTACAAATCCATAGCCCAGGGAGGTAAAAAAATGCCTCTTTCCTTTAGCCCATCCTTTGGATTTGGCGGATAGTTCCTTATCCATTCTTCAATATAATTCTTTCCTATTAAGACTGGATTTATTTAGTAACATTCAATTAACCATTTAACCTTAAAATGAACTTTAATTTCATTTAAGACCACGTTTATTTAACTGAGCGAACCTTCCTACGGAAGTACATTTGTTAAGAATCCTATAAAAACAAATTACTTTCTAAACCTTACAACAAATGAGAACACTTAAAAATTTGTTGTTGCTGTCTGGATTGGTAGTTGCAACCTCTTGTGACAAAATTGATGATTTTGTCGGGGGAGGTGACGATGATGACCAACCTACAGGAACAATTTTCGAAAACAAATCTAACCTCGAGCCATTAGTTGCGATTACACCTCAATTCAACTTTGTCCAAGCGTATTCCTTGATAAGCTCAAGTGATATATTGGAAGATGGCTTCCGTTTCGTTGGAGCTGCTGATGGTGCTGGTCTTGTAAAAGACCCAAATAGTGATGGTTACATCTACATGCTTAACGCAGAAGACGACTATGCCGTAGCTAGAATAGAATTGGATGCCAATTTAACTCCAACAGGAGGTCAGTGGGTATTAAATTCTGGAGTTGCGGATTTCGCCCGTCAATGTTCCGGAACGATGTTGCGAAGGGATATTCATGGAGGTTCTCGAGACCTTTTTCTTTCCGCTTCTGAAAGTTTTAATTATGACGTAAAAGGTTTGGACCCGTATCAAACTGACCCAACTCCTACGGCCGATTTTGGTTTGGATGCCTTGGGTGAGTTCCAATGGGAGAATTCAGTGCCACTACCAAAGTCTGCATACATTGGAGAAACGGTAATCATTGGAGGTGATGATGACTCTAGCAATTCTTTGGGCCAAATTACCTTATACCACTCTACCAATGGCGAAGCGGACCTTGAAGGTGGTGAAATTTATGTCATGCGCCTTACTGAAATGTCTGATGGAAATGGTGGTGTTGTTCCTGCTCCTTTCGATGGCATTGTTGACGAAAGTATGCTCGATTTTGGTGTTACCTATCGTTATGAGTTCGTTAAAATCGAAAACGGTGCGGCTTTAACCAAAGATGAGATGGAAGATGCCTGCGTAGCCGCTAACGCATCTGCTTTCATGCGTGTCGAAGATGTAGACTATAGAAAAGGGAATGCTGCCAACAACAGACAAGTTTTTGTTGCTGTAACCGGAAGAGGACCTGGAAGGGATACCTTCAACGATTGGGGTACGGCATATAGAATGGACATGGATGCGGATAACGCACTTACAGGGTCTATTACGCAAATCATTTCAGGGAACACAGATACCAACAATATGGACGGTAACTTGCCTGAACTTCAAAGCCCAGATAACATCACGGTAACAGAAAACTTTATCTACCTGCAAGAAGATCCAAATTCTTTCTCGAGAGGACATACTGCTTACATCTATCAAACGGATTTGAATGGTAACAATGCAAGAGTAGTTTTAGAATTTGTTACTCGTCAAGACTTGGACCCAACGGGTAGTTCTGGACCTAGCGGAGAGTACGGTGCGTTGGAAGATATTTCTGATTTGGTTGGCATTCCAGGTACATTCTTGTTGAACCTTCAACCTCACTATTGGGAGAGTGATGATTTCTTGAATGTTGATGGTCACGATTTTAGAACTCGCCCAGAGTTCGTAGAAGGTGGCTTCGCCAGAGAAGATGATCAAGGAGGACAAGTTGTTATCCTAAGAGGTTTACCTAGATAGACCTAAACAAAATAATCTGAAAGACCTCCATTGTAAGATGGGGGTCTTTGCTTATCAAAATAAATGCTATGAATTACCGAATTGTATTTGCTTTACTTTTTTCCATTTTAATTTTTTCTTGCAAAAAAGCTCCCAAGGAGGTAGATGTTGTTCAAAAGCAAGCTGTGACCAGAGATTCCTCAAAAATTGATTGGACTTTGGCACAGCATTACTATTTGGAGCATATGACAGCTGCTCTTGACCACTTAAGTGAATTGGATTCGCTTCCAATGACAGGAGATTCCACCAAAGAAGCTTTTAAGAAGGCAAGAATTTCTTTCAAAAAAGCTGAGCCGTATGGGTCCTATCTCAATCCAGAAGTGGGGCACAGGGCCAATGGGCCTGCTTTGCCAACGGTGACTGATGATACACAGAAGCTTTTACCTCCTGTTGGGCTGCAAAAAATAGAAGAAAGTATTTATGATGGAGAGGAAGAGGAGGAAAATTACCGATATGAGGTTTCCATCACCCAAGGAATGCTCCGTAACCTGCAACGCAATATTGAGAAGAGAGAACTGACACCACAACGCTTTTTTATAGCTACCCATCAACAATTGATGCGTATGGTTAGTTTGGGTATTTCAGGATTTGATACCCCGGTCAGCCAATTGGGTCTTGGTGAAACAATTGTTTCATTGCAAAGTCTGGCAGATGTTTATCAAATGACCTTACAAAAAATCATTCGGGAAAAAGATAAGAGTCTGGATTCCAATTTTTTAGAATCCATAAAACTTGCCAAAGATTTTATAAACAAAAATCCGGATTTTGAAACCTTTGACCGCTTTACTTTCTTGAGAGATTACATGAATCCCGTTACGCGACACTGGGTAAATATCCGAAAGACGGCGGATATCTGGGAACCGGTAGATAATAAGCCATTCAATTTTGATGTTGAAACCTTTTTTGATGAAGACGCATTCAATCCAGAGTTTTTTGCACCTATAACCAATAGAAAGCCAACCCAGAAAAAGATAGAACTGGGAAGAAAACTGTTTTTTGATAAAAATCTTTCCCAAAAAGGGGATATGGCTTGTGCAACCTGCCATAATCCAAAAAAGGCCTGGGCTGATGGCCTTGTAGTCAATATGGGTAATGATGATAGGGAATTAGACCGAAATACCCCGACGCTTATCAATTCTGCGTATCAGCAAGCTTTTTTCTGGGACGGGCGCGCTCCCAATATTCTAGCACAGGTAACAGCAGTGTTTAACAATGACAGAGAGTTTGACAGCTCTGTACATCAATTTTCAACAGAAATTCTCTCTGACACGACTTATGTCAAATTGTTTGAAGAAGCCTATGGCGGTGTTTCCAAAAGAAATACGGAGATAATCAAAGCGATTTCCTCCTATATCTCTACTCTAAATGGCTTTAATTCCAAATTCGACCGAAATATAAGAGCGGAGGAAGACACTTTTACCGAGGAGGAAAAACTTGGTTTTAATTTATACATGGGGAAAGCGTTATGTGCTACCTGTCATTTTATACCCTTGACCAACGGTACCGTACCACCTTTTTTCTCTGAGCATGAAAAAGAAGTTGTTGGTGTACCAGAGAGTGCGGCTAATGCTTCATTAGATGATGACTTGGGCTTTTACTGGAGGCATGACCAAAAGTTGGAGGTACATAAAGGCATGTTCAAGACCCCAACCGTACGAAATTCTGAATTAACCGCTCCTTATATGCATAATGGGGTATATGAAACTTTGGAAGAAGTAATGAACTTCTATAACCTGGGTGGAGGGGGAGGAATGGGCTTTGACCTGCCATATCAAACCTTGCCATTTGACAATCTTCAGCTTTCAAAAAAAGAAGAAAAGGCTTTGGTTGCTTTTATGAAGACGTTGACAGATACTGATGTTGAAGGAGAGGTGTACTAGAATTTTTCAAAGACACCTAGACCAAAAAGTGCAAAATCATATTTGACTGGATCCTTTGGATCCAGTTTTTTTAGCTTTTTATCCAACTCAAGCAAAGCTTTAGCGTCATTTTGTTTTCGCCGTACCAGTTTCAATTTACGTGCAACATTCCCTGAATGGACATCCAGAGGGCAGGATAGTTGGCCGGGCTTTATGGTTTTCCATAGTCCAAAATCAACACCGGCCTTGTTGTCGCGTACCATCCAGCGCAAAAACATATTGATACGCTTCGCAGCTGAACCTTTATTTGGGTCAGATACGTGCTTTTCAGTTCTTCTAGGATGCGGTAGTTCAAAAAAATGTTCCTTGTACTTGCTAATGGCGTGTTGTAGAGATTGGGTCTGTTGGTATTTGGCAAACAACGATTCCATGCCACCGTACTTTGTGTAGATATGGTGAAGTCCTTTAATGAAATATTGTAAATCCTCTCCATTAAATGTCCTATGGACAAAGGAGTTTAGGGAGTCCAAATCTTTATTGGTATGGTCAATGACATACTCATAGGGCGATTGCTCCATAAGCTCCATCATTCGGGACGCATTGTTAATGATGCTTTTCCGATTTCCCCAAGCAATGGTTGCTGTTAGAAAAGCACTGATTTCAATATCCTCCTTTTTGGAAAACCGATGGGGAACCTGCAGCGGATCATCCTCTAAAAACTTTGGATTTTCATAAAAAGCAGCCTTCTCATCCAAAAACTCCTTCAGATCTGCTTGGGTCATATGCGAAAAAATCAAGAAACAATTAGGCCATCGACCATAGTTAACTTCCTATCTGCCATATTGGCCAGTTCTGAATTATGGGTGACCAATACAAAGGTTTGTCCAAACTCATCGCGAAGCTGGAAAAATAGTTTATGTAATCTATCTGCACTCTCAGAATCTAGATTACCACTGGGTTCATCAGCAAAAATCACGGAAGGATTGTTGATAAGCGACCTTGCCACCGCCACACGTTGTTGTTCCCCTCCTGAAAGTTCGCTAGGTTTATGTGAATATCTATCCGACAAACCCAGAAAGTCCAAAAGCTCCTTAGCTCGCTTCTCCGCCTCGACTTTTGGAGTCCTTTTGATAAAAGCGGGGATGCAAACATTTTCCAATGCGTTAAATTCCGGGAGTAGTTGATGGAATTGGAAAATAAATCCAATATGTGCGTTTCTAAATCGTGCTAACTCTTTGTCCTTGAGCCGGGTCACATCCACATCGTTGATAAGCATGGAACTATCCCCTAAATTGGAAGGGGCATCCAAAGTTCCCAAAATCTGAAGTAAGGTAGTTTTACCGGCTCCAGATGCTCCTACGATGGAAACTACTTCCCCTTTTTTAACCAATAAATCAACTCCTTTGAGCACATCAAGATCGCCAAAAGACTTTTTGATATTTGTAGCCTGTATCATAGGTATACGTTGGAACGGTGAAAGTAATCATTCCCCATGAGAGCCAAAAGCTGAAATTCTGAAAAGAAGGTTTTTTACAATCATCCCGACTAATAATAGGAAGTTAAAGGTTATACGAATATGGTAGAACCAATAACTAGGTTTACCTTTATACTAAAATTGACAAAAAGAATAACATAATGGAATCGATAGCAATTTTTGCCGGAGGTTGTTTCTGGTGCACAGAAGCTGTTTTTCAAAGATTAAATGGTGTTAAGGAGGTAATTTCAGGATATACGGGAGGCACTATTAAAAATCCTGCATATCGCGAAATTTGTACGGGTAGGACAGGCCATGCTGAGGCTGTAAAGATAGTATTTGATGCTTCTGAAGTTTCTTTCACAGAACTATTGGAAGTATTTTTTGCGACACATGACCCCACTACATTGAATAGACAAGGTAATGATGTCGGTACTCAGTATAGAAGCGAAATATTTTATACCTCAGAGGAACAGAAGGTACAAGCAGAGGCCTTCATTGCATTATTGGAAAAGGAAAAGGTTTTTGGTTCTCCCATAGTCACCGCAATTTCGGAGGAAAAGCCGTTTTACAATGCAGAGATTGAGCATCAAAACTATTACAACGACAATAAGATGCAACCCTATTGTCAGTTTATTATCAATCCAAAAATCAAAAAGCTGAATCAGCATTTTTCAAGTAAACTAGGCACAACCTAAATAGGTCGACCAAGAGCTTGACATAAATTTCCAGGCAATTAACTTGGATTGGCCCTAGAGATTTTTCTCTTTGACTCCGTTTTGCTATTTTTCACCAATGGCAAAGGAAAAAGATTCAAAGTACAAGGATTTACTACTCGGATTACTTTTTGATTGTATTGGCATGCTTTCATTTGTCATACCAGGAATTGGTGAATTCTCAGATGTTATTTGGGCTCCACTGGCTGGTTGGTTGATGACCCGAATGTATAAGGGTAAAATAGGACAAGTTGCCGGGGTGGTTACGTTCGTAGAGGAACTGGTACCTGGATGGGATTTTGTACCTAGTTTTACTTTAATGTGGATATATACCCACTTACTTTCCAAAGGAAATAAATAAGGGAGTCCCTTTATAGAACTCCCCTATACAGAAAACTAACAAATCTCGGGCTTGACCTAATTATTATATACGGAAAAAAGTATCGCGCTATTAATTCTTGTATTAAACCAAACCAATGTTGTTTATTGGATATTTAGAACAAAAGTCAAGTTAAAATCACTATCCCCGTCATTAGCACCTGTTGTACTGGTTTTGATATCCGGTTGGTGCTGAAGTCTTGCCGTAAACGTTCCGCCAGTAGTTGTTGCAGCCGGTGTGGTCCAAGTAGTTGACAAACCTACAGGATTCATATTATCATCCATATCATTATAATTGATAGGGTCTGAAGCCGTATCCACATTACCATCGCCTAAAGGACTGTCAAAGGCATCGTTGGTAAAGCTAAAGAAGAATTGGTGTTCGTCATCTTCCTCCAAAATTTCTTCGCCAATATCTTCGGCAGGAGTTTCTAAAGCATTTAGGATTTCAAAAGTCAAAGTATACTGGGTATCCACGGCAAGGTTAATTTCACCTTGAACCTCTAATTCTTCAATACCTTCGCCGTCGGGGTCTACTGCGGTAGCAGTTACCACATCCATTGGATTCGCGTCATTGGTAAAGACCAAAGTAACATTGGTGATGACCTCTAACTCCTCTTCTTCCTCAGGAGCTGCATCGTCATCATCACTACAACTGGTTATCAAAAGGCCAACAAATAATAGGGCCAAAAAACGGTAATTCATAAATTTTTCAATTGTTTTCATTTTTACTTTTTTTTATTTGTTTAATTGTTTCTGTTTTTATTAATACTTGGTGTCAAATTTTACTTAGTTTTTTAGGGAGGTCGGGTAATAACTAACCTCGATTTTGGGGCATTTTGTTTAATCATTTTTTTTGGATTTAAATGAATAGTTAAGGGTAAAAAATATATTTCTTCCGGGCTCGTCAGCAAAGTATCGCAAGTCATTTAGATAATTGCGATATCTTGCATTTAAGAGGTTGGTTACAGCAATGGTTGCGGAAAAGTCCTTCCATGTAACATTCCATGAAGCATCCAATAAAAAATAACCATCGGGAGGATCTATAAAGTCAAAAATTTCTGATTCTGTGGTTATTTGCACCGAGCCATCCGCAAGGCTTTCCAATGGAATAGTTCTGGGAGCTTGAAATTGTCTAAAGGTATAGCTGGGACGAACGGTCAAGCTAGAAGATTCGAATTCCCATAACTTGCCAAGATTCCACTGTAGTTCGTAATTCGTGGAAATCGGAGGCTGGTTAATCAAATCCCCTTCCTGATTGAAGGTGGTAGTCCATAGGTAGCTAAATCCAAAAATACCTGTTATGTCATCTGTCCATTCCTTTCTCCAACTGTAATCTGCCCCAAGAAACAATGCGTCTACCTGGTCAAAGAAAAACGCGGTATTGGGACCTCTAACCGTACCAAAGACTCCAATAGGCCTGTCAAAAACAAAGTTTTCGATAAAATGGGAGTAGACAGTTATATTATGTTGGTTACCATTCTTGTAGGTCTGGAATTCATTGATGAATTTATAGCCTCTTTCAGGTTCCACGTCACTGTCTTCAAATAGGGTAACTTCACTAGTGCTAGGGGTGCCATTTGTATTGCTAAATCGTAGTAATCCAAAAATGCTCTCATATCGCTGCTGCCCAAAACTGAAAAGTTCAAAAACATTCGGAGTACGCCATGCAGTTCCAAGATTTGTTCGGAACGTGCTGTTCTCATTAAATCTCCTGATATAGCCCAGTGAAGTGGTTAAGTTCGTGAAGCTGTAATTATCACGGAATATATCTTGGTTGGTCTCCCGACCTCGGACGTCATTGGATTCAAAGTCAACTCGAACCCCGGCCTCAAAAGTGTTTTTTCCAAAACCTAAGCTTTCCGTTATAAATGCACTATACCTTTCTATGTTATAGTTGGGAACAAGAGGTGTGGTTTGGGTACCCGGATTATTATCATTGTTCTGGCTAAAATATTGGACTCCTATAAGACCATTCAACCCATACCACCTAGGATGTTGCCATTCCAATTGATAGTCGTAGGTGAGCAAATCAAGGTCAATTATAGGAAGGTTGGAATTTCTACGTACATCGAATTCATCCCGTTTATTTAATTGAACGCCTCCCCGAAATGTAAGTTTTGCGTCACTGGAATACCACCAACTAATTTCTGCCTTGGCCAAGTGATGTTGGACGGTTTGATTGGGTTCATTAATATCATAGGAAAAGGAATTGATGATAAGCGGTTCATCTGCATTGATAGACCGAATAAATGCCTCTGCGCTGCTTGCTATGGAAGACCGCAAAAGTGCAAGATTTTGGTCAATGAAGCTGTAATTGATTTTAAAATCCCAATTGTCAAGATGGCGAAGAACCCCAAAACCAAAAGCCTTTTCTTCTCTTCCCGAGTTTGTCAGATTGTAGTCGGGAGTCTTCCTGTCACCAATTCGGATATAGCTACCATTCACATAATAGCTCCATTTATCGGTACCCTTACCGATTTCCAAGTTGGTATTATAACCTCTTCCGTTAGTCTGGTACCCGACACCGATATTGGCGTATAAAGGATTATTTAGCAGCAGAGGATTGGATTCTATGAGGATAGCTCCCCCGAGTGCTTCAGGCCCGTAACGAACACCAGCAGCACCTTTGACCACAGTAAAGCTATTTGCGGAATTCACATCGATTTCCGGAGCATGTTCCGTTCCCCAGGTCTGAAAACCGTGTTTAAGCCCATTGTTAAGGATTAAAATGCGATTTCCCGATAATCCATGAATAACAGGAAGCTCCACATTAGTACCAACGGAGGCAAGAGTTACACCTTGTTGATTTGATAAAACAGATGCCAAGCTCTGTGTAGGTTTGCTTGATATTTCAGCTTTACTGACGGTAACCTGAGCAATGGATTCGGTCCCTTTGTCTTTGTTCTTTTCAGCTTGTATGGTTACTTCATCCAGTCCAACAATAGTTGGTGTCAAAAAAATATGGGGGGATGTTCCATGATCATGATGATGCTCATGTTCTGATTCTGAGTAACCCAAACAAGAAATAATCAAGGTATTGGTTTCAGAGCAAACCCCTTGAATGGTATAAATACCATTTTGGTCGGTGATGTCGTACTTGTCTGTATTGCTTATTCGCACAGTAACGTAGGGTATGGGGGCCTTAGTTTCTGCATCCAATATTTTTCCACTAATTGAAAGGGTACAAGGATTCTTCTGTGCAACAATTGAGACTGGAAAGAACACCAAAAACAAAAAAAAGGATAATTTAAAATTCACTATATATAAATCGTGAGAATGCATATTGAGTTGAAACAAACTCAGTAAATCAATTTAAAGGCTTAATACATAAAGATTTAAAACCAAATAAGCCTTATACTCATCTAATCTGAGAATACTATTCCTAGGATTTGAATACTTGAGGTGGGGGTCTGGAAAAAAGGAGATTTATTCCAGAATCTGTAGAAAGGGATTCTGGTTTTAAAAGTAAAGCGTTGTTAATTAGAATAATCTCTTGTATTCCAGTTAGGGAAGGAGAGGGGATATCCAGGTCTGAGGTCTGGTTTTCCAGAACCAAGTCACAGATTTCACAGTTTTCCACTGAGTCACAATCATCATGATGATGGGTATAAACATGGAATCCCGACACTTTAAATAGTATCAAGCCTGCAAAAAGTAAAAAGCCTAACATCTTTTTCACCTGCAACATGTTGCAAATCTAGAGAAATTGATGTGATTATTTGTACCTATTTTAAATAAAAACACCTTTTACGGGATTAGGAATCCCAACCCCATCCGTTTAAGCATTTTCTTTTCGAAGTTCCAGAAAAATGCGAATTGGCCAAAAATCCAACCAAAGAACACTAAAAGTATTTGGTAGATTGGAAAAATAAGAAGTATGCGAGCCGTCCAAAAAATCCAGCCACTGACTTCCCCCTGTTTTAATCCTAGAAATTCAGTAAAAGGACCTGCCAATTTTCCTGAAATACTGCCGGTAATAGCAAAAACAATAAAAATGGCAATCATTTCCCAGCGTTCTTCTACTGGCCACTTTGTTTTCAATTTCTCAAAACACCACAGGAAAAACCTGAGCATTCCAAAGTAAAGAATGGCGCCTATACCCAAGGTAAAAACCCACTCAAAGCTCGTATTGTTTAAACCAAACCAATGTAGAAACCGTCTAGCAATTAGGTAAGCAGTTAGAATAGTCAGCAACACACCAAGAAAAGGAAATAGTAATTGCCAATTCTGGGAGATGTCCCATCTTTTTTTGATTTTTTCCATCAACTAAAT
This sequence comes from Flagellimonas sp., assembly GCF_965601775.1. Lineage (GTDB taxonomy): Bacteria > Bacteroidota > Bacteroidia > Flavobacteriales > Flavobacteriaceae > Flagellimonas. The sequence continues at coordinate 1,727,467 of NZ_OZ271837.1, forward strand.
TTCGATGGCAAAAATAGCATATTAAATTCTTGGAATAAAGGGTCCTAAGCGCTGATTATATTTTCTTTGAAAGTATATGAAGTAATTATACAGCTTGTAATTTACGTCGTATCCATAGTCGATGGCTGGACTATAATTTATCTCAAACTGATATAACTGCGGATTAAAATTAAAAGGTTGTTGTACCCTGAGGTTCCAGTTGATAACCAAGATATTATTTCTTGTTTCCAAGAAGCTTTGGGAATAGTGCCCCTTTGGCCTTGCAATACTCTGCAGCCAGGTATAGAAGCCCGGTTCAATAATGATTATTTCATATTCGGTTTCTTCACTGGATATTTCTACAGCTTCCTTTTCTTCTGATGCGAAGTATGCTTTTTCTTCTTCAGAAATATTCAAAGAATCTTTTTGGGCATTAATAGCCGATACCAAAAAAAAGCAGAGGAGTAATGGGACAAATTGTATATAATTTTTCTTTTTCATATGAAAAAGGTACAAAAAAGCCATTCGGTATCCCAAATGGCTAAGTTAAAATACGTTAAGAAGGTCTATTTTCCGAAAAGCCCACCAAGAAGACCTCCCAGACCACTACTTTTTTTACTTCCACTGTTCAAAACCATTCCCGCCAAGTCATCAATAACACTACCATCACCATCAGAATCTAGGAAAGTTTCAATTAATGATTGTTCTTTTTGGGTATTACTTCCTCCCATAAGACCTCCAAGAAGTCCACTCAAAGCATCAGGGCTACTTACATTTTGCTGTCTGGTTTGTTTCCCTAGGTACCCTAAAAGAATGGGGGCGGCAATTTGAAGAATCTGGGAAATGGATCCAGCGTCAATCCCTGATCTACTGCTCAAAGCATTTTCTACCTGAGGTTGTTTTGAACCAAAAACGTGTCCCAATATACCCGCTCCATCGTCCATTACCGATTGATCAACACCACCGCCAAAAAGGCCTCCCAAATCATTCAAAATACTACCGTCATGCTTGGAAGATAGGGCGTTCATTAAACCTTGCGCTCCTGATGAAGAAGTTGAGTTCTTTTTCATGGCGCCCATCAATAATGGCATGGCCATTCCCAAAACATCAGCAGTTTTGCTTTCAGATTGACCTGTTTGGCCAGCAACGCCGCTTATCAATTGTTTGCCCATTGGGCTATTCAGTAAATCTAATAATCCTGACATTTTAAAAAGTGTTTAGTATGAAATGGTAATGTACAAAAAAGAAGGCTTACCCTACATTTTGGACGGTTAAAACAGTATTATTTTAATAGTGCGATTGTTTGGGTTGCCAACTCCAAACCAATTTTATCTTGTGCCTCTTGTGTGGAGGCTCCAATATGGGGGGATAGTGATATTTTAGGATGCATCAAAATTTTAATTTCCGGTTTAGGTTCGGATTCAAATACATCGAGTCCAGCAAAGGCCAATTTATCCGTGTCCAATGCTTCCGTTAGCGCCACCTCATCAATAATCCCTCCACGGGAAGCATTTACTATTCCTGCTCCAGGTTTCATCATTCCAAATTCAGTATGGCCCAAGACATATCCATTTTTTTGAGCTGGAACGTGAATGCTGATGAAATCAGATTCCTTTAAAAGTTCCTCCATCTTGGCCCCCTTAAGTTTAAATGATACGGCTTGTCCGTCATAAAAGTCAAGCTTCAAATCCACTTCTTCATGATGATGATCATGAAAAAGTACTCGCATACCCATGCCTAATGCCATTTGCGCAGTGGCTTGACCAATTCGACCAAATCCAATTATTCCAAGAGTTTTACCCTTGAGTTCAGTTCCTTTTGCATAACTTTTTTTGAGCTGCTTAAAACTACTGTCTCCCTCCAAAGGCATGTCACGATTCGCCTTGTGCAAAAACCGTACTCCGCTCAATAAATGTGCAAATACCAATTCTGCTACGGATTGGGATGAAGAAGCTGGGGTATTTATTACATGGATTCCTTTTGACTTCGCATAGTCCACATCGATATTGTCCATTCCTACCCCGCCACGACCAATCAATTGTAAGGTCGGGCATGCATCAATAAGCGGTTTTCTGACTTGCGTAGCACTACGAACCAAAAGGACGTTAATCCCATTTTGGTTGATGTAATTTTCCAACTGCTCCTGGGCTACTCTAGTAATTTTTACTTCGAAACCTTCCTTTTCCAAGGCATCAATCCCAGCCTGGGAGATGCCATCATTGGCCAAAACCTTGTGCATATTTATCCTTTTTTCTCCAATTCACTCATGATATCCACTAGTACTCCTACGCTTTCCAAAGACATGGCGTTGTACATGGAAGCACGGTATCCTCCCACGGAACGGTGTCCACTAATACCATTTATGCCCGCCTCTTTGCACTTTTCGTCAAAAAGCTCTTTTAAGGTCTCGTCCGTAATATTAAACGTTGCATTCATATTTGAGCGGTCCTCTTTGGCAGCAAAACCTGAAAAAACAGGGTTCAATTCTATTTCGGAATAAATAAGATTCGCTTTTTTCTCGTTGATTTCTTCTATAGCAGCAATTCCACCCAAATCCTTAAGCCACTGCATGGTCAACATAGATACGTAAACCGCAAATACTGGTGGAGTATTGAACATACTATCTTTTCCGGCATGCACCTTATAGCTAAGCATGGATGGGATTTGACGCGAAACCGTATCAAACATCTCCTCTTTAACAACAACCAGTGTAGTTCCGGCTGGTCCCATATTTTTTTGGGCACCTGCATAGATAAGGTCAAACTGGGAAAAGTCAAGCTGTCTTGAAAAAATATCAGAACTCATATCACAGACCAACGGAACATCAGTAATTGGGAACTCTTTAATTTGGGTTCCAAAAATGGTATTGTTGGAAGTAAGGTGCAAATAATCCAAATCGCTAGGTACATTGTACCCTTTAGGAATATAATTGAAGTTCTGGTCCTGTGAGGAAGCCACTTCTACGATTTCTCCGAAGAGCCTTGCTTCCTTTATCGCTTTAAGACTCCATGTCCCCGTATTCACATATCCAGCTTTTTTGTCTAAAAGATTGTAAGCAGCCATCAAAAATTGAGTACTCGCTCCCCCTTGGAGAAAAAGCGCATGGTATCCTTTATTTTCTAATCCCAAAAGTTCCAGAGCTAAGGAACGAGCTTGCTCCATAATTGCAACAAATTCCTTGCTGCGATGTGAAATTTCTATTAAAGAAAGACCTATACCATCCAATTCAACTACAGCTTCTGAAGCCTTTTTCATGACTTCCTGCGGTAAAATGCAAGGTCCAGCACTAAAATTGTGTTTTTTCATTTTTGGAAGAGTTTTGGTGTTCACAAAAGCAAGGGCCAAAGGTCTAAAAAAAACTTGGAAGGGAAAACCCTTATTTGCAGACAAATGAGCTTATCCTAAACTGAGTAAGAACTCCATTGTGTCCACACCGTCAGCATAATCGTTCAAAGCGGGAGTTTGGGTTTGGCCGAAAGGTATTTCGTTTTCGAATCCTTCTTGTGAGACGATGCATTGAATATGTTCGCTTTGGTTGGCTAGTGTATTCTTCAGAGTAGACGTATCAGCATAAAACTCATAAAATAAGCATGCTATTGGCGAGGAGAAGCCTTCATCTTCTTTTAAGACCAGAAAACCATTATCCAAAACTTTGATTTCACTCATCAAATAAACCGCTTTATTGTAATCATAATTATTGGCATACTTATTTTGATGGATGATTTCTTGGAAATTGAAAATAGCCTTGTAGAAATTATCAAAATCATATCCTTCAGGTACATACAACTTAGACACATTACGACATCCTAGGCCATAATACCGGAAAATATCTTCTCCTAGCGCTTGTAGTTCTTCTTGACCTTCTGTGCCGGTTAGCACTGCTACGGAATTCCTGTTTTTTCGTATGATATTGGGATATTTCCCAAAATAATACTCAAAATATCTACTGGTATTATTGCTTCCTGTTGCAATGACCGCATCAAAATGCTCCAACTTTTCTTCTGTGAACGCAATGAAGCCCTTAAGATTAGGTGAGTAGGTAATGAGTATTTGCGCTAAAAAAGGTAATAGCAGTTTATCATTGGAAGAAAGCTTGGCCAACACTCGATTTCCGGAAAGTAAAACAGCTATAAAGTCATGAAAACCAACTAATGGAATGTTTCCTGCCATAATTATGGCTACAGTTTTTGGAATTTTCCCACTTTCGATTTTGTAATGACTTAACCATTGGGTTAATTTCTTCTCGGTTAACAGATTGGCCCATTGCTGCAAGGCAAATTCAAGATTTTCAGAAATGAACCAGCTGTTTTTTGCCTCAGCTTTTACAAGAATATTTTGAAAATCCTGAAGTTGGTCCCTATCAGGATTGTTTTTTTTTGCCAAATATTCGTTTAAAAAGCTTCCAAGTTTAACAAAAGCTTGCAAAGTTGACTCTTGTTGCGTCATTATATTTGTACACTAATTTGCTAGGGTTTATTTTTGTTCAAAAGTAAGCATGCTGAAGGGATTCAGCTAAAAGGAAAAGAAAATTATGGCGATTATCATAACAGACGAGTGCATTAATTGTGGTGCTTGTGAGCCTGAGTGCCCGAATACTGCAATTTACGAAGGTGCCGAAGAGTGGCGTTACAGCGATGGGACATCACTTAGTGGTGACGTTGTTTTACCTGATGGGAAGGCGGTTAACGCTGATGAAGTTCAGGAACCCATTAGTGATGAGATATATTATATTTCCCCAGATAAATGTACAGAATGCATGGGCTTCCATGAAGAACCTCAATGTGCTGCTGTATGTCCTGTTGATTGTTGTGTGCCGGACGAGGATAGGGTAGAGACTGAGGAAGAATTATTAGGCAAGCAAGCCTTTATGCATCCCGAGTGATTAATGAAACAGATTTTATAAGGCCCGGACAAATGTTCGGGCTTTCTTTTTTAAGACTATCTGAATCCTAAATTCTATATTTGCACCCCTTAAAGAAACACTTTCATGAAAGCAGGAATCGTAGGACTGCCCAATGTGGGAAAATCCACTTTGTTTAATTGCTTATCCAATGCAAAGGCGCAGAGCGCCAACTTCCCGTTTTGTACCATAGAACCTAATATTGGTGTGGTTAATGTGCCCGATAGTCGTTTGGAAAAGTTAGAATCTTTGGTGCAGCCAGAAAAAGTAATTCCAGCTACAGTCGAAATTGTGGACATTGCTGGTTTGGTAAAAGGAGCTAGCAAAGGCGAAGGTTTGGGGAACCAGTTTCTAGGAAACATTCGTGAAACCGATGCGATTCTGCATGTCCTTCGATGCTTTGATAATGATAACATTGTTCATGTGGATGGTTCTGTAGACCCTATTCGTGATAAGGAGACTATTGACATGGAGTTGCAGTTGAAAGATTTGGAAAGTGTTGAGAAGAAATTGGACAAGGTAAAACGTGCTGCCAAAACGGGTAATAAAGATGCCCAAAAAGAAGCGGCAGTACTTAACAGCTTGAAAGAAGGATTGGAAGCTGGAACAAGTGTTCGGGCGATTTCAATTTCGGAAGAGAACAAGACCGAGTTTGTAAAACCTTTGCAGCTTATAACAGATAAACCTGTGATGTATGTCTGCAATGTGGATGAGGAAGCTGCGGCAAGCGGTAATGATTATGTAGAAAAGGTGAAAGCTGCGGTTGCCGACGAAAATGCCGAGGTCATTTTTTTGGCTGTCGGCACTGAAGCTGATATTACCGAACTGGAAACCTATCAAGAGCGTCAGATGTTCTTGGAAGATTTGGGATTGAGTGAACCCGGCTCGGCAAAATTGATTCGTGGGGCTTACAGACTCCTGGATTTAGAAACGTATTTTACCGCTGGCCCGAAAGAAGTCCGCGCTTGGACGATTCCGGTAGGTGCAACTGCACCACAGGCTGCTGGTGTTATCCATACCGATTTTGAAAAGGGCTTTATCCGTGCTGAGGTAATCTCTTTTGAAGACTACTTAAAATTTGAGAGCGAAACCAAAGTAAAAGAAGCAGGCAAAATGCGTATAGAAGGAAAGGAATACATCGTCGAAGATGGCGATGTGATGCATTTCAGATTTAACGTATAAGCCCCAAATTACTGGCTCTATCAACAAAGCTTGTTGATTACTTTCTTTCGGTCATCCTTTGATTTTTGTGGCTAAATTTTAAATTAGCTAGGATTAATCCTATTCATGGCAGAAACTCAATATACCGAAGATAATATTCGTTCCCTAGACTGGAAGGAGCATATTCGTATGCGTCCCGGAATGTACATTGGTAAATTGGGGGATGGCTCATCCGCTGATGATGGTATTTATATTTTATTGAAGGAGGTTATCGATAACTGTATCGATGAGTTTGTCATGGGTGCCGGTAAAACCATCGAAATCAATATTAAGGAGAATATTGTTCATGTTCGGGACTATGGTAGAGGCATTCCCTTAGGTAAGGTCGTGGATGTGGTCTCCAAAATGAACACTGGAGGTAAATACGATACTCGAGCCTTCAAAAAGTCTGTAGGGCTTAATGGGGTTGGGACCAAAGCGGTTAACGCGCTTTCTGCTTATTTTAAAGTCGAATCCAACCGAGATGGCAAGTCTAAATCCGCAGAGTTTCAAACCGGGAATCTGGTCAATGAAGAGCTTTTGGAGGAAACCTCCAGAAGACGTGGGACTAAAGTAAGTTTCACCCCTGATGAAACTATCTTCAAAAAATATAAATACCGGAACGAGTATGTGGAACGCATGCTCAAAAACTATGTCTATCTCAATCCTGGTTTGACCATTGTTTTCAATGGAGAGAAATTCCACTCGGAAAATGGTTTGAAAGATTTGTTGGAAGATACCAACAACGTGGATGATATGTTGTACCCAATTATCCATTTGAAAGGGAACGACATCGAGATAGCTATGACCCATAGCAAAACCCAATACAGTGAGGAATATCACTCTTTTGTGAATGGCCAGCACACCACTCAAGGAGGGACACATCAATCTGCGTTTCGGGAAGCTGTAGTAAAAACTATACGGGAACACTACGGGAAAAACTATGAAGCTTCGGATATCAGAAAATCGATAATATCAGCGATTTCTATTAAAGTAATGGAGCCGGTCTTTGAAAGTCAGACCAAAACTAAACTCGGTTCCACGGATATGGGAGGTGACCTTCCTACTGTTAGGACGTATATCAATGATTTTGTCGGGAGATATCTGGATAATTACCTTCATAAAAACCCAGATACCCGTGATGCTATACAGCGGAAAATAATCCAAGCGGAAAAGGAACGCAAGGAGTTATCAGGAATACGTAAACTGGCCAGAGAGCGAGCCAAAAAAGCAAGTTTACATAACAAGAAGTTACGAGATTGTAGGGTTCATCTTCAGGATATGAAGAAAGACCGTAGATTGGAAACAACCCTCTTTATTACCGAGGGAGATTCCGCTTCTGGTTCGATTACCAAATCGAGGGACGTAAATACCCAAGCGGTTTTTAGTTTACGCGGAAAGCCATTGAACTCTTATGGAATGTCGAAGAAGATTGTCTATGAAAACGAAGAATTCAATTTATTGCAGGCGGCGCTCAATATTGAAGAATCTCTGGAAGATTTGCGGTATAACAATATTGTAATTGCTACAGATGCCGATGTGGATGGGATGCATATCCGATTGCTGCTTATTACCTTTTTCCTCCAATTTTTTCCAGAGTTAATCAAAGAGAATCATCTGTATATTTTGCAGACCCCCCTATTTAGGGTCCGGAACAAAAAGGAAACCATTTACTGTTATAGCGAAGAGGAGAAAAGAAATGCGATTCAAAAGCTATCTGGAAAACCGGAAATCACAAGATTCAAGGGATTAGGGGAAATTTCACCGGATGAGTTCAAACATTTTATTGGAGATGATATCAGGCTGGAACCCGTAATGTTGGACAAGGCTTTGAGCATTGATTCACTTTTGAAATTCTATATGGGTAAAAACACCCCTGACCGACAGGATTTTATTATAAATAACCTTAAAGTAGAACTTGATTTAATAGAAGAAAACCAACTATAAAACAGATAATTAATCCTTCTTAATGGAAGAGAACGACGCATTGAACGAAGAAGGTTTGGAAAACCAAGAAAACTCCCAAGAAACACTGACCAAGGTTACAGGAATGTACAAGGATTGGTTCCTTGACTACGCCTCCTATGTAATTTTGGAAAGGGCTGTTCCTGCTATCGAAGATGGGTTCAAACCTGTCCAACGTCGGATAATGCATGCTTTAAAGGAATTGGATGACGGTCGCTACAATAAAGTGGCGAATGTGGTGGGACATACCATGCAATACCATCCCCATGGAGATGCCAGTATTGCTGATGCTATGGTGCAATTGGGACAGAAAGACCTGTTGATTGACACCCAAGGTAACTGGGGAAATATTCTAACTGGTGATGGAGCTGCTGCATCTCGATATATTGAGGCGCGTTTGTCAAAGTTCGCTTTGGATGTAGTATATAGTCCAAAGATTACCGAATGGCAGCTTTCGTATGACGGTAGGAAGAAGGAGCCTGTTAATCTTCCAGTAAAATTCCCTTTGTTATTGGCTCAAGGAGCAGAGGGGATAGCTGTTGGACTCTCCACCAAAGTTTTGCCTCATAATTTTAATGAGTTAATTGATGCCTCAATCAAACATTTGAAGGGACAGCGTTTCAAGCTGTTTCCGGATTTCCCGACATCAGGAATCATCGATGTTACCAACTACAATGATGGGGTAAGAGGAGGTAAAATAAGGGTTCGTGCCAAAATATCAACCTTGGATAAAAACACCCTGGTCATCAAGGAAATCCCTTATGGTACTAATACCTCATCTTTAATTGATTCCATTCTTAAGGCCAATGATAAGGGGAAAATCAAAATCAAAAAGATTGAGGACAATACTGCGGCGGATGTAGAAATTTTGATTCATTTGCCAAATGGTATTTCTCCAGATAAAACTATTGATGCACTATATGCATTTACTTCTTGTGAGTCTTCTATTTCCCCTTTGGGATGTATTATTGAAGATAACAAACCCCTTTTTATTGGAGTAAAAGAGATGCTGGAACGCTCTACAGATTATACTGTAGAATTGCTTAAAGCAGAGCTTGAGATTCAGTTAAGTGAGTTAGAGGAACAATGGCATTTTGCTTCCTTGGAACGTATTTTCATTGAAAACCGTATTTATCGCGATATAGAAGAAGAGGAGACTTGGGAAGGTGTAATCGCTGCCATTGATAAGGGATTAAAGCCTCATACGAAACATTTGAAGCGAGAGGTTACCGAAGCCGATATTGTTCGACTCACGGAAATTCGAATTAAGCGCATCTCAAAATTTGATTTAGAAAAGGCAGAACAATTTATTGAAAGCCTGAATGATAAAATTGCCGAAACCAAACACCACTTGGAGCATTTGGTGGAATATGCCATTGATTATTTCAAAGACTTAAAGAAAAAATACGGTAAAGGAAAAGAGCGCAAATCTGAAATCAAGATTTTCGACGATATCGAAGCCACTAAAGTGGTTATACGAAATACAAAACTATACGTAAATCGCGAGGAAGGGTTTATTGGCACCTCGCTGCGTAGGGATGAATATGTGACCGACTGCAGTGATATTGACGATATTATTGTCTTTACCAAGAAGGGAGAAATGATGGTCACTAAGGTGGATGCCAAGACTTTTGTGGGCAAAAACATTATCCATGTCGGGGTTTTTAAAAAGAAAGACAGCCGAACCACCTATAATATGATTTATAAAGAGGGTAAAGGAGGTTCTAGCTATATCAAGCGATTCAATGTCACCGGAGTTACCCGAGATAAAATCTACCAATTGGCGGGAACCAAAGCCAGTGCCGATGTGCTTTATTTCACGGCTAACTTAAACGGCGAAGCTGAACTTGTTACGGTACTTCTGCGACAATCAGGAAGCATCAAAAAACTCAAATGGGACTTGGATTTTGCCGATGTCATTATCAAGGGAAGAGCCTCAAAGGGAAATTTGGTCACCAAATACCCGGTAAAACGTATAGAACTAAAAGAAAAAGGCGTTTCCACCCTAAAGCCTCGAAAAATCTGGTTTGATGATGTGGTAAATCGCTTGAATGTGGACGGTCGTGGAGAACTTCTCGGCGAATTCAAGGGAGAGGATTTATTATTGGTCATTGACCAAAAAGGAAAGGTGAAGACTATAGCCCCTGACCTTTTAACTCGCTTTGATGAAAGTATGGTTGTATTGGAAAAATGGAAACCCAATAAACCCTTGTCCGTGGTTCACTATGAAGGAGAAAAGGAGCGATATTATATAAAGCGATTCCTGGTTGAAAACCCAAATAAGGAGGAGGTGGTAATTTCAGACCACGCTAAATCCTTTATGGAATTGGTATCGACAGATTGGAGACCGGTTATAGAAATAGAATTTATAAAACCAAGAGGTAAGGATGTCAAACCAAACCAAACCGTGCATTTGGAGGATTTTATTTCGGTTAAAGGGATAAAGGCCATTGGTAATCAATTGACCTCGGAAAAAGTAAAGAACATCAATATGTTGGAACCACTACCTTATGAAGAGCCGGAAACCAAAGCTGCGGAGGAAATCGAAGTGGTAGACGAGGAAGCGATAGATGCAGATTCCAACAAAAATGATGAAAAAGGGAATTCAGAGCAGCCAAAATTATTTTAATCGGTTTATTCTCCCTATTTTGCTAGACAACTATTCACACCAAGCCATTAGCTGAATTACATTATATGGATTTTACTAACCCGCTGGTCTACGGCGTACCCGTTTTTATTGCCTTTATTTTATTCGAACTTACTTACAGCAAAACCCACGGCGACGATCATCTCTACGATTGGAAAGATTTAGCCGCTAGCGGTTTCATGGGGATTGGCTCAGCACTTCTGGGCCCCTTGTTCAAGGTTATTTTCGCTATTGTTCTCTTTGAAGTGATTTATGAGTTTTGGAATCCTGTGGTTGATGGGACACGGCAAAATCTATTGGGCTACGAATCCTTTGGGTACGCATGGTACGTTTGGCTGCTATGCCAATTGGCAGATGACTTCACCTATTATTGGTTCCATAGGGCAAATCATGAAATCCGTATTCTTTGGGCAGCACATATCGTTCATCACTCCTCAGACAATTTCAACTTGGGCACGGCCGTTCGCAATGGTTGGTTTACCATTTTATATAAGCCCTTATTTTATATGTGGATGCCTGCCATCGGATTTCCTCCAGAGATGGTAGTGGTTTGTTTGGGGATTGAGGCCTTATGGCAATTTCAGTTGCATTCAGTGTATATCCCTAAACTAGGTTTTCTTGAAAAGATTTTCAATACCCATACCATGCACCAAGTGCACCATGCCCAGAATGTAGAATATTTGGATAAAAACCATGGGGGGTTTCTAAACATATTTGACAAGCTCTTTGGAACTTGGAAGGAGTTGGATGATGATATTGATGTAAAATATGGAGTAATTCATTCGCCGAATTCCTATAATCCCGTTGTGATTTTGACCCACGAGTTTAAGGACATCTGGAATGATGTCAAAAAATCAAAAAACTGGTACCACAAGTTTATGTACATCTTTGGTCCCCCAGGCTGGAGCCATGATGGAAGCACATTGACTGTAAAGCAACAGCAAAAGCTGCACAAGGAACACATGGAGCAATATCCCGATTTGGTTTACAACCGCCCGAACTGATTATTCTTCCAGTACTTCATTTTTAGTCTTATTCTTTTTCATTCGTAAATCGAAGAATTCGACCATCAAGGAAAAAGCGATTGCAAAATAGAGATACCCTTTGGGTATAGCACCTATTTCATTATCGAAAACAACAAGATGTGAAAGGTGTGCCGCTTCAGTAATCAGCATAAACCCAATGAGAATTAGAAAAGATAGCCCTAAAATCTGTATAGAGGGGTGCCGATTCACAAAATCCCCGACAGGATTGGCGAATAACATCATTATCAAAACTGAAATGACCACTGCAGTTACCATAAGGACCAGTGCATCTGTTGGATTTGGTGAAATTCCATTGGTCATTCCGATTGCAGTCAGGATGGAATCAAAGGAAAAAACAATGTTGATAACGGTTATTTGAACAATGGCATTGGTTAACGACGATGAACGGGATTTCTTGACTTCACGTTCATCATGCCCTTTGTCTTCGACTTTTTCATGAATTTCTTTGGTACTTTTATACAACAAGAATAAGCCACCTAGAAAAAGAATCAGAGCTTGCCAACTAACCCCACCAGTAATCCAAGATTCATCAAAAACCATAAACGGCTTTTTCAATTTGGTGAGCCAAGTAATTCCAAAAAGCAGCAGGATTCGCATCCCCATGGCCAAAACCAACCCTAAATTGGTCGCTTTCTTTCTATCCTTTTCCTGTAGCTTTCCCGCAGCAATTGAGATAAAAATTATATTATCTATTCCTAAAATAATTTCAAGGAAGGTCAATGTCAATAGAGCCATCCAGGCATCCGGACTGGTAAAAATTTCAAACATGGTTAGTGTATTTTAAATGCAGTGCCCTTAAACTTTCGGGTGTCACCTATAGCGTTATATTCAAATGTATACGAAGAATCAGTTGTGGTCAATATTTTTATGTGAATTGATTTCTCTTCTGCTTTGTTCCTTGGATTTAAATTTTTGAGCACATATTCACAATCATTAATCCACCGTACCGACGAAGAGTCTTGTTTCCCTTCAAAGAAATCAACTTCTATAGTTTCAGTTCTGTGAAAAGTAGTCTTTTTTGTTTCCCCATCAATTGTAGTCGAGAATGAAAATCTTCCAGTCCTATAATCTTTGCAATTTCTTTCCGGGGGAGTACTGCAAGAAAGCACAAATAGCCCAAAAAAAACGCAAGCTGCTTGTTTTACCATGAACGCAAAGTAAGTGTAAAGTCAGAAATGAATGCCAAAACTAGGGCTTTTTTTCTGTGTAGGTCTCGAAAGTTCCATCCGTATAGAAGAATACAATTTTTGCTAGTTCTTTGTTTGAATCAGAACTAAGGGTTGCTGCATTGGTTGGTGAATTTTGCTCTCTTTCTGTAGTTTCAGAAAGGGGTAGGGATGAAGTTTCGGTAATTTCTGTATCAGTATTTGGAAAAGAACCTTTTCCGTTAAGCAACCAGTAGAGATTTACTTCGGGAAAAGTCTTAATCACCTTCATTACAAAATCCAAACTAGGTTTGTTTCTCCCATTGAGAATATGGGACATACTGGAACGTTGTATTCCTATCTTATCCGCAAAGGCAGAAACACCCAATTCATAATGTTCCAGAAGTAGCTTTATCCTATTTACAAAATCAGTATCCACAATTGTAAATTACAATATTTAAAGATACCTGATTCTAAGTAAATCATGCTGATTGCGGAATTTAAAAATTCAAAAAATATAAACTAATAATAGAGATAGAATATTATAAAACACTGAAATACAAATGATAAATAAACAAGATGTTTTTTCAAATAACAAATGTGAAAAAGACTAGTTTGTATCAAATAATAGATTTACAAATGTTACCATTAATTATGAAGTTGTTGTCATTTGTTAATTATTAAGCGTTTAGATTTGTAATTCATTATTGACTGGATATCAATAAAAAAATGCATACCCTATATAAAGAAAGAAGTGTCCAAGGGCGATATGTAACCTTAAGCCATTTGAAAGAATCATGGTTGCAAACTATACCGCATATACATGTCAACCTGCTGGGTAAGTCCGCAGAGGGAAGAGAAATTTTCACCATAAACCTAGGTACAGGTAAGCATAAAATTCTAATGTGGTCTCAAATGCATGGCAATGAATCTACCACGACCAAAGCGGTAATGGATTTGGTAAATTTTCTCAATTCAGATGATGCCTTGGCTAAAAGAATTCTTAGAGCTTGCCAATTGCAAATTATACCTATGTTAAATCCGGATGGGGCGGAAGCATATACCAGGGTGAATGCAAATGCTGTCGACTTAAATCGAGATGCCATAGAATGTTCGCAACCAGAAACTAGGATTCTTTGGGATTGTTTTAAATCTTTTCAACCCGATTTTTGTTTTAACCTACATGACCAACGCACCCTTTTTAATGTTGGTAATTCAGATATGGTAGCAACGGTATCTTTCTTGTCACCTGCAAGTGATACAGAACGTAGCTTGACCCCAAGTCGCATTCAAGCCATGAAATTGATTGTTGGGATGAATAAGGAATTGCAAAAGGAAATCCCAGGACAAATTGGAAGGTATGATGACGCATTCAATGCCAATTGTATTGGGGATTCATTTCAAATGGAGGGGGTACCTACAGTATTGTTTGAGGCAGGACACTATCCAGAGGATTATGAACGTGAAATGACCAGACGTTACATATATGATGCTTTGGTGCAAGCTTTGGAACTCATTTCCAGCAATGCCCTAGACGATTTAAAGGACTCCAATTACTTGAAAATCCCAGAAAACGAGAAGCGGTTTTATGATATATTGATTAGAAATGCTGATGTTGTAAACCCCAATGTAGAAGCAGGCCATAGTGTGGGAATTCGATTTATTGAAACTCTTTCAGAAAATACAATTCAATTTGTTCCAAAAATTGAAGATGTGGGGGAACTACAAAGCTTTTTTGGGCACTTGGAATTAAACCTGAACAACGCGGGGGATTTCCATACCCTTTCCAGTTATCAAGACATTCTAGAACTCATAGTGAAGTTATAGAAGAATTATAGCATTCATTTGTAAGTCGTTACGTTTTTTTTAAAAAAAAGCGTTTTTTTTTACGTTTATTTTCTTAATTAACTACTTTTGTTGAAAATACTATTAACTATGACAAAAGTAAAATTAGACGAAATAGACCACCAAATTTTGGATATGCTCATTGATAATACCCGTACTCCTTTTACGGATATTGCCAAAAAACTGCTGATTTCCGCTGGAACAGTTCATGTGCGTGTTAAGAAGATGGAGGAATCAGGAATCATCAAAGGTTCCTCATTAACATTGGACTATGTAAAATTGGGATATTCCTTCATCGCATACGTTGGTATTTTTCTTGAGAAAACACATCAAACCAAATTTGTACTGGAACGTTTGAATCAAATTCCATACGTAACTGTAGCTCATATTACTACAGGTAAATTCAACATATTTTGTAAAATACGGGCTCGAGATACCACCCATGCCAAAAACATCATATTCAAGATTGATGACATTGATGGTATCAGCAGAACCGAAACCATGATTTCCCTGGAAGAGAGCATTAATGATAAAAAGCGTCTAATGCACACCATCTTTAATGAGCTTTAGTCGTTAGATTCAAACTAAGCATGTTACCTCTGTCAACAGAATACCATCCCTATTACGGCAATTATATCCAATTATCCGAAGATGCACCGGTATTGCAATTATTGGAGCATGGCATGAAAGTGTTTCAAGATGTTGTTGCAGACATTCCAGAAAGCCAGATGGGTTTTTCATACGAACCCGGAAAATGGACTATTGCGGAATTATTATTGCACTTATTGGATGCGGAAAGGGTATTCCAGCATCGAGCATTCCGGTTTGCAAGAAATGATAAAACGGCTTTACCTGGTTTTGAACAGGACGACTATGTTCTGGAATCTAGGGCAGGAGAGCGCTCAAAAGAAGATATTATCCAAGAATATTTGGCAATACGAAATTCCAGTATTCAGCTATTTGGCTCTTTTGATGAAGATGTAATGCAACGCGTGGGCACCGCCAGCGGTTCTCCCATGAGCGTGCGTGCTTTGGGACATGTTATAGTGGGACATCAGGTTCATCACCTAAACATCCTCCATGAGCGTTATTTGGTAGAAAAGTAATTTTTATAATAGGCCTTCGTTTTCTGTTGATGCATCAGCATCCGATTCAAATTCTTGATTTGGGGATATATCTTCGTTTTCGGCCAAGGCTATTTCAGCATCCTCTTTTTTATCCAGTTCTTTTTCTATGTTTTCCTCAAAATTGGAAATAAAATTAGAAAGACTCTTGCTGATTTTCACCAAGTAAATGGCCTCTTCGGTACGTACTTCCACGGCTTCTACGATTTCACCACTAGGCTTTTTAAGTACTATAATGTCTTCATCCCCGTAACCATAGGGGTAAGAGTCAATGAGACGGGCAGCCACATCGTGGTTAAGTTTTTTGTAATCGATTAAGATTCGTTTCATGGTAGGTGATTTTTGAATTCCCTACCTAATCTATAAAATTTAGAATCCTGTAAACACGAAGAGTTGTAAACGGGGGTATTTAGTATATGAACCGATTACTGTTTGTAGTAAGCGAATGCCTTTTCAAATAATTCGGTGGGTACTTTTACATCCAAGACCGCAGAACCTATTTCTTGCAATAACACAAAATTGACATCTCCATGTGTGTTCTTTTTGTCGTGCTTTAACAAATCGATTATGATTCGGATGTCCTCTTCCGTAAAATCGACTTTTTTAAAATAGTTTAAAAAGGTGGTTTTGATATCTTCCAATGATAGCATCGACAGACCTTTAAGTTCGTGGGAAAGGTACCCTTCAAGAATCATCCCCACAGCAATGGCTTCCCCATGCAAAAGAGTAGATTTTTCTGGATTCTTCAAAAAGTATGATTCAATAGCATGCCCCAACGTATGACCGTAGTTCAGGATTTTTCGAATACCCTTTTCTGTAGGGTCCTCCATCACTACTTCATTTTTGATAGCGATAGATTTCTTTATGCAATCTGAATTCGCGAATTCGGTAAGATTTCTCAGATTTTCCCAATACAGCTGGTCTTTGATGAGACCGTGCTTGAGCATTTCGGCAAAACCACTGGTAAGCTGTCGTTTATCTAAAGTCTCCAATAACTTTGGAAAAATAAGGACCATTTGGGGTTGGTTTATGACGCCGATTTGATTTTTTAATGAGCCAAAATCAACACCGGTTTTACCACCAATCGAAGCATCCACCATGGACAATAGGGTAGTGGGAATGTTTATAAAATCAATCCCCCTCTTAAAAGTAGAGGCTACAAAACCGCCCAAATCCGTGAGTACCCCTCCTCCCAAATTGATAAGCAGACTTTGTCTGTCTGCGCCCAAATTGGAAAGTTCACGCCAAACTTCAGTGCAGGTCTGTATGGTCTTGTTTTCTTCACCAGAAGATATCTCAAGGGTTTCATCAATAGCATCACCTGCGAATTCCAAGAACTTGGGCAAACAGTATTTCTTAGTGTTTTCATCAACCAAAACAAAAACCTTCGAGTACTTTTTTACCTGAATATGCTGGAGTATTGCCGCCTCCGCCAACTCTTCCAAGTACACGTTATATGAGTCTGATGCGATAGAATTCATATTGGAAATAATCCACTAAATAAAGATTATTTTATCGATAATCTTACAGAAAGCCTACTTATATTTGATTCATTAATGGATTGTCAAAAATGAACCTGAATTTTGAGAATACGGCAATAGCTTTCGAGTTGAAAACGGACTCGGAACTCGAAAGGGCTTACTTTTTATTCAAGTTGATAGCTAATGAACCCTTGGTTAGAATTGGAACGGCTGTTACGAACTTTGCTATAAAGGCACACCTTCCCGTAGAGGGATTGATTCGTGCTACGGTGTTTGACCATTTCTGTGGTGGGACCACCGAGGAAGATTGTCTTTCTATCATCGACAAGATGTACCAAAAAGGGGTGTGTTCCATTTTGGATTATTCTGTAGAAGGCAAAGAAGTGGAGGACCAGTTTGATTTTGCCCTACAAAAAACTTTGGATGTCCTTGACTTCGTTAAAGAAAAAGACGCTATCCCTTTCGCTGTTTTTAAACCCACAGGGTTCGGGCGTTTTGAATTGTACGAAAAGATGAGTGTAGGAAAATCATTGGCAGCATCAGAATCCGAAGAATGGCAACGCATTGTGGAGCGTTATGACAGGGTCTGTAAAAAAGCATTCGATTTGGATGTTGCCTTATTGATTGATGCTGAAGAGAGTTGGATGCAAAAAGCAGCGGATGATTTGGCGCTTGACATGATGCGCAAATACAATAAAACCAAAGCTGTCGTATACAACACGGCGCAAATGTATCGGTGGGACCGATTGGACTATATTAAGGAACTCAACGAAATTGCCTCTTTGGAAAAATTCAAGGTCGGACTAAAAGTGGTACGTGGTGCCTATATGGAAAAAGAAAATGAGCGCGCCAAGGAGCAAGGATATCCCACACCCATTTGTGAATCTAAACAAGCCACAGACGAAAACTTTGACGCAGCTATTCAGTATATGATGGAAAACCTGGGACAAATGTCCATTTTTGCGGGTACCCATAATGAATTGAGCTGCATGAAGTTGGTGGAGTTTATGGAAAAACAACAGATGGAACCAGGCCATGACCATATTTGGTTTGGACAACTATATGGTATGAGCGATCATATTACCTACAACTTGTCTGCTTCAGGTTACAACGCGGCAAAATATGTTCCCTACGGTCCGGTACGAGACGTGATGCCCTATCTTATCCGAAGGGCAGAAGAAAATACTTCGGTTGCCGGACAAACCACAAGAGAATTATCCCTCTTACAAAAGGAAAAAAAGCGTAGGAAGTTGGATGATTAATAGGAAAACAGAAGTTATTCCAGCATGACAATTGCTTGGACAACTACATTTTCGGGACAACTTTGTGCTGTTAGCATATAGCTCATTGCTTCCCATTCCTTCTCAATATAATAGGTTTTGCAGGGTTCAGATTTTGTATCACTTCTTCCAAAATCAATATCACCATCTAAGAGAAAGGATTGTATCAATAAGGTGTCTCTAAACTTTTCTTCCAATTGGTCTCCAAACACCAAAGGTTTGGAACGTAAATCTTTTAAAACCCTACAATTGGGAAAGTAACAGAATTCGGTATCGGTTTCATCTGCTTTCTTTTTAAAAAAGAACACCAAAAAGATAATCCCAATGGCTAGGCCAACCAAGTACCATCCCAAGCGTCGCAAAAACCCCATGAGCACTTAAAAAATCAGAAAATTAATATCGTTATACGAAAGCCCAAACCAGTCCCCAACAGATTTGTTGGTTAAAATACCATGGTACATATATAGCCCATTGCGCAATCCCTTGTCAAAACGAAGCGAATGCTCCAACCCGCCATCTTCTCCAATTTTTAAGAGATAGGGAGTGAAAATATTGCTGATAGAAATCGAAGAAGTTCTTGGATAACGCGAGGGAATATTGGGAACCCCATAATGAATAACATCAAACTTTTCTATAGTGGGTTTGTCGTGGCTGGTTACCTCTGAGGTCTCAAAACACCCGCCCATATCAATACTTACATCAATAATGACAGCTCCCTTTTTCATATTTTCGACCATGGTGCTGGATACCACAATCGGGGTTCTATCCTTCCCCCGGGTCGCTCCAATGGCTACATCACACCGCTTTAGGGCCTTCAGTAAATTTTTGGGTTGTACAGTAGAGGTGTAGACGGTTTGCTTGAGGTTGGTTTGCAGATTTCTAAGTTTCGTAAGGGAATTATCAAACACTTTGATATTAGCGCCTAGACCCAAAGCCGAGCGGGCTGCAAATTCCCCAACGGTACCTGCACCAATAATAACCACTTCAACTGGAGGAACACCGCTAATGTTCCCAAACATCAAACCATTTCCTTTATTGGTGGTGGCCATCAATTCCGAGGCAATCAAAATAGAGGAGATACCCGCGATTTCACTGAGCGAACGCACAGCTGGGTATTTCCCATCCTCATCCCGAATGTACTCAAAGGCGATGGCCGTCAATCGCTTTTTGGCCATGGTCTCAAAATAGCCCTTGGATTGGGTTTTTATCTGTAATGCTGAGATGACAATAGTCTGTGGGTTCAGCATATCCATTTCAGATAGGGTAGGGGGCTCCACCTTTAAAATCAAAGGACAGGAAAACACTTTTTTGGTATCCCTAGTAATTTCCCCACCGGCATTGGTGTAGTCCGCATCTGAAAAGTTGGCCCCTTCACCGGCACCGGATTCTATCAGCACCCGATGTCCATGCGCAGTAATGGCGTTGACTGCATCTGGGGTGAGGCATATCCGTTTTTCTTGGTATTGATTCTCCTTGGGCAATCCAATAAAAAGTTCTCCCTTTTGTTTGAGAATTTCCAAGGTTTCTTCTTGAGGAAGAAGTTGTTGTTTACTAAAAGGGGAGGAGGGTTGGTTCATACCTTGTAAATCCGTTGGCTATACCTGTAAGAGTACAAAACAAATTTACACTTTTTTGGAAAGGACTTGTTGGCGTTGTTCCAGTTTCTCCCGCTCTTTACGCAACTCCTCTTTTTCTTTGAGAATTTGCAGTTCAGTATCCATGGCATCAAGGTCTATGCCATGAACGTGTTTGTCTACTAATTTCACCCTAATGAAATAAACTACAGGTGTAATTACCATTGTTACCGCCAAAATGTAAAGAATTTCATTTTCATCAATTGCATCGGTGGCTTCAGTTGTTTTGATAGCTCCGTATAACTGGAAACTATACATTGCAATTGGGATAATAATGGCATGATACCACCAGTTTTTATTCGTAACAAACCAAACAATAAGTAGAACAAGAGGTACCAGCTTTGTTCCATAGAAATAAATTGCTGTAGCAGTATCTTCAAACCCATTAGCAGTAAGCTTCAATCCAAGCAGAGAAAGCTCTGAAGTGCCAGTGGGTAGGTATTTGTAAAAGTAGAATGCTAATGGAGTGGTAGCAATTAAAAGAACTAAAATTCCCTCAATAATAAATTTTCTATGAACTTTTTTCTTATCACTCATAGACCTATAACTGTTCTATGATGAAATTATTGTACAAAAAAACCCTTAATTAAAAGGGTTTTCTTAGATATTGGAAAAAGATGAAAACTATTCCATCTTTATTTTACCCTTTTGAATACTAGTTGTAGTTTCTAGGGTATCTTCACCAATAACCGTTGTTGATACTGCTGTCAAAGTTAAAAAAGCAACAGCTAGTACTCCAAAAAATAATCTTTTAGTGTTCATCGTAAAAGAGTTTTTGGTTAATAAATGAATTCATTCACTAAGAGCGAAAGTAGGAAAATATTTCAAGCCTACCTACACTTCACCGATAAAATTTGCATTTTATCCGAAAAAGCAGACTTTTCATCGATTCCAAATCACCTCATGAATGGTTTCCTGAAGATAGGGGGATTGTTTGGTTTTAGGGATTTAACTCGATTGAACGTGTGTTTTCATCGATAAAGCGTATGTGGATGTTTTCAGTATTTTCTGGCAAAACCGAGCTTACTTTTTCAGGCCATTCAATAAACAACCAAGCGTGGGATGTAAGATAATCCTCAAAACCTAAATCATAAATTTCGCTTTCATCTTCAATTCGATAAAAATCAAAATGATACCCTAACAACTCATTTTTTTGATTGTGGTATTCATTGACCAGCCCAAAAGTAGGACTGTTCGCTGCATCAATTCCTCCAAGAGCTTCCACCAATTTTTTTATTAATGTAGTCTTACCAGCTCCCATTTCCCCATGAAAACACAGCACTTTATGGTTTACAGTTCGAAGCAATTCTTCTGCTACGCTATCGATACTTTCTAAAGTAAATTCCTTTTTCACCTCTCTTTATTTCGCTTCCAAAACTACAAAAGGTACAATCATTTCCTCAAGTGAAACCCCTCCATGTTGATACGTATTTCGATAATAGCTTACATAGTGGTTGTAATTGTTGGGATACGCGAAGAAAAGATCGTTTTTAGCGAAGATAAACCGACTACTGAGATTGATATTGGGAAGATGGATTTCTTGTGGATTCTTCGTGGCCAACACATCTTTACCCTCATAGGTAAGGCTTCGGCCAGTTTTATACCGAAGATTCAGACTAGTCTCTCTATCTCCAATAACCTTGGACGGTTGTTTTACATTAATGGTTCCATGGTCCGTGGTCAGAATCAGTTTCATACCTAGACTTTGGGCTTGTTGAATGATGTCCAGTAAGGGTGAGTTCTTGAACCAGCTTAAAGTCAAAGAACGATACGCTTTATCATTGGATGCCAATTCTTTGATAACTTCCATTTCGGTTTTGGCATGGGAGAGCATGTCCACAAAATTATAGACCAAGACCGTTAGGTCATTATCCTTTTGCGAACGGAAATTTTGGGCGAGATGTTTCCCTTGTTTTAGTGTACTTATTTTATGGTACTCCCAATTCAAGTTTAGACCTAGTCTCTTCAGTTGTTCTCCCAAAAACTCGGCTTCGAAGAGATTTTTACCGCCTTCATCGGTATCGTTTTTCCACCAATTCGGATATTTTTTCTCCATGTCCAGAGGGGTAAGTCCGGAGAAAATGGCATTTCTTGCGTATTGCGTAGCCGTGGGTAGAATACTGAAATAAGAACACTCCTTTTTCTTTTTATAATGTACACCCAATACCTTTTCAAAAGCCAGCCACTGGTCATATCGTAAATTGTCTATTACAATCAGCAAAGTTTTGCTGGATTCCAATTCAGGTTGTATCCTATTTCGGAATAGGGTATGGGACATGATGGGACCGTCGTCTGTGTTGAACCAATCCTGATAGTTTTTATCTACAAACTTGCTGAATTGGGAATTTGCCTCAACTTTTTGCGATTCCAAAATTTCAAACATCCCGGAATCCTCGATTTGCTCTAGTTGTAGCTCCCAATAAATCAATTTTTTATAGAGTTCCGCCCATTCCTCATGACTGTTTACCATGGATAAATCCATAGCAATCTTTCGAAATTCCTGCTGGTAATTGGCTGTGGTTTTTTCGGATACCAATCTGGAATTGTCCAAACTCTTTTTTAAAGAAAGTAGTATTTGATTAGGATTCACCGGCTTTATAAGATAGTCAGCGATCTTGGAACCAATGGCCTCATCCATGATGTATTCTTCCTCACTTTTGGTAATCATGACCACTGGGATGGAATCATCATATTGTTTTATTTCATTTAAGGTGTCCAAACCCGAAATACCGGGCATATTTTCATCCAAAAAAACAATGTCGAAAAAAGTATTCTTTATTTCCTCAAGCGCATCTTGCCCACTTTGACTAGTGACGACCTCGTAGTTTTTATTTTCTAAAAAGAGAATGTGAGGTTTGAGTAGGTCAATTTCATCATCTACCCATAGAATGGTGATTTTTTTCATATAGTGCTATCTTTACAGCTTTTAAAAGTCGACTGCATTGGTCACAACCAACAAGCTTAAAGTCTTTAACGATCCAATTTACGGTTTTATTGGAACTCCTAATGAACTTATTTTTGACTTGATTGGACACCCCTATTTCCAACGATTACGACGTATCTCACAGATGGGCATGTCCTATTTGGTATACCCAGGTGCCCACCACACACGTTTTCACCACGCTTTGGGGTGTATGCATTTGATGACGAAAGCCATACAAATTCTACGATCTAAGGAGGTTGAAATTTCGGAAGAGGAGGAAACAGGCCTATTATGCGCCATTCTTTTGCATGATATAGGACATGGTCCTTTTTCCCATGCCTTGGAAGGATTAATTGTCGAAAATGTTTCGCACGAGGCCATTTCGTTAAAACTGATGCAGGCCCTCAACCAAGATTTTTCAGGAGCATTGGAGGTAGCTATCCAAATCTTTCAGGGTAGCTATCATAGACCTTTTATGAATCAGTTGGTTTCCAGTCAATTGGACATGGATAGGCTGGACTATTTGAAAAGAGATAGTTTTTACGCAGGGGTTACCGAAGGTAATATCAACTCAGAACGTTTGATTTTCATGCTCAATGTAGTTGAGGGAAATTTGGTTTTGGAAGAAAAGGGCATTTACGCCGTGGAAAAGTTTCTAATGGCCCGGCGGTTCATGTACTGGCAGGTGTATTTGCATAAAACAGGTTTGGTAGCGGAACAAGTACTTATTCGTATAATGAATCGGGCGAAGTCGCTTTTAAAAAATGGACACTCCTTGAACTGTAGTGACACCTTGACTTATTTTTTACAATTAAAACAACCAGGATTGTTCACCCTAGAAACCCTTAATCGTTTTACGCAGTTGGATGATATTGATGTTCTCTCGGCTTTAAAAAATTGGCAATCCCATAGCGATTTTGTGCTTTCCAGTTTATGTAAAATGCTGCTTAATAGAAAGCTTCCCCACATTAAGATGAAAAATGGAAAGGTTGCTGAATCAAAGTGGCAAGAAAAGCTGCAAAGTGTAATGGAAACCTTCAATGTTTCAGAAGATGATGCTTCATATTTTGTGTTTAGGGGAGAAGTAGCGAATACAGCTTATGACGAAAGCTACCAGACCATTAATATCTTAAAGAAGAATGGTAAGGTGACACATTTGCTCAAAGAATCTGACCAATTAAGTCTTAGTGCTTTGACCAAAAAAGTAACCAAACACTATATCTGTTATCCCAAATAACCGTTTATCAAATTTTGTTACTTTTGCAGCAATGAAATTTACGGCCACCCAAATTGCAGGTATTTTAGAGGGAGAGGTTGAGGGAAATCCTCAGATTGCAGTACATAAATTATCAAAAATAGAGGAAGGCGAAACGGGCTCGTTAACCTTTCTGGCCAATCCAAAATATACCTCATACATCTATTCTACAAAGGCTTCAATTACCATTGTAAACAAGGATTTTATTCCGGAGCAAGAACTATCCACCACACTGATAAAAGTTGAGGATGCATATAAATCTTTTTCCAAGCTTTTGGAATATTACAATCAGGTGAAAAGCAATAAGGTTGGAATAGAACAGCCCTCTTTCATTGCAGAAACCGCGAAATATGGGGAGGGGTTTTATCTAGGTGCTTTTTCGTATTTGGGGGACAACGTAAAAATTGGAAATAATGTCAAAATATATCCTAACGTATATATAGGAGAAAATGTGACGATAGGAGAAAATGTCTTGGTCTTTGCAGGTGCCAAAATTTACTCTGAATCTGTGATTGGCAATAATTGCGTAATTCACAGTGGTGCCATTATTGGAGCTGACGGTTTTGGGTTTACGCCCAATGAAAACGGAGAATACAGTAAGGTACCCCAAACTGGGAATGTGATTCTAGAGGACCATGTGGATGTTGGTGCTGGAACCACTATCGATAGGGCAACTCTTGGATCAACCATATTAAGAAAAGGGGTTAAGCTGGATAATCAAATTCAAATTGCCCACAATGTAGAAATTGGTGAACATACGGCCATAGCAGCCCAAACGGGAATTGCAGGATCTACCAAGATTGGCAAACACTGTCTTATCGGAGGACAGGTTGGTATTGTGGGACATATTACCATAGGGGATAGGGTACGCATCCAGGCCCAATCAGGAATTGGACGTAACGTTAAGGATGACGAAGTATTACAAGGCTCTCCGGCCCTAAATTATGGAGACTATAACAAGTCCTATGTCCATTTTAAAAACTTGCCAAAACTGGTTAATTCAATAAACAAATTAGAAAAAAAGCTTAAAGGCGACGATGACTAATACAAAGCAACGTACCATTGAGAAAAAGGTAACCCTTGAAGGCGTGGGTTTGCATACGGGTGAAACCGTTACCATGTCCTTTGTGCCTGCCAAGGAGAACCATGGATTCGCATTCAAGCGCGTTGATCTGGAGGGTGAACCAATTATTGAGGCAGATGCCAGCTATGTGGTCAACACACAGCGAGGTACCAACCTTGAAAAAAATGGTGTTCGGATTCAAACTTCTGAGCATGTATTGGCTGCTTTGGTTGGTTTGGAAATTGACAATGTACTCATAGAATTGGATGCTCCGGAACCTCCCATTATGGATGGGTCATCCAAATTCTTTGTGCAAGCTTTGGAAGAAGCCGGTATCGTTGAGCAAGAATTGGATAGGGAAGAATATGTGGTAAAGGATGTAATATCGTATAAAGACGAAGCAACTGGAAGTGAGATTACCATAATTCCTTCTGATGCCTACCAAATAACCACTATGGTCGATTTTGGCACCAAGGTTTTAGGCACCCAAAATGCCACCTTGGAAAAACTATCTGATTTTAAATCGGAAATTGCCGATTCAAGGACCTTCAGTTTTCTTCATGAATTGGAAATGCTTTTGGAGCACGGATTAATTAAAGGTGGGGACCTGAACAATGCTATAGTATATGTAGACAAGGAAATTTCTGAAGCCACTATGAAAAAGTTAGAGAAGGCTTTCAAAAAAAAGAAACTCTCCGTAAAACCAAATGGAATTTTGGATAATCTCACCCTACATTATCCCAATGAGGCAGCAAGGCATAAATTACTTGATGTTTTAGGTGATTTGGCATTGGCCGGAACGCGAATTAGAGGAAAAGTTATTGCCAACAAACCTGGACATTTTGTTAACACGCAATTTGCTAAGAAACTTCAGAAAATTATCAAGCAGGAAAGAAGAAATTCTGTTCCTGACGTTGACTTGCATGCGAAGCCTGTAAAGGATATCACCCAAATCATGGAAATGCTTCCCCACAGACCACCATTCCTGCTCGTGGATAAAATCATGGAACTTTCAGAGGAACATGTAATCGGGGTAAAAAATGTGACCATGAATGAGCCTTTCTTTGTGGGTCACTTTCCAGGTGCTCCGGTAATGCCGGGTGTTCTGCAAATTGAAGCCATGGCTCAGACTGGAGGTATTTTGGTATTGAGCACGGTCCCAGACCCGGAAAACTACCTCACTTATCTGCTCAAAATTGACAATGTGAGATACAAGCAACAGGTAGTTCCTGGGGACACCTTGATTTTTAAGTTGGACCTGTTGAGCCCAATACGCCGAGGAATCTGTCAAATGCAAGCAAGGGCATACGCTAATGGTAGGCTAGTATCTGAAGCTGAAATCATGGCCCAAATCACGAAAGTAAAAGGAAATTAAATGAATCAGCCGTTAGCATATGTGCACCCCGGTGCCAAGATTGCCAAAAACGTGGTAATAGAGCCGTTCACAACAATACATAATAATGTTACCATAGGTGAGGGAACCTGGATTGGTTCTAATGTAACCATCATGGAAGGAGCCCGAATCGGGAAAAACTGTAACATTTTTCCAGGTGCGGTTATCTCCGCTATGCCCCAAGATTTGAAATATCAGGGTGAAGAAACCACGGTACATATTGGCAATAACACCACGATTAGAGAGTGTGCCACAATCAATAAAGGTACTTCCGACCGAATGAAAACGGTAATCGGCAATAATTGCTTGATAATGGCCTATTGCCATATTGCGCATGACTGTGTTGTAGGGGACAATAGTATTTTTAGTAATAATTCTACTTTAGCGGGGCACGTGACTGTTGGTAATAACGTGGTTTTGGCCGGAATGGTTGCTGTTCATCAATTCGTATCCGTCGGGAATCATGCTTTTATCACCGGAGGTTCCTTGGTTCGTAAGGATGTACCGCCTTATGTAAAAGCAGCAAGGGAACCACTTTCTTATGTGGGAATAAACTCTGTGGGTTTGCGGCGTAGAGGATTCACTTCGGAAAAAATTCGCGAGGTACAGAATATTTATAGAATACTCTATCAAAAGAATTATAACAATACGCAGGCAGCTTCCATAATTGAAGCCGAGATGGAAGCGACTCCTGAACGCGATGAAATTCTGCAATTTATAAGAGATTCCCAACGCGGAATCATGAAAGGATATTTTAGCTCAAATTAAAACAATGGCAAGTACTTCAGATATTAGAAAAGGGTTGTGCATTAAGTATAACCATGATATTTATAAAATAGTCGAATTCCTTCATGTAAAACCTGGAAAAGGGCCCGCTTTCGTAAGAACGAAGCTCAAAAGTGTCACTTCAGGTAAGGTAATTGACAATACATTTTCGGCAGGACACAAAATAGATGATGTGCGTGTAGAAACACGCTCGTACCAATATTTGTATGACGAAGGCGACACGTTCCACTTTATGAACACTGACGATTACAATCAAATTTCCCTTCAAAAAAGTTCATTGGATTCTCCAGACTTATTAAAGGAGGGGGAAATAGTTACCATTTTATTCAATACAGAAGATAGTATGCCCCTTTCCGTGGAAATGCCGGCCAGTGTCATTTTGGAAGTGACTCATACGGAACCTGGAGTTAAAGGGAATACAGCTACAAACGCCACTAAACCTGCCACGGTAGAAACCGGTGCAAGAATTAATGTACCCCTTTTCATCAATGAAGGCGATAAAATCAAAATCGATACAGAAAAAGGGGCGTATATGGAACGTGCTAAGGTGTAATTGGGATGAAATTTCCTAAACCACAAACTTTAGAGAGTATTGCAGCCCTTCTTGGGGTCGACTATGTTGGACCTTCGGATTTTCCTGTTTTGGGAATGAACGAAATCCATGTGGTTGAAGAAGGGGACATCGTCTTTGTGGACCATCCAAAATATTATGATAAAGCGCTTCAATCCAAAGCAACCATAATATTGATTAACAAGCAAGTAGATTGTCCGGAAGGGAAGGCTTTATTGATTTCTGACGACCCTTTTCGGGATTTCAACAAACTAACGTTGCACTTCAAACCTTTTCAGTCATCCAGCGCATCCATTTCAGAATCTGCACAGATTGGAAAAGGAACTGTAATACAGCCCAATGTTTTTGTTGGCAATCATGTAAGAATCGGGGAGAACTGTCTCATCCATTCCAACGTATCCATCTATGACCATTGCATTATAGGCAACAATGTGACCATTCATGCAGGGACGGTATTGGGGGCCGATGCCTTCTATTATAAAAATCGCCCGGAAGGGTTTGATAAATTGATTTCTGGTGGACGGGTTGTAATTGAGGATAATGTGGACATAGGAGCGTCCTGCACTATTGACCGAGGAGTAACAGGTGATACAACGATTAAAGAAGGTGCAAAATTGGATAATCAAATCCAGATTGGACATGATACCGTAATTGGCAAAAAGTGTTTGATTGCCTCGCATACAGGAATTGCGGGTTGCACCATACTAGAGGATGAAGTCACGCTTTGGGGTCAGGTGGGTGTAATAAGCGGTATTACTATTGGAAAAAAGGCTGTTGTTTTGGCCCAATCCGGTGTGGGACGATCCCTCGAAGGTGGCAAGACGTATTTTGGTAGTCCAGCAGAAGAGGCAAGGGAGAAGATGAAGCAAATGGCTTACATAAAGCAGGTCCCTTACCTCATGGAAAAGTTTAAAAAGAAAACATGAATTGGTTGGCACAAATGACTGTCAAAACCTATTTTTGTAACGCATTTTAAGTAAATAATATGAGCGTCTTAGTAAACAAAGATTCAAAAATAATTGTGCAAGGTTTCACAGGTAGTGAAGGTACTTTCCACGCAGGTCAAATGATTGAGTATGGTACCAATGTGGTTGGTGGTGTTACTCCAGGAAAAGGAGGTCAGGAGCACTTGGGAAAACCAGTATTTAACACGGTAGAGGAAGCTGTTGAAAAAGTGGGTGCAGATACTACCATTATTTTTGTGCCACCTGCGTTTGCTGCAGATGCTATCATGGAGGCTGCCAGTGCGGGGATTAAAGTCATCATTACCATCACCGAAGGAATTCCAGTAGCGGATATGGTAAAAGCCAATGATTATATTAAAGATTTTGATTGCACTTTGGTTGGACCCAATTGTCCCGGTGTAATTACTCCAGAGGAAGCCAAAGTAGGTATCATGCCCGGTTTTGTTTTCAAAAAAGGAAACGTGGGCATTGTATCAAAATCGGGTACGTTAACCTATGAAGCAGCGGACCAAGTAGTGAGACAAGGTCTTGGCATCACTACAGCTATCGGAATCGGTGGAGATCCCATTATCGGTACTACCACGAAAGAGGCTGTTGAATTGCTTATCAATGACCCAGAAACGGAATGTGTGGTTATGATTGGTGAAATTGGAGGGCAACTTGAAGCGGATGCCGCGAAATGGTATAAGGAAAGCGGAAGTAAAAAACCCATTGTCGGGTTTATCGCTGGGGAAACTGCTCCCGCAGGAAGAACTATGGGACATGCCGGAGCGATTGTGGGGGGTAGCGATGATACCGCCCAAGCCAAAAAACGTATTATGAGAGAGTCTGGAATTCATGTTGTGGATTCTCCAGCAGAGATAGGAGTGAAGGTCAAGGAAGTAATGGCCTAAGCTTTCGTTAAAAGAATTGTAAATCCCGTTTTCTACGGGATTTTTTTTGATAACAACTTAAAAACAAGACCTATATTTGAGGTTATAACCATTCAAACCAACTGTAAAATGAAACTTTTAGAAGGCAAAAATGTAATTATTACCGGGGCCAGTAGAGGAATTGGGAAAGGAATTGCCAAAGTATTTGGCGAGCATGGAGCCAACGTGGCATTTACCTATAGTTCAAGCGAGGCACCTGCACTGGAATTGGAATCGGAATTGACAGGAATGGGGGTTAAAGCCAAAGCCTATAAAAGTAATGCTGCAATTTTTAGCGAATCCGAAGATTTGGTAGCCAATGTGCTAGAGGAGTTTGGCAGTGTGGATGTATTGATTAACAACGCGGGAATTACCAAAGATAACCTATTGATGCGCATGGGTGAATCGGATTTTGACACGGTAATAGAAATAAACCTTAAATCTGTTTTTAACATGACCAAGGCGGTTCAACGTACCATGCTGAAACAACGTAAAGGTTCTATTATCAACATGAGCAGTGTGGTTGGGGTGAAAGGAAATGCCGGACAAACCAATTATGCCGCATCCAAGGCGGGTATGATTGGGTTTACCAAATCAGTGGCGTTGGAGTTGGGTTCAAGAAACATTCGTTGCAATGCCATAGCGCCCGGATTTATTGAGACAGAAATGACAGATAAGTTGGATGAAAAAACAGTGCAGGGATGGAGGGACGCTATACCTTTAAAAAGAGGAGGAAGTCCAGAAGATGTTGCTAATGCCTGTCTCTTTCTGGCGTCGGATTTATCGGGATATGTCACCGGTCAAGTATTGAATGTTGACGGTGGGATGCTAACCTAATTTGAATGGAGATACGCACGGTACTACTAATTATTTTGGCGGTCATTGCTGCGTTGACCATTGTTTTTTATCAGTATTTTTTTAAATCTCGACATAAGGGAAGTTTACGGATAGTTCTTGCTTCTCTACGATTCGTTGTACTTTTTGGGGCCTTTCTTTTATTGATTAATCCGAAATTTATCGATGAAGACTATTTTTTGGAGAAGTCGAACCTTATTTTGCTCCTGGATGATTCGGCATCCATGACTAAATCCTCAAACGCGGAGGATATAAAAAGGGCTGTGGCTAATTTTCAAAATAATGAGGCTCTCAAAGAACGTTTCTCTCTTTTCCAATTCAAATTTGGTTCTGATATTGAAGAAGGTGACTCGCTTTCATTTCAACAGCAGAATACAAATATTGCCAATGCGCTATCAAAGACCAATGAGCTCTTCATCAATGGAAATAATACCATTGTTCTTTTGTCGGATGGAAACCAAACCTTGGGAAGGGACTATGAGTTCTTAAACCTTAAAGAGAACGTTCAGGTTAATCCTGTTGTGATAGGGGATACCACTGACTATGCCGATATTGCCATTGGCCAAATCAACACCAATACTTACGCCTTTTTAGGAAACAAATTCCCAGTGGAAGCAACTATAGAGTACACTGGGGAAGAAAGTGTTGCCAAAAACTTGGTTATTACTATGGATGGTAGGAGGGTGTTTCAGGAAACCGTCCGCTTTGACCCTGCAGAAAACAGTAAGCGAGTAAATACTGTAATTGAAGCGGAAAGTGTTGGCTTAAAAACATTGGAGTTTAAAGTTTCTGAACTTGCCAATGAAAAAAACAGAATCAATAACTCAAAGGTGGCGGCTCTAGAGGTTATTGATGAAAAGACCAATGTTACTTTGGTTTCAGATATTCTACATCCCGATATAGGGGCCCTTAAAAAGTCCATAGAATCCAATGAACAGCGTCAACTAAATATTGTAAATACCCGAGCAACTGAAGACATTCTTGAGAACTCTGATGTTTTTATTCTATACCAACCCAATGGCAACTTTAAAAGAACATATGACTTTATTGAAGCCAATAATGTCAATTACTTTACCATTACGGGTACCCAAACGGATTGGGGTTTTTTAAACCAAGTACAAGAAAGTTTTTTTAAGGAAGATTTTAATCAGAAAGAAGAAATCCAACCTGTTTTGAACAGGTCTTTTTCTGTATTTGGTATAGGCGAATTTAATACTGCAGACTATCCACCACTGATGGCGAATCTTGGAGATTTAGAAATTTCCACTGACTATGAGACCATCCTGAACCAGCGCATTAAGGGAGTAAATTTGGAAGTTCCTCTTCTTACCATATTCCCAAAGGCTAGCCAAAAAGAGGTGGTACTTTTTGGAGAAAATGTTTGGAGATGGAGAGCGAAAAGTTATTTGGAAAACAACAATTTCAATGTTTTTGATGACTTTATTGGGAAGTTGATTTTTTTTCTAAACAGCGATGGAAAGCGAAGCAGATTGGAATTGGACTATAAACGGGTTTTTGAAGGTGCGGAAGCTGCGAGGATAAAGGCTTCGTACTTTGACAAAAGTTTCGTTTTGGACCCAAATGGTAATGTTCAAATCGAGATTACTGGAAAGGATTTTGAATATGGTAGACAAGCACCAATGTTGTTCAACGGGTCTTACTTTGAATATGATTTGGGGAATTTAAATTCAGGAACTTATGAATTTACGGTAAGGGAACTTAGGGAAGGTATTTCCAAATCGGGTACATTTAAAATTGTAGAGTTCAAACAAGAAGATCAATTATTTTCGGCCAACTATGAAAAGTTAAACAGACTTTCGGAAAAGACAGGTGGAAAGGTTTATTTACCAAATGAATTGGAAGATTTGACCGAAGATTTATTGAATTCTGACCTAACTTTACCAATTCAAAGGAGCAAGCAAAATGTCGTATCTTTAATAGACTTTAGAATACTTTTGGGCCTTATTGTACTTTGCTTGGCCTTAGAATGGTTCATAAGAAAATACAATGGTTTAATTTAAAAAAGCAAACACATGGATAGATTACCAAAGATTGGATTACCCATTATTGTGGCCGTAATCTTAATCATAATTTTAATTTCAAAATCAGCGATTACCATAGGTTCCGGTGAAGCAGGGGTACTGTACAAAACCTTTGGTGATGGTGTGGTTACAGATAAGCCACCCTTAGGGGAAGGGTTTCACTTGGTTGCCCCTTGGAACAAAGTATATGTTTACGAGGTACGAAGACAGGAGATCTTTGAAAAGATGAAGGTTTTATCTTCGAATGGACTGGATATTCAATTGGATGCCTCTGCTTGGTATCAGCCTAATTACAATCAGTTGGGTAAACTTCACCAGGAGATTGGTGAAAACTATTTGCAGCGTATTATTTTACCTACCATCCGTTCGGCAGCGCGTAGTGTAGTGGGTAGGTACACCCCCGAACAACTATACTCAAGTAAACGAGATGCCATTCAGGCTGAAATTTTTGAGGAAACCAAAAAAATCGTGGATGAACAATATATTGTTCTTGACGAAATTTTGGTTCGTGATGTAACCTTACCACCCACAATTAAGGAAGCTATTGAGCGTAAGTTGAAGCAGGAGCAGGAGTCACTGGAGTATGAGTTCCGCTTGGTTACAGCACAAAAAGAGGCTGAACGTCAGCGAATCGAGGCACAAGGTAAAGCAGATGCCAACAGGATTTTGAGTGCCTCACTAACTGATAAAATTCTTCAAGACAAGGGCATTGAAGCCACCTTGCAACTCTCACAGTCACCAAATTCCAAGGTGGTTGTAGTAGGTTCAAGTGGAGATGGCCTGCCTTTAATTTTGGGAAATAACTAAATAACCCTTTTTTGATAAAAAAATATATTTTACTTTTACTCCCGAAATGAGAAATCAAAGTACACATCATCATTTTTATACTTGCACTCAAGCGAGGTAGAAATGTATTGTTGTAGATAAACTATATTTTAACCCGTTTGAGAAATCAAACGGGTTTTGTTTTTGTACCCTTTTGGTTTCTCAGATTAAATGAAAAAGAAACATGACTAAAATTAGAATTGCAGTTCAAAAAAGTGGCCGATTGAACGAGGATTCACTTAAAATTCTAAAAGACTGCGGAATTTCTATTGATAACGGTAAGGACCAATTAAAGGCTACAGCCCGTAATTTTCCTTTGGAGGTCTTTTACCTTAGGAACGGTGATATTCCTCAATATTTGAGGGATGGAGTAGTGGATATTGCTATTCTGGGAGAGAATGTCTTGGTTGAAAAAGGGAAGGATATTTCCATCGTCGAAAAATTGAATTTCTCAAAATGTAGGGTATCCTTGGCGGTTCCTAAATCCTTTGAATATAATTCAGTTAAAGATTTTGAAGGAAAACAAATAGCCACTTCGTATCCCAACACGGTAAAGGACTACCTCACTGAGAAAGGAGTAAATGCCAATTTACATATCATCAACGGTTCTGTGGAAATTGCTCCCAACATAGGTTTGGCGGATGGAATTTGCGATATTGTTTCCAGCGGGAGTACACTTTTCAAAAACAATCTAAAGGAAGTAGAAGTGATTTTAAAAAGTGAAGCAGTACTGGCTGTCTCACCCAAAATCTCTAAGGAAAGAGAATCAGTTCTAGATAAACTTAGATTTCGAATTCAATCCGTGCTCGAAGCCAGGAACAATAAATATGTACTTCTGAATGCGCCCAACGAGAAGTTGGATGACATTTTAGCTCTTTTACCTGGTATGAGAAGCCCCACGGTACTACCGTTGGCGGAAAAAGGATGGAGTTCGGTGCATACCGTGATTCAACAAGGTACTTTCTGGGAAGTTATTGATGAGTTAAAACAGGCAGGGGCCGAAGGGATTCTGGTATGTCCAATTGAGAAAATGGTACGCTGATGCAAAGAATTGAGAATCCACCAAAAAAGGATTGGAAGAATATCTTGAAACGTCCTACCCAGCAAGTCGGGGATATTGAAGCGACGGTAGAACGAATTTTTGCAGAAGTACAAAATGACGGAGATAATACGCTTCTAAAATATACTTCGCAGTTTGATGGAGTGGATTTACAGGATTTAAAAGTCACTTCCTCAGAAATTGAAAATGCTTCAGCCCAAGTTTCGGAAGAATTGAAAAACGCCATTCAGATGGCGAAAAGAAACATAGAACGATTTCACAAAGCTCAAAAAAGTGAACCTGTTACCGTGGAAACTATGCCCGGTGTGCAATGCTGGCAAGAAAAAAGACCTATTCAAAAAGTGGGTCTTTACATTCCTGGGGGAACGGCACCCTTGTTTTCCACGATTTTGATGTTGGCAGTTCCTGCAAAGATTGCAGGTTGCAACGAAATTGTATTATGTTCCCCTCCAAACAGTGAAGGGAAAATTAATCCTGCGATTTTATATACTGCAAGTTTGTGCGGAGTTACCCAAATCTTCAAGGTGGGTGGGATACAGGCCATAGCTGGAATGACCTTTGGCACCGAAAGTATCCCAAAAGTGTATAAAATATTCGGTCCCGGTAATCAGTATGTTACGGTAGCAAAGCAGCTGGCCACAAAATATGGAGTGAGTATAGATATGCCAGCAGGACCCAGTGAGTTATTGGTGGTTGCGGATAATACAGCCAATGCAGCATTTGTAGCTTCGGATTTATTGAGTCAGGCAGAACATGGAGTGGATAGCCAGGTGGTTTTGGTTTCCACATCCAAAAAACTCATTGATGAGACGGCTGAAGAAGTACAAAAACAATTGGAGGCTTTGCCTAGGAAGGAGATTGCAAAACAGGCCGTTTCCAATAGCAGACTTATTCTTGTTGGGAGTGATGATGTCGCTTTGGATTTAATTAATGAATATGGCCCCGAGCACTATATAGTGTGTGTTGAAAATGAGGATTTTTATATCAAAAACACGGTGAACGCAGGCTCGGTTTTTATTGGAAATTATACACCTGAAAGTGCAGGGGATTATGCATCAGGCACCAACCATACCTTACCAACAAATGGGTATGCCAAGCAATATAGCGGGGTAAATTTAGATAGCTTTTTGAAGAGTATGACTTTTCAGAAAATCGATGAAAAAGGTATCCAAGCAATCGGAAATACAGTGGAGCTCATGGCGGAGGCGGAAGGCTTACAGGCACACAAAAATGCAGTTACACTTAGGTTAAAAGAACTGGAATCAAAGGAGTAATGGGTTTGACGAAAAAATTCAATATT
This sequence comes from Flagellimonas sp., assembly GCF_965601775.1. GTDB lineage: Bacteria > Bacteroidota > Bacteroidia > Flavobacteriales > Flavobacteriaceae > Flagellimonas. The sequence goes on from NZ_OZ271837.1 coordinate 1,763,662, forward strand.
GAGGACTTTGTTCGAGAGTCGGTAAAAGGGCTAAAACCCTATTCTTCCGCAAGGGATGAATATGTTTCCGATGGTAGTAAGATGATTTTCTTGGATGCTAATGAAAATCCCTATGAAAATGGCGTGAATCGCTATCCAGACCCCCAACAAAGAAGCCTTAAAGCGGTTTTAGCTTCACAAAGAAATATTTCAGAAAAGAACATTTTACTTGGAAATGGTAGTGACGAAGTACTGGATTTGTTATTTAGGGGATTTTGTGAACCTGCGGTGGATAATGTTATCACTTTGCCACCTACCTATGGAATGTACAGGGTGCTTTCAGGAATTAACGCCGTTGAAAACAGAGAGGTTTTGCTGGCCTCAGATTTTGAACCTGATGTCGAAATAATTCTCGAAACGGTTGATGAAAACAGCAAAATCATTTTTTTGTGTTCCCCCAACAATCCCACAGGAAATCGTTTTTCAACATCCAAAATAGAGGCTATCCTAAATGGATTTGATGGTTTGGTGGTAATCGATGAAGCCTATATTGATTTTTCCGGCCAGGAAAGCTGGCTTTCCAGACTGTCTGACTTTCCGAATTTGGTGGTTACGCAAACCTTGTCTAAGGCCTATGGGATGGCAGGGATTCGATTGGGTATTTGTTGTGCATCCAATGAAATTATTCAGGTACTCAACAAAATCAAACCACCTTACAATGTCAACGAACTTACGCAACAGAAGGCGTTATCTCGCGTGGTTAACCAAGATTCAGTAGTCAAAGAAGTTGAGCAAATATTGAAGGAAAGGAAAATTTTGATTCAAGCACTTGACAAAATAGACTTTGTGGAAAAGATATTCCCCACAGATGCCAATTTTGTTTTGGTAAAGGTGGATAATGCGGAAAAACGGTATAACCAATTATTGGATTTAAATGTTGTGGTCCGCAACAGAAGTACACAACCTTTATGTGAAAATACCTTGCGATTTACCGTAGGGACTTCTGAGGAAAACAAAAAATTGATTGAAGTATTAAGTAAAATTTCGTCACCCTGAATTCGTTTCAGGGTCTCATTAAAAAGATGTTGACACAAATTCAGCATGATAATTGGATATGAAAAAAGTACTTTTTATAGATAGAGACGGAACCATTATTAAGGAAACAATCGATGAACAGATTGACTCCTTTGAGAAAATGATTTTCTACCCTAAGGTTTTCACCTATCTGGGCAAAATTGCTAAGGAGCTTAGTTATGAGTTGGTAATGATAACCAACCAGGATGGTTTGGGTACTGAAATTTTTCCAGAAGATACCTTTTGGCCCGTACACAATTTCATTTTAAGATCCTTTGAAAATGAAGGAGTCGTTTTTGATGAAGTTTTCATCGATAGAACATTTCCTAAAGAGAATGCCAATACGCGTAAACCGGGAACCGGCTTATTAACTTCCTATTTTTCCGATGAATACGATTTGTCTAATTCTTATGTGATTGGGGATAGATTGACCGATATGGAATTGGCCAAAAACCTGGGTGCACGGGGAATTTTTATCAATGACGAAACCCATTTAGGAACTGATGAAATTACAGTAAAAAGAGAAGAATTGGATGATTTCATTGCCCTAGAAAGCAACGAATGGCAAAAAATATATGAGTTCTTGAAGCTCAAAGACCGAACAGGAAAGATTTCGCGTACAACCAACGAAACCGATATTCAAATAGAAATCAACTTAGATGGTACTGGAAAGAGCGAGATAAATACCGGACTTGCCTTTTTTGACCATATGTTAGACCAGCTAGCGAGACACGGACAGTTGGATTTGATTATTAACGTAAAAGGAGATTTGGAGGTGGATGAGCACCACACGATTGAGGATACCGCCATTGCGTTAGGAGAAGTATTTCACCAAGCCTTGGGTGACAAACTAGGTATGGAACGTTACGGTTTTTCTCTTCCCATGGATGATTGTTTGGCTCAAGTTGCCATTGATTTTGGAGGGAGGAATTGGTTGGTTTGGGATGCCGAATTTAAACGTGAGAAAATTGGTGACATGCCTACGGAAATGTTTCACCACTTCTTTAAATCGTTTACTGATGGTGCCAAAGCAAACCTGAATATTAAGGTAGAAGGTACCAATGAACATCACAAAATAGAGGCGATTTTCAAAGCTTTTGCAAAATCCATTAAGATGGCCGTAAAAAGGGATGCCGAGAAAATGATTTTACCATCCACAAAAGGAATGCTGTAAATGAAAATTGTTATAATCGATTATGGAGCGGGTAATATCCAAAGCATCAAATTTGCGATTCAGCGTTTGGGTTTTGAGGCGGTACTGAGTAGTGATGCGAATGAAATAACCAACGCAGATAAAGTGATATTCCCTGGAGTCGGTGAGGCTAGTTCAGCCATGTCAAAACTGAATGAAAGTGGTTTAGAGGATACAATCATAAACTTAAAGCAACCTGTATTGGGTATTTGCTTGGGGATGCAATTGATGTGCAACAGTTCGGAAGAAGGCAATACCAGAGGGTTAGGGATTTTTGATGTGGATGTGGTTAAATTTTCGGAAGCACTGAAAGTACCTCAAATAGGTTGGAATGAGATTAAATCGTTAAAATCTGACCTCTTTAAATCCGTTGGTGAAAATAGCCATATCTATCTCGTTCATAGTTTTTATGCCCCTCTATCAACAGATACTATTGCAGTGTCGGATTATGGATTGGAATACAGTGCTGCCTTGAAAAAAGATAACTTTTACGGTACCCAATTCCACCCAGAAAAGAGCAGTGATGTAGGGTCGAGAATTCTTCAAAACTTTTTGGAATTGTAATGGAACACAAGTTTTACATAGAAACAGATAAAAAGAAGCTTGATTTCACTGCTATACATCATGCCATTAAAAGCAGTTATTGGGGTGCCTATCGAACGGAGGAAATGACCCAAAGCACAATTGATAATTGTCTATGCTTCGGTGTTTACCTGAAAGAAACCGGTGCGCAGATTGGATTTGCCAGGGTCCTTACAGACGAGGTGGTTTTTGCCTATATCATGGATGTAATCATTTTTGATGGATACAGGGGCATGGGAGTTGGAAAAGATTTGGTCCGTCATATTTTGGAACATCCCACAGTAAAAAAGGTGCTTACAGTTGCTTTGAAAACAAAAGATGCGCATGGGATGTATCGCCCATTTGGGTTTGACAGTGTTGGTAATTCATCGATGTGGATGGCTAAAGACCATGCAAAATACGATTAACTATGAGGATTATACCAGCAATAGATATTATTGAAGGAAAATGTGTTCGCCTGTCCAAGGGAGATTACGACACAAAAAAAATATATAATGAAAATCCTTTGGAGGTTGCCCAAGAATTCGAAGCACATGGTATTGAGTATCTGCATTTGGTGGATTTGGACGGTGCAAAATCCAAACACGTTGTAAATCACAAAATTTTAGAACAGATTGCCTCCAAAACCCAACTAAAAATAGATTTTGGGGGAGGTCTTAAAAGTGATGAAGACCTACGAATTGCCTTTGATAGTGGCGCTACTCAAATTACTGGGGGAAGTATTGCGGTAAAAGACAGGGAAACCTTTTTAAGTTGGATTGCTAAATACGGGGCTGGGAAAATTATTCTTGGCGCAGATGCCAAAGATGAAAAAATTGCAATTTCTGGTTGGGAAGAAGAATCGGGTATATCCCTTGTTCCCTTCATAAAAGAGTTTCAAAAACAAGGTATTGAATATGTAATCTGTACCGATATCAGTAAGGATGGTATGCTTCAAGGCCCAGCTTTTGATTTGTATAAGAACATCTTGGAGAAAACGAAAAAGTGGGAAACCCGAATTACAGGGAGCGGAGTAGAAGATGAAGAAGTGTTGGGAATCCATCTTATAGCAAGTGGCGGGATTTCAGACTATAGTGAATTGGGCAAACTTGCTGATTTGGGTTGTGAGGGAACCATTATAGGCAAGGCCATATATGAGAATAAAATAAGTCTTAAGCAACTAGAAAACTATATTTTGGAATATGGAAGCCAATAAGGATTTCAAAATGGAATTTGTCAATCAGGCCAACTACCGTATGGATGAAAGCCTGAGAATGGTCAAAAAATGCTTTGACCAGCTCTCAGAGGAATTGATTTGGAAAAAGCCAAATTCCGTTGCCAATAGTATTGGAAATCTAATCCTTCATCTTTGCGGCAACATAACCCAGTATGGCATTGCATCCCTACAAGGGTTGGATGATGAAAGAAACAGGGATGAAGAATTTGAAACAGTTTCGGGATATACAAAAAGTGAACTTTTACAAAAGTTGGAGCAGACGGTTGAACTTGCCAAAACAAGCTTTAACAAAGTATCTACTGAGGAATTGCTCAAACCACGAAAGGTACAGGGTTTTGAGTTCTCTGGGATAGGTAATGTAGTGCACGTAGTTGAGCATTTCTCCTATCATACCGGTCAAATAGCGCTTTGGACAAAATTATTGAACAATCAAGACCTTGGGTTTTATGACGGGTTTGATTTGAATATTAAAAACGAAAAATAGGTAAGGAAATATGCTGACAAAACGAATCATTCCGTGTTTGGATATTAAAGATGGAAGAACCGTAAAAGGCGTCAACTTTGTGAATTTAAAGGATGCAGGAGACCCGGTGGAGTTGGCTGCATTGTATGCCAAGGAGGGTGCTGATGAGCTGGTTTTTTTGGATATTTCTGCCACCGAAGAAAAACGAAAAACTCTGGCGGATTTGGTATATCGTGTGGGCGAAAAAGTCAACATACCCTTTACAGTGGGAGGGGGAATACGTTCTGTGGAAGATGTGGATATTCTGCTCAAAAATGGTGCTGATAAGGTCTCGATTAACTCTTCAGCAGTAAAAAACCCCAATCTTATTAATGAATTGGTTTCCAAATTTGGTTCACAATGCATTGTTGTTGCTATAGACGCCAAACAAATTGATGGACAATGGAAGGTTCACTTAGTTGGGGGAAAAGTACCTACGGATATTGATTTATTTGAATGGGCTAAAGAAGTAGAAGAACGGGGTGCGGGAGAAATCCTGTTCACTTCAATGAATCATGACGGTACCAAAAACGGTTTTGCCAATGAAGCTTTAAGACAATTATCACGAAATTTAAACATTCCGATAATTGCCTCAGGAGGTGCAGGGGAAATGAGTCATTTCGCAGATACTTTTAAGGAAGGAGAAGCAGATGCAGCTCTAGCTGCCAGCGTATTCCACTTCAAGGAAATTGATATCATAGATTTGAAAAAGGAATTAAAAGAAGAAGGAATACCGGTTAGGCTATAATTTAAAATTTAGAATAGTTAAGAGTTTTAACTTCAGAAAAAATGGAAGCAGACTTTACTAAAAATACTGATGGATTGATTCCAGCCATTATCCAAGACGCATCAACAAAAAATGTATTGATGTTGGGATATATGAATGAAGAAGCTTTGGAAATTACCCAAAGTACCGGAAAAGTAACTTTTTTCAGTAGGAGCAAACAACGGCTTTGGACAAAGGGCGAGGAAAGTGGTAATTTTTTACATCTAGTTGATATCAAGAACGATTGTGATAAAGACACTTTGATTATTAAAGTGAACCCAAAAGGGCCTACCTGTCATACCGGTACGGATACCTGTTGGGGAGAGGACAATGCCCAGGAATATGGTTTCTTATCTAAACTGGAAGACATCATTACTTCCCGTAAGCAGAATAAAGAAGATGAAAAGAGCTATGTAGCCTCACTTTTTAGAAAGGGAATCAATAAAATTGCGCAAAAAGTGGGTGAGGAGGCTGTTGAAACGGTTATTGAGGCCAAGGATGATGACGATTCTTTATTCTTAAATGAAAGTGCAGACTTGTTGTTCCACTATTTAATCCTATTAACGGCCAAAGGTTTTTCCTTAAACGATGTGGTTGACGTGTTGGAGGAAAGACACAAATAGGCTTTTACCACCAAACCACAAAGAATTTTTCCAAAACCCTGTCTGCTTTTTTCATCCATAGCATGGGTGCATTTTTTTGAATCATTCTTAGGTTCACTTCCATAAGTGTAGCATTGTATACCATCCAATCCACATCAAGATGCGGGGTTACGGGCCATTCTTTCTTGTAGGGTATGTAGAACTGATGGTCTTTGAAATTACCGTTTTCAAAATCCGTAAACCGCATCCAATATCCCACAACACAATTTGGATTTAAAGGACGAATATGAACAGTAGGTTCATTAAATGGCCTGAACAACTGTGCTTTAAAACAACAATTTTGATGTATACCTTCTGCGTTTAATCCGAATTCATCTAGAATTGATTTAGTTTCTGGTCTGTTGATTAAAGCGAACTGGTCATTCTTAATTTTTTCCATCTTGGTGAAAAACATATCCCTTCTATTTGGTCCCATTAAGCGATGAATGGGTTCAGATATTGAAGAATCAACGATGTAGAATTTATAGGTTAGTTCTACATGATGAATTTTAGAGGTCTCTAGGTCTTTTAGAATAAAATCAATTTCACCAATTGTGGTCTTTTTAGAACGTATGGCTTGATTTTGAAGAAGTATTTCATAAGTACCATCAAATCGTATTAGTTGCTCAAATACGTGTTCCATCTGATGTCCCAATCGTAGGTTTTGAGGAATCTCCGTAGGTTGGAAACAAGCCATTTCTAGGGTTGGAAATACAAACTGGGCTATTCCGAAATGGGAATTCTTCCAAAGAGGAGGAGTGTCGTAAAACCCTTGAAATTGTTTGTGAATCATAACAGTTAAACCCCGTATCGTTAAGGTTTCTTTAAATGCAAAACCAATACGAACAAATGTCTTATTTTTATGTAATGGCTATGAATTTAAGAAAAGGGTTTCGATTCACTACCTACGAAGCTCCGGAGCAGACTCCCTTTGAACGGCTTTTTGAGATTTTCCAAGAATTGGTTACGCATACCTCAGGGGATGCTGAAGAGGCTTTGGATTGGCTTCGAGAATTGGATAAGGAATATGAGCTTACCGATGACGACTATACAATTGATGATTTCATTGAAGATTTAAAGGCCAAAGGCTATATCAGAGAAGAAATAGATCCCGATGGAAAACAAGGTGAAGGTGAAGAAGGCGATGGTGGCGGTAGTTTGTCCATAACTGCAAAGCTGGAACGTATGCTTCGGCAAAGAGCACTGGACCAGATTTTTGGGAAAATGAAACGACGAGGTTCAGGAGACCACAAAACCGGTAAGCTAGGAAATGGAGATGAACATACAGGAGAATTTAGGGAATATCGATATGGGGATTCCTTGGAGAGGATATCCATGACTGAAAGCTTAAAGAATGCCCAAATAAATCATGGTATGGGTAACTTTACTCTCAATGAAGAGGATTTGGTAGTGGAGGACACCCAATTTAAAGCCCAAATGAGCACGGTTTTGATGATTGATATTAGCCATAGCATGATTTTATATGGTGAAGACCGCATTACTCCGGCAAAAAAAGTAGCCATGGCCTTAGCGGAACTGATTACCACAAGATACCCAAAAGACACCTTGGATATTCTGGTATTTGGTAACGATGCTTGGCCCATACCCATTAAAGATTTACCCTATTTAAAGGTAGGACCCTATCATACCAATACGGTTGCTGGGTTACAATTGGCGATGGATATGCTACGCCGAAAGCGAAATACCAACAAACAGATTTTTATGATTACCGATGGGAAGCCCTCCTGCCTTCGTTTGCCCAACGGGGAATACTATAAAAATAGTGTGGGACTGGATGACTATATCGTGGAGCGCTGTTATGCAATGGCCCAACAAGCCAGAAAACTCCATATTCCAATTACCACTTTTATGATAGCCCAAGACCCGTATTTAATGCAATTTGTTCGGGAATTTACGAAAGCTAATAAGGGAAAAGCGTTCTATACCGGGCTAAAGGGTTTGGGTGAAATGATTTTTGAGGATTACGAAGAAAACAGAAAAAAAAGACTAAAAGGATAGATTGCTAAATATGAGCAAAATGGAACATACGAAGATTACTACCCTTGGGGAATTAAAAAAAGTAGGGTACGAAAGTAAGAGTATAAAAGATGAATTAAGGGATAACTTATTAGAGAAGATAGCCAATCGAGAAGAGACTTTCCAAGGCATTTGGGGATATGAAAATTCAGTTATTCCGGAGTTGGAGCGTGCAATTTTGTCGCGTCATAACATCAACTTGTTAGGGCTTAGAGGTCAAGCCAAAACCAGGCTGGCCCGGCTTATGATTCAATTATTGGATGAGTGGATTCCTGTGGTGGGTGGTTCAGAAATTCATGATGACCCACTTAATCCGATGTCCCGCTATGCGATTCAATTGATTGAAGAGAAAGGAGATGAAACCCCCATTGAATGGTTACATCGTGATGAGCGATTTTATGAAAAACTGGCCACGCCAGATGTAACCGTCGCCGATTTAATAGGGGATGTGGACCCTATTAAAGCAGCTAATTTGAAATTGTCCTATGCTGATGATCGGGTTATTCATTTTGGAATGATTCCCAGGGCAAACCGTTGCATATTTGTTATTAATGAATTACCAGACCTTCAAGCAAGAATTCAAGTGGCTTTATTTAATATACTGCAAGAAGGGGATATACAGATTAGAGGTTTTAAATTAAGATTGCCCCTGGATTTACAGTTCGTGTTTACAGCAAACCCCGAAGATTACACCAATAGGGGAAGTATCGTAACTCCATTAAAGGACCGAATAGGGTCGCAGATTTTAACACATTATCCGGAAAGCATAGAAATTGCCAAGAAAATAACCAAACAGGAAGCGGAATTGGATTCTAGGCAATCCGAGTCCATTTATGTTCCTGAAATGGCTATGGATTTATTGGAACAAATCAGCTTTGAAGCTAGGAAGAGCGAATATGTGGATGCGAAAAGTGGAGTAAGCGCACGTATGAGCATTACCGCTTTTGAAAATCTACTGAGCACCGCGGAAAGGCGAAGTATAAAAGCGGGAAGTGCTAAAACTGCTATTCGTCTGAGTGACTTTATGGGCGTAATTCCTTCGATTACGGGCAAAATAGAATTGGTTTATGAAGGAGAGCAGGAGGGAGCTGGTTCTGTTGCCGAAATATTAATTGAAGATTCCATTAAGACCCTTTTTGCAGATTTCTTCCCTAAAATTGACAAATTGGAACGGAAAGACGCTGAAGGTCCATATGATGACTTGGTATCTTGGTTTTTCGAGGGCGAAGGCTTTGAACTGTTGGATGACGATTCGGATGACGAATATCAAAGCAAGCTTGATTCCGTAGTGCCCTTACAAACACTCGTTAGAGAATACCAACCCACGATTTCAAGGGAAGACTCTTATTTCCTCAAGGAATTTTTATTGTGGGGATTGGTTGCCCATAAAAAATTGAGCAAACAACGCTTTTTGGAAGGCTATCAGTTTAAGGACTTATATGGCAGCTATATTCGTGGCCTATAATTATTGCCACATATTAAGGTTATCGTTGAAGTTTTCAAAATTGTATACACCAACGTATCGCTTTCTAATCCAAAAAGAGAAAAGGGTAAATACAAAAAGTAAGCAGTACAAAACCAAAATTAGAGTAGACATTGGACCAAAGGTGCTGGGTATAAAATGTTCCTGAAGTCCAGATATTGAATTGATTACGGTTATACTTTCATATATTTTGTAGGCATATACAACCATAACTGCGTATAAAGCGTATTCCAGGTTGCGCATTTTAGGATCTGGGAGATCTTCCTCACGGATTTTAAACCAAATCACATAGATGTATAAAAAGTGAATTATACTTAGTAAAGGAAAAATGAAATTATCCAATTTAGTCAGGTAGAAGGTGTTGGTATACACCCCATAAAAACTCAACACCACCAGTACAGTCAAAATCACCAAGGTGAGGATGTTTATACGTTTCCAAGTGCTCAAGTTTAGGATAAAGTTCATTTTTTTAGCGATTTAGGTTGTTCAAAATTGCAAATAAAACGAGTACTATCCGGGTTTTATTTCCACCATTTCGATGAATCGGAAAGAATGTTGGGTAAAGTGCAAAAAGTGTGGTAATCAGTCTTCAGCCTTGCGTTTCATCGGAAAAACTGTTAGAAAGGTAGCACTGCGCCATAACCATTCCAGCGGACCATATCTAAATTTTTTAAGCCACCAAGAACTTACTGCCATTTGTACCATAATAATGACAACGCCAATACCGAAAGTGTATACATTTCTTAGTTCTCCCAGATATCCCATTCCCCAACCGAAAAGCAAAGCGGTTCCGATAATACTTTGGAAAAAATAATTACTTAAAGCCATTCTACCATATGGGGCAAATTTAGAAAGCCATTTGCGTGCTCCATTTCTTTTATACAGTATCACAAAGACACTCAATATAATAAAGGTCATGGCTATATTGTTCAAATCAAAAGCAGTAAGGCCAAACATGGCAATCCATTGATCAAAGGTCACATTGCCGCCCATGCTACCAAAGGTAAGGGCCATTAATCCTCCGGATACCAAAAACAAAATAAGACCAACAATCCAAGTGCGTTTTACCCATTTCCTGCGGTTTTGATACGCTTCGAAAAATCCTAACCGTCCTATGAATAGACCTAAAAAGAAGAATCCGAGTGTAATATAACCTCTTCCAAATACACCGAGTTGAAAATTAGCTTTATTAATATGTCCTTGATAACCATTATAGGCGAACACATCCTTAATGGAACCCTCTTTTAATATGGAATAATAGGCTTGTACATCCTGACTGTCGGGTGTAAAATCCATACCAGGAAATACATTTGCTCCCTGGGTAAAATAGAAAACGATATAGCGTCCAACACCCAAAAACAATAAAGCCGTAAGTCCAAGAATCCACTTGTTGTTAACCTTATAGAAAGGTATAAGGAGAATACCAAGAATAGCATAAATGGTCAAAATATCCCCACCATAAAAGAGACTGTGCACATATCCTATTCCCAAAAGTAAGAGCAGCCTCCATAAAAAACGTCCTCCAAAATATTCTCCGCGTTTCGCCGCATTATCCATTTGGATAAAGAAGCTGAGTCCGAATAGAAATGAAAACAGGGCAAAGAATTTACCTCTTAGCAAAAAGCCTATAAATCCATCCACGATGTCATCGCCAATGCCCTGATGAACAGCCTCATTGAAGGCCGAAGGTGATGGTGCTCCAATGTAGTTTTCCACCATATGGACGATAACGATACCCGCTAGGGAAAAGCCGCGAAGAGCATCAATAATTTCAATTCGATTTTGAGGCAATACGCCTGAGTCTGAAGATTCCATAATGTTTTTTGATTGATTGAGAGTAGAAAAATAAGAATTTAAAGTTGAAATAACTGAAAAAGAGGTCTTTAGTTTTTTTTGTAATTTGGAAAAAACTAGAACTTCATGCAAAGCTGGATGTATATTGTTTTAGCCATATTAAGCGTGTATGTCCTAATCAGCGTACTTCTTTTTGTTTTACAGGACTTCTTTCTATTTAAACCGGAAAAACTGGATAAGGATTTTCAGTTTCACTATGATAATCAGATTACGGAAGAGTATAATATAGAAACTCGCGACGGTGCCATAATTAATGGTTTACACTTTAAGGCAAAAGACTCCAAAGGGGTAGTTTTTTATTTGAAGGGAAATTCCAAAAGCATAAAAGGATGGGGGAAGTTTGCAGTGGACTTCACGCGACATGGTTTTGACGTTGTTATGGTGGACTACCGTGGCTTTGGAAAAAGCACGGGCCGACGGACCCAAAAAGCCGTAAAAAGGGATATGCAGGTCATTTACAACGAGATTAAAAAGAAGGTACCTGAGAAGTATATCATTTTGTATGGCAGGTCGTTGGGGTCAGGATTTGCTGCCAAACTGGCTTCCATGAACGAGCCACGGATGCTTATTTTGGATGCGCCTTATTACAGCTTAAGCAAAGTAGCCAAGAAATACATCCCGTTTATGCCACTCTCGTTATTGATAAAATTTCCGATGCCTACATACAAATGGTTAAAATATGTAAAGTGCCCCATACATATTCTTCATGGTACAGACGACAAGTTAATCCCGTATAAAACCAGTATCAAGCTATCCAAAATAAATCCAAAACGTACTAAGCTATATACCATAATCGGGGGAGGCCACAAAGATTTGAACACCTTTGAATCGTACCATAGTATGCTTAGCGATATCATCAATTCAAGACCCGAAAAAGTAAATTTGGAAAGTTCGAGTATTGATGTGAAACACACCTCAAAACCTATTAATGCGTAAACTGGGTCGATTTGCAATCGTTATCTTTTTTTTATTCCTAATACTTACTTTAATGCTCACTTTTCTCCAAGAAAAATTCATATTTCTACCTACACAATTACCCCAGGATTACGTCTATACCTTTGAAGGAGACTTTGAGGAATTTTTTTTAACACACCCAGATGGCGCCAAACTAAACGCACTTCAGTTTAAATCGAAAAACCCCAAGGGAGCCATTCTATATTTTCATGGCAATGCTGGAGATTTATCCCGTTGGGGAGAAATTGCCATTCGTTTCGTGGATTTCAACTATGACGTAATTGTTATGGATTACAGAGGTTATGGTAAGAGCACTGGGGAAAGAAGCGAAACCAAACTTTTGGAAGATGCCCAGCTTTTTTATGAATACACGGGCAAAATATTTCCGTCGGAGAAAATTGTGGTCTATGGACGCTCTTTAGGCGCTAGTATAGCCACCTTTGTAGCATCAAAAAACAAGGTGGGAAAACTGATATTGGAAACCCCGTTTTACAATCTCACCGATGTGGCCGAGGAGAGGTTTCCACTTTTGCCTATGAAGACCATTCTAAAGTATAAATTGGCCTCCAACAAATACATTCAACAAGTACAGGCTCCAATTCGTATTTTTCACGGGACGGAAGATAGGGTAGTGGCCTATAATTCAGGCAAACGTTTATTCCAGGTAATTCCCATCGACAATAAAAAAATGTATACCGTTGACGGAGGCAAACACAATGACCTTGATGAATTTGAGGAATATTGGAATGCCATTCGGGAAGAGCTAACCCATTAATTTAATCAAATAAGTCGGAAGAAAGATAACGATCTCCACGGTCGCAAACAATGGAAACAATAGTTCCACGCTCTAAACTTTCAGCCAAACGCAATGCTACAGTTGCCGCCCCTCCGCTGCTCATTCCTGAAAAAATTCCTTCTTCCTTGGCCAATCGCTTCGCCATTATTATTGCTTCTTCTTGACTCACCTCCATGATTTGATCTACCTTACTTGGATTAAAAATCTTGGGCAAGTAGGCTTCAGGCCATTTACGAATCCCAGGTATTCTTGAGTTATCAGTGGGTTGTACACCAATGATGTTGATGTCTCCGTTTTGTTCCTTTAAATAAGTAGAAGTACCCATAATGGTTCCTGTTGTCCCCATACTGGACACAAAATGGGTAACCTGTCCTTCCGTATCCTTCCAGATTTCAGGACCCGTAGTTTTATAGTGGGCCTTCCAATTATCATTATTCCCGAATTGATTGAGCATTTTATACCCTTCATGGTTCACTTTGGCTTCTGCGAAATCCCTTGCTCCTTCAATACCTACCTCTGAGGAAGTCAAAGTAACCTTAGCCCCATAAGCTCGCATGGTTTGTACCCGTTCTTTTGTGGAGTTTTCGGGCATCACCAATTCAATATTCAGTCCATAAATCCCAGCTATCATTGCCAAGGCAATTCCAGTGTTGCCACTTGTAGCCTCAATTAGTTTGGTATCTTTTGTGATTTCACCCCGCTCCAAACCACTTTTAATCATATTGTAGGCGGGTCTATCCTTTACGCTCCCACCGGGGTTATGTCCCTCTAGTTTAAAAAAAAGCTTTACATTTTTATTGGTGTTCAATACTTTGGATTCTACCAAAGGAGTGTTGCCAATAAGGTCTAAAATGTTATTCGACATTCGCAGTCTTAATTTTTATTTCTGGAGTATGGAAAACAGTTGAATTAGCTGGAACCGATGAAGTCAACCACGCATTACCGCCAATTATCGAGTTTTCACCAATAATAGTTTCTCCTCCGAGGATAGTAGCGTTGGCGTAAATAGTTACGTTTGACATAATGGTGGGGTGTCTCTTTATTTTTTGGAGTTTTTTATCCACATACAGTGCTCCCAAGGTAACCCCCTGATACACCTTAACATTATCATGAATAACTGCGGTCTCACCTATAACCACACCTGTGGCGTGATCAATAAAAAAAGATTTTCCAATTTGAGCACCAGGATTGATATCAACACCCGTTTGCCTATGGGCATATTCGGTCATTAATCTAGGAACCAAAGGAAACCCTTCCTTATAAAGCTCGTGCGCCAAGCGATATATGGCAATGGCATAAAACCCAGGATATGCCATGTAAATTTCTTGGATTGACAGCGAAGCTGGGTCACAGTTTAGAATGGCTTCGGCATCCAGATTCAACTTTTCCAAAATTGATGGTAGGGTAGAAACGTATTTGTGCCAAAGTTTATCGCAAGGCTTATTCAAGTCCCAACAAGCCAAATCCACAAGTCTAGCAAATTGTTTCTCCAATACATCCAGATTCTCTTCAACGGGAGTGTTTACATCAAAAAGCGTATAGAACAATGTATTTGTGAATTCCTCAGTTTCCCTTTTTAGTCTATAGTCTAGGTAGGGTTGTTTCTTATGCCCTTTTAATTCTTGAATGATTTTTTCCTTGTTCATGATTGATTGTAAAGTCTAAAAATAGATAAAACATATGCATACCGCTCTCAATTCTCTAACTTTAGCGTAAATATAACATCTTGATTGTCGCATGAAAGACCATACCATTTCAAAAGAAACCCTTGATTTTTTAAAAACTCTTGAAAAAAACAATAACCGGGATTGGTTTGAAGCCAACAAACCCGAATTTAAATCCCACGAATCGTATGTCAAACAGTTTTATAGCAGTATTCGGGAAAACTTGGAGTCGCATGACGAGATTGAAAAAATGAAAATGTTCCGCATTTATCGAGATGTACGGTTTTCAAAGGATAAGACCCCTTACAAAACCCATTTTGCAGGGTCTTTTTCCCGGCTTGGGGCACACCTTCGTGGTGGTTACTATTTACGTATTAAACCAGGGGAGTCCTTTGCCGCGGTTGGATTTTGGGAACCTAACAAAGAAGACCTGTTCCGAATTCGAAAAGAGTTCGAGATGGATGCTTCAGATTTCAGAAAGACCATAGGGCAAGATTCATTGAAATCCATTTGGGGAGAAATTCAAGGGGATGGTGTTAAAACGGCACCAAAAGGATTTGATAAGGAACACCCAGATATAGATTTAATAAAAAGAAAGCAGTTCATTTTCGTAAGGAACTTTTCGGATAAAGAAGTACTGAGCACATCATTTATGAAAGAAGTGAACCAATCTTTCAAGGCCATTCGCCCCTTCTTTGATATCATGAGCGATATCTTGACCACCAATTTAAATGGAGAATCCCTATTGGACTAATTCTGTCTCCTGAAGCAACTGTAGTTGGTCCTTTAAACGCTCGATCACCATGTTCATCATACGCTTGTTCAAGGCTGAAGAATTGGTGATGTAGATAGTATATTCCTCTACTGTAAATTGGCCTATAACCATCCCTTTCAGGGAATTTCTGAACTTAATATCCTTTTGTATGGATTTTTCTATATAATCCATCTTTTTCTCCATGGACAATTCATAAAAAACTCCTTTGTGTTTTCTAGCATAATTTCTGAAAACCTCAAGCAACAATGGGTTTTGCATTTTGATAATGGGACGAAGCGTCTTGTTTTGAAAACGCTCTTCCATACTCATATTGTTGTGAATTTGTGCTGTGGGAATTTCTGGACGAATGTCCAATAAATTACTAGATCTTGAAACCATGGTGTTTCGTTTTACTAAAATTACAGAAACATGGATACCGTAAATTTAGCCCAGATAATACTTTTTAACGAGGTTATGAACAGATTTGAGGATTACTTAACTTCGTCCTAACAACGGAATAACAGGAATATGAAATTTGGAAAGGTAGAACAACCCGAATTAATTGATTTTACTATACCGGCTGACCACCCAGACACAGGCTCGGTATTGGCGAAATACCCAAAATCTAAAGATTCAAATCTCTTTGTAGGCTGCGCCAAATGGAACAGACAGGATTTAAAGAACTTCTATCCTAGGGGAACCAAGGATGAGTTGGCCTACTATTCCACACAGTTCAATTGCATTGAATTGAATGCCACATTTTACCGAATTTTTCCTGCGGAACAATATGAAAAATGGTATGACAAAACCCCTGAGAATTTCAAGTTTTTCCCAAAAATGACCAATGAGGTCAGTCATCTACGGCGTTTAAACGACAAAGTGTATGAGATTGCAGACCGTTATTTGGAGGTAACCTCCTTGTTAAAAGATAAGCTTGGAACCATCTTTTTGCAAATGCATAATAATTTCAATCCTAAAAATTGGGATAGGGTGGTACATTTTGTGGAATATTGGCCCAAAGAGTTTCCTCTGGCTATGGAGTTCAGACATACGGACTGGTTCAACGATGAAAAAGTCGCTCAGGAGCTATACCATTTATTGGAAGAAAATAACATTGCGAACGTCTTGGTGGATACCGCGGGAAGAAGGGACTTAATGCATATGCGGTTGACCAACAATGAGGCTTTTATTCGATATGTGGGAGCGAATCATCCAACCGATTATCCAAGATTGGATGATTGGGTCGAGCGATTGAAAACTTGGAATTCCCAAGGACTACAAAACGTTCACTTTTTTGTACATCAAAATTTAGAATTGGAATCACCTTTGCTCTCGGCCTACTTTATTGAAAGGCTAAACAAAAATTTTAATGCAGGTTTGAAGGTTCCTGAAACCTTGATAAAACCAAGTCCGCCTACCTTATTTTAATAGGGAACCCCTACTTCAACAAAGGTGTTTTTAGGGTGGAATCTAGGTGCAATAGGTGCGGCCATACAACAGGTTGAACCCAAATAAAACAAGGATAATTCCTGAAGCTGCTCAACCGAAGCGCCAACAGCCACATTTTTGGATAGCTCAATGGTACCAACTGCAGGTCCGCCTACTATGGAAAGATACCAGATGCGTCCCTGTTCATCTTGGATATCAATATTATATCGTTCGTTTCTAAATGCTGGAATGGATGGATTCTGTTTATATATCCAAGGACGTAAGACAATTAAATCCCCAGGAACATGTTGAATTCGCGTAATGGTTCCAGAAATAGGGGAGTGGATTCTATGATAGTTTTTGTTATGTAAGAAGACATTAGTGAAGGTATAGGTCTTGGGAATTTCATTATTCTTCAACCCAAAAACCGTCGCCACGGACCGAATATCACTTTTAACTTGAACATATTCCAGGTCCACAACTTTATTTTCGTCACAAAGCAATCCTTCACAGGGCCATACAAATGGACTATCATTTTCAGGTAGTTTCTTAAACTCTCGGATAAAAAAGTCTTGAAATGAATTAAATTCCTCTTTGCCAAATGGCGGTTTGAACTTGTCTAAATAATTTTTGTCCGAATAATTGAGTCGAATGTACGGCTTGATAATTTTTTTTGAGTAAGGCTTGTCATAAATGGAACTGTACCATGCCGAAAAAAATCTTTGGATGGGACTTGGTAGGTTGCCCCACAATTCCAAGGAAACATACTTATAAAACTTGGCCCTCCAGTCAGGTACTTTGAAAACGGTAAAACTGGGGTCCGAATAGTACTCAATACTTGTTTGCATTTTGGTTGTTGTTTGACTGATGCCTGAATTTATTAGGAACATAATATTAATGCCAGAGAATTAAGAAAAGTTTATTGCATCATTAACATATTTTATCAATAACATAATGTTTTTGTTAAAAAGATTACAGAAAAACCTACCAAAGGCCAAACCTCTAATTTTGTCGTATATCTCCAAAAATAACCTGATGAAATTTCATTCTAGAAAATGGGTTAAACCCGAAGACTTAAATGCCAATGGCACTTTATTCGGTGGTAAGGTATTGGCTTGGATAGATGAGGAAGCTGCTCTTTATAGCATCGTGCAACTTGAGAACAAAAAGGTGGTTACTAAATATATGTCCGAAATCAACTTCATGAGCAATGCCCAAAAGGGCGATATCATAGAGATTGGTATTGAAGTGGTCAAATTTGGCACCACATCGATTACCCTTAATTGTGAGGTCCGAAATAAAATGACTCATGAAAGCATTGTTACTGTTGACAATATTATCATGGTAAACTTAGACGATATGGGCAATCCAAAACCCCATGGAAAGACCAAAGTGGAATATGTGAAGGATCGATTGGCCAAGCAGGAAAAAGAAAAAGCGAGTTAGAGTTTATTGGATATTGTATTGCTTTGAACCTCCTTTTTATTTCTGTAATTAGGGATTTCAAAATAATGAAATTATGTCATTTTTTGGATAGCTTTTTGCTAGACCAACAACTAATGCATTTTGACAACAAAAAAAAGAGTCTTCAAAACAATTAATTGGTAAAAGCCGGTTTATTCTTCAATTTAACCTATTGCATATAGATAGGTATAAATGGGAACCACAGAATTGTTACGTTATTTGGAAAAATTGGAGATTGGACTCAGCAGTTTTTCCTACGAGGAGTTGAGTACCTCAGAGGCAGGTGAACTCAAAAAAACATTCAATGAATTTAAAAACGGGTTAGAAGACAAAGTTTTTGGTGTTGACCCGATAGATGAGCTTGAGGTTATCTATGAAGAGATAGGCATTTCAAAACCCAAAAAAGTAGGGCCTTCAGATTACAAGTCAACTCTCGGACAGGTTGCGTTACTGCTAAAAAAATTTGATGTCTCTGAACTGAGTTTGCAACACAAACGCTTGTTGGAAGAAATAAAACAGCTCGCCCATGCTTCACAAGAGTCATTTGAAGGAAATTATCATATCGAAAAAACATTTGTCCCAAACACCATAGAACAAGTCGACTTACAACCGCTATGGGAAGAGTGTATGCAACAAATGGACCTTATGGAAGAATTGGCTAGATTATATAAGCAAAACATTTTCGAGTTTGTAGGAAAGATTAAAGTAAATCTTCAAAGCAAAAATGTTCGCGGAATGGACTTTTCATGCCAAAAAGTGGGCCAGTCCTTACGGATGATGCGATGCCATACGCTTTTGGAAATCACGGAACAGATGTCCAAAATCTGTAAATCAGACAATGATTTGAAACACTTGAATTTCTTATATCAAGAATTTCTTATGGAATATCCCAAGGTGCAAGAAGCATTGGATAAAAAAATGGAAGCACTTAGAAAAGCATAAACACCTTTTTTATGGAAGACGAGTTTTTACCCAAACATTGCCATAGCATCTTTCATCAGTTGTTTTTGTTTACATCTGATGAGGATAACAAGCTATTGTTATTGGAACAAATTTTGGAAGTAGGAGATTCAAAAGAAATTCCTTTATTGGAGGAATTGGAATGCATGGAATCCCTAGAGGTTAGCAAGAGAGCATATGAGGTAAAATGTCTATTAATAAAACGCCTGGAAGAAGAGGAAAGGGCTAACAAACGACTCCCTATGAGTCTTTGTTTCTTGTATGAAGAGTTTGACATTCATCCTCCTAAGTCAGATTTGGATTTAGATATCGATTTTGAACTTTCTTTGGAAATTTTATCCGAAGAATAACAAATGTTCACATTTTCTTCACAACGAAAACTACTAGTTTCACCACAATTTGTTGTAAACCCCTGATGTTTAAGTTAGGTTTACTAAAGTATTAAATACCCAAACTCAAAACCACCTAAGTTATGTTATACGATACCTACGGAGAAGAATACTTGGCCTTTCTTCAGGAATTGAACGAAATATTGAGTATGAACGAACTTGTTGAATTAGATTACCTATAGTCCAAATCAGAAAACTTTGTCCCATGAAAAATCAAAACCAAGAAAACGCGGCATACTTGAATTTTATTCGAGATTTAAACCAGATGTTGACTGATTTCAACATCACTCAGCTGAATTACCCCAACAGCTTTAAATAAATGAACAAAAAAGGGAGCCATTTGGCTCCCTTTTTTATTTAGCTCCCTAGGTAGGACTTTAGATTTTTATTTTTTGACACGTGCCTCAACTTTCGAATGGCCTTTTCCCGAATTTGTCGTACCCTTTCCCTTGTTAGGTCAAAAGCATTTCCAATTTCCTCCAAGGTCATGGAAGGTTCATCCCCAATTCCATAATACAATCGTACAATATCTGCTTCCCTGGGTGATAGGGTTTCCAAAGCACGATTAATCTCTGTATTTAAAGACTGATGCATTAGACCTTTATCTGGAGTGGGTGATTCATTCACATTTAAAACATCATATAGACTTGAAGTTTCGCCTTCCTTTAAAGGGGCGTCCATAGAAACATGAGGACCAATATTTTTTAAAGACTGTTTTACCTCTGAAACGGTCATATCCAATTCTTTGGCGATTTCCTCAGGTGAAGGTGGTCGCTCATGGGCTTGCTCCAAGTACGAAAATGTTTTCTTAATTCGGTTTATGGTTCCAATCTTATTTAAGGGAAGCCGTACCACACGGGCCTGTTCCGCAAGGGCTTGAAGAATTGATTGGCGAATCCACCAAACTGCATAAGAAATAAATTTAAATCCACGAGTTTCATCAAACCGCTGGGCAGCTTTTACCAATCCCAGATTACCTTCATTTATCAAATCGGGTAATGTAAGTCCTTGGTTTTGATATTGCTTGGCCACAGAAACCACAAACCTTAGGTTGGCTTTGGTCAGTTTTTCCAAAGCTACTTGGTCTCCTTTACGAATCCGTTGGGCCAATTCCACTTCTTCTTGGGCAGTTATCAAATCAATCTTACTGATATCTTGCAGGTACTTGTCAAGTGATTTGGATTCTCTGTTGGTTACTTGCTTAACAATTTTTAGTTGCCTCATAGAAAATGGTGGTTTCAGGTTATTCCGGTATGATATTACTTCAACCACATTACAATTCCAAGTGCATTTTTGGATACTTATTAAAATGTTATGAAGAATTTTCGCAAGGTTTGGCCTTGTCAGTAGTATTGTTAATAGTCTATTGATATTAAAGCAATGTTAAACCTAAAAATCAGTATAAAAAACGAGTAATTTTGTAAGGTTTGATGCATCATAAATCTTAAGACCATTTTCTTTGGAAATACAAAAGGCCAAGAACAAAAAAACACTTTACGATTACCAACATGAGGATTTAAAAAAAATCTTCACCCAGATTCATGAACTTCCAAGCGGAACCAATATTCTGTATCAGCTTCCTACCGGTGGAGGGAAAACTGTGGTCTTTTCAGAAATTGCAAGACAGTTTATCAAAGAAACAGGCAAAAAGGTAATCGTCCTCACGCATAGAATTGAGCTAAGTAGACAAACGTCCAACATGTTAAACGGTTTTGGGGTGACCAATACTGTTATAAGTAGCGAGGTTAAAGAATTATACGACCAAGATGAGTACATGTGCTTTGTGGCTATGGTAGAAACTTTGAACAATCGCTTGCAAGAGGAAAAAGTTCAAATCAACAATATTGGATTGGTCATTATTGATGAGGCTCACTATAACTCATTCCGAAAATTATTTAAGTATTTCGAAGAATCCACCATATTGGGAGTTACGGCTACACCCTTAAGCTCCAATATCAAACTCCCCATGAAGGACCACTATAAGCATTTGATTGTAGGAGAGTCCATTCAATCGCTGATTGACAAGAGCTTTTTGGCCAAGGCCAACTTATACAACTATGACGTTAGCTTAAGAACTTTAAAAATTGGAATCAATGGGGATTATACCGTAAAATCCTCCGACGAGTTCTACAGTAATCAAAGCATGTTGGGGAAGTTGGTAGCAGCTTATGAGGAACTGGCCAAGGGAACCAAAACCTTGATTTTTAACAACGGAATCAGCACATCTCTTTATGTGTATGAGACTTTTAAGAAGGCAGGATACAATATCAGACACCTCGACAATAAAAACACGGCCACAGAAAGGGCTGAAATATTGGAATGGTTTTCGGAAACACCAAATGCCATTTTAACCTCGGTGAGTATTCTTACCACCGGTTTCGATGAACCTACGGTGGAGTCAATTATTTTAAATCGAGCCACAAGGTCATTGACTCTTTACTTTCAGATGATTGGGAGAGGTTCTCGTGTGCTACCCAACAAAAATGAATTTAATGTCATTGATTTGGGCAACAATATTGCCCGTTTTGGTCCCTGGGATTCTCCCGTGGATTGGCAGGAAATTTTCCATTTTCCTGATTTCTATTTGGAAAACATCAAAAATGATGAAGAAATCGAGCGTGAATTCGTGTATGAAATGCCAGATGAACTAAAAGCCAAGTTCAGTAAATCGGAAAACATCAGTTTTGATATTAAAGCTGAATATAAAAAGGTGTTTGCCCAAGGATTAAAATCAAAGATTGTGTTGGAGCGAAGTATTGAACAACACGCTCAAATTTGCGTGGAAAACAGTGAGGATGTTTTTGATGCAAGAATTTTGGCCAAAGAACTCAAAGAAGAAATACAATATCGGGTACGGCAATATTCATATTGTATTATGAACAACACCAAAAACTATAAAGAGTGGCTGGAAGAAGATTATGAGCGCAAATTACGTTCAAACATCTCTAAGAAATTTGCTGCCATGATGTAGACTGACCGATTATTCGATTTTTGGAAGTTCAGACAGGTTTTGGTCAATTATTAACCCATCATCTAGTATTAAACCCCTAGCTAAAATTCAAATTTGGCTTAGCTTCCATTTTCCATTTTCCATTTTCCATTTTCCATTTTCCATTTTCCATTTTCCATTTAAAACTTGCTTTATTGTACATTGCCAAATGTTAATTGATTAGTATTACAGAATTAAGTGAAGAAAATCCTTATAATTGGATTTGTATGGCCTGAGCCCAAAACAACCGCTGCAGGGCATCGCATGGTCCAGTTGATTGAAGCTTTTTTAGACTTTGGATGGTCCGTTACTTTTGCTTCTTCCGCATCCCAAACTGAATATTCCTTGAATTTGGATGACCTTAGGGTTGATAGGGCTTTGATTCAATTAAATCACTCCAGTTTTGACGATTTTGTGAAGCAACTAAATCCGAACTACGTCATTTTTGACCGATTTATAGCAGAAGAACAGTTTGGATGGCGAGTAGCAGAACAAGCGCCTAATGCTATTCGAGTATTGAATACAGAGGATTTGCATTCCCTTCGTAAAACCAGAGAATTGCTGCATAAAGTAGGTGAAGATTTTAGTTTAGGGAAGTGGAAGCAGCAGGAAATCACTAAACGGGAAGTGGCTAGCATATTCCGCAGTGACCTGAGCTTGCTCGTATCCACTTTTGAAATGAATCTCTTAAAAGAGCATATTAAAATTCCGGAATTTCTTCTGATGCACCTACCGTTTATGATGGAAGAAATCAAAGAAGAAAACCAAGAAGACTGGCCTTCTTTTGAATCAAGAACTGACTTTATTACCTACGGAAACGGCAAACACGCGCCCAATCTGGATGCGATTAAATTTTTAGAGGAATCGATTTGGCCTAGAATTCGAGAAAAACTCCCCAATGCGAACTTAAGAGTCTATGGAGCCTATCTTCCGCAGCAAATCAACCAAATGCATAAGCCAAAAGAAGGGTTTCATATAATGGGTTGGGTAAAAAACTTGGATTCTGAAATTCAAAATGGAAGGATAGTTTTGGCCCCATTGCGTTTTGGGGCAGGAATTAAGGGAAAGATTACTGATGCCTTAAAAAACGGAACTCCAATAATTACAACCAATCTAGGTACAGAAGGAATGTCCCTTAATTTGTTAACATCCCAATGTTTTGATACTGAACATCCAAAGGCCCTTGCGGATTCTGCTGTTGCCTTATATTCAGATTCCGAAAAATGGCATAAAGCCCAAAAATTGGGGATAGAAACTATCAATGGACAGTATTCAAAAACCAAGCTTCAAATGGAGTTGCAAAATACACTTCAAAAACTTGGAGCAAATCTAGTGGAACACCGAAGCCAAAATTTTATGGGGTCTTTATTGCAATATCAGACCCTAGCAGCTACCAAGTTTATGGGGAAATGGATTGAAGAAAAAAATAAGTAACCCCTTAACAATTTTTACTCTAACTTCATTCGATAAATGAAAAAAGGAGGATTACCTTCATCTTTCCCACCTGTAAAAGCCGGTGTTTTATGCAATTGATTTACGGTCATGTAAATCCATCCCTCTGGACCCAAAGCAACATTGTCGGGCCAATCAATTCGGGCATCCCTTATAAAAGGTTTTAAATCTCCCTCAGAAGTTAAAACATCAATTCCATAGTGTTGAATGTTTGTAAAATAATGGTTGCCGGAAGAATCGGTGGCTGCCCCATCCGAAACTGGTTTGGGTCCCATCACCTTAATGCCTTGGTCAATTTCATCATTTGTTTTGCCCTCCCTGAACAATTTTGTGGGTAACATATACCAAGTGGTGCCATTCATGGCTCCATAAAATAGGGTTTCCTTATCAGCGCTCAAAGTAATTGGATTAATGGCCACACTAGCGGGTGCACCACCAAAGTTGGTTAGCTTTCCATCAATAATCATATCCACCTTTTCCGCTTGAACCGTCTCATTGGCAAAACGTCTTTCCTTCCGGGTCTCCAAGTTTAGCGCAACAATTCCTGGATTGCCAATATCGGCTAGATAAACCCACCCATTTTCTTCATCTACCGCCAAATCCTGGACAAAGCTTCCTTTAGGAGCAATTTCTGCAGAAAAATCATGTCTGAAAACCTCCTTTTTGGTTTCAATATCAAATGCGAACAATCGTGTTGCACCTAAATTTAGACCTGCATCAATAATCCAGACCCTGTTTTTTTGGTCAACCCGAATTCCTAAAGGAGTATCCAATTTATAAGAACTAGGTGATTGGCTGTTCTTCTGATAGGATGCGTTTGGAAAAAGGGCATAGGTATCCTTTCCAGTAATTTCGACTAACTGAAAAGACGGATTAACCAATGGATGTATGGTGGTAAACACTCTGCCTGAAGGAGATACCGCCACATTTCCCGGTCGGACGTCCATTTCTGCTATTATTTCAAGTTTACTCTCGTTCTGAGCACTTATGGCAAAAGTCAGAACTAAATTTATCAGTAAGAAAGAGGCCATATTTTTCATAGTAGTAGTTGTCGTATTCATTTTATTAGCTTACAAGATACAGTGGTTTTTACAATTTTGTATAGCTCTTCCCGTAGAACAAATTGCTATTCTTGGTAGTCAAAAGTCAACTTGAAAATTCATTTCTTTGTAACAGTAAACTTTCCGTATGAAATCACCCAACTGGCAAACTGCTATCGAATTTGAAGATATTACGTATAAAAAGAGCGATGGCGTTGCACGAATCGCATTCAACAGGCCTAATGTACGTAACGCTTTTCGACCCAAAACCACAAGCGAATTGTACAAAGCATTTTACGATGCTCTAGAGGATACCTCCATTGGTGTTGTGTTGCTATCTGCCGAAGGGCCTTCCACCAAAGATGGGAAATGGGCATTTTGCAGTGGCGGGGACCAAAAGGCAAGGGGACACCAAGGATATGTCGGAGAGGATGGGTACCACCGTCTTAATATTCTTGAGGTACAACGATTAATTCGATTTATGCCTAAAGTGGTGATTGCGGTAGTTCCAGGATGGGCTGTCGGAGGAGGACATAGTTTGCATGTTGTTTGTGATATGACCCTGGCCAGCAAGGAACATGCTATTTTCAAGCAGACAGATGCCGACGTTACCAGTTTTGATGGCGGTTATGGCTCTGCATATTTGGCCAAAATGGTAGGTCAGAAGAAAGCACGGGAAATTTTCTTTTTAGGCAGAAACTATTCAGCACAAGAAGCATTTGAAATGGGAATGGTAAATGCGGTTATTCCTCATGATGAATTGGAATCAACAGCCTATCAATGGGCTCAGGAGATTTTGGAAAAATCGCCTACCTCTATTAAAATGCTCAAGTTTGCCATGAATCTTACCGATGATGGAATGGTGGGTCAGCAGGTATTCGCCGGGGAGGCAACTCGATTGGCCTATATGACAGATGAAGCCAAAGAGGGTAGGGATGCGTTTTTGGAGAAACGGAAACCCAACTTTGGTAAGGATCAGTGGATTCCCTGACTCAATATGCAATGTCCAAGGAACAATTGACACTTTGTTTTTGTGTTGATTTGTGTCCTTCGATTTAGATAGGAAAGTTTTGATACGTCAAAAACTAATAAAGGCTAAGCTGCTCACAATAATTATTTAGTTTCAATTCGCGAAATTCGTGTCAAGAAAAGAAGCACGCAAAGTGCATATATTGATTATATTCCAAAACTAAAAAGAGCCTTGCCACTTGGGACAAGACTCTTTTACGAGAACACTATATGAAAATGAAAAAATTTACTTGCTTATTTTTTACATAGTAAATGTAGTGTTAGACCTCTAGTGTAGGAAAAATATGTTGTGAAGTGGCCTTTCTCTGTGGTTTTTGCCCCGTTTTGAGATATTTACCCCTATTATTCTACCGCTTTTACCACTCCAGATAAGAAACCATTACTATCAAAATCCGGTCTTTCTGCCAATCCTGTTCGTACAATCACTAGGTCTTTTGAGGGTATAACATAAACATGTTGACCCTGGAATCCATTGCAGGAAAACAAGTCTTTAGGAACTTCAGGGTAAATTCCCCCCGCATTCAACCAAAAATGTGCGCCGTAGGTACCGTCGGAGTCTGGCGTCACCTCTGTAATATAATCAACCCAAGACGAATCAAAAACCTGTTCTCCATTCCAAACCCCTTTATCGAGATACAATTGGCCAAATCGGGCCCAATCACGGGTAGTGGCCCAGGCATAAGAGGACCCTACATAATTGCCTTTCACATCCGCTTCTAGAATCATGGAATGCATACCTATCTTATCAATTAAATTCTGATAGGGAAAATCCAAGTATTCCTGATGACTGCGAAACTGCTGCCTTAAAATACCTGATAATAGATTGGTTGTACCTGAAGAGTAATTCCAAATCTTGGTCGGTTGAGCTACCAGTTCCTTTTCTTTCTGGGCGATGGTCATGTCATCTTCCAAAAATAGCATTCGGGTCACGTCTGAAATTTTGGAATAATCCTCTTCCCATTCCAATCCGCTTTGCATACGAAGCAAATGATTTAGGGTTATTTGATTTCGCTCATCATCTTTCCATTCCGGGATGGGGGCCGGCCAATCCATCTGTAACTTTCCTTGATGCTCCAAAATCCCATAACAGGTTGCCAATAAGCTTTTGGTCATGGACCAGCCTAATACCCGGGTATCCTTGGTAAATCCATCGGCGTATCGTTCTCCCAACAAATACCCTTTGTACAATACCACTACTGTTCTTGTTTTCTGCACTTCGGGATTTGCAAATGCTATACCAATGGCCTTTTCCAATTGATCGTAATCGACTTCAGGTAACAAGGTGTCTTTATTTTCCAAATGCCCATAGGGATAGGGTTTACCTATCTTTTCAAAGTTTCGATTGGGTTGCAGGTATGGCTCGTTTTCATCATAATCAGAATCGACAAGCACCGTTCCTAAACCTTGTCGGTCAATGGCTTTGCGATTCATCAGCCCGTAAACAGATGCGGATGCTGAAGCATTTTTTGAGTTCAGTGAAACTTCAGCCAATTCAACCAAAGGCATTTTTAAATCATTATCTACGATAGAAACAGAGTCACGGTCCGCAACATAGGTGGCAGAAGCCATATATTTTGAGGCATATCCGCTGATAATATTCAATTTGGAGTAGTTTAAAAAGACCACTACAATAATGACAATCAGCAACAATAGGAGTATTCGTTTGATATATTTCATGGATAAAGATTTGTTGTAACTTTCAGGAACTAAATATAAAAATTTACCGCATGTCCAACCTAGGAATGATCATTGAAGAACGAAGTCGGGATATTGGCGACTTTTTAGTCGGTCGTTTGATTCCCTTTCGGAAAAAGCGCATGATAGGCCCCTTCATCTTCATCGACCATATGGGGCCCACTCAATTAGGACCCAAAAAATATATGGATGTGGACCAGCATCCCCATATCGGCCTGTCTACTTTAACGTATATGCTGGAAGGTGAAATTATGCATGAAGACAGCATGGGCACGAAGCAACGGATTAGTCCAGGCTCGGTCAACTGGATGACAGCAGGAAAGGGGGTAAGCCACACGGAAAGAACTCCTAAAGATTTGCGTAATGGAAAAGTATTTACAGCTCATGGTTATCAGATTTGGATTGCCCTTCCCAAAGAATTGGAGGAAATGGCCCCCGAATTTCATCATATTCCGTCGGAAGAACTCCCAAAATGGAAGGATGGAGCTACCGAGTTTACCCTGGTAGCCGGGGAAGGGTATGGAAAAAAATCCCCGGTTCCTGTGTACACACCGCTTTTTATGGTTGAGATTAAAAATGAAAGTGAGTATGTGTTGGATATTCAAAATAGCTTGAAGGGAGAAATAGGTATTTGTATAGTGGAAGGCGGAATTACAGCTTGCGAACAGCAAATAGAAAAAGGAAATATTTTGGTATCCAAAGTAGAGGACACCTGCAAGGTAACTTTACAACCCAACTCCCATCTTTTATTATTCGGAGGGGAAGCTTTTCCTGAAGAAAGACATATCTATTGGAACTTCGTTTCCAGTAGCAAAGAAAAAATAGAAAGCGCCAAAAATGCTTGGAAGGATTGGTCCTTTCCCATGATGGCAGATGACTCCAGTTATGTGCCCATACCCAAGTAATACTATTTAAGTTGATTTGAAAAAGCTCCTTTTGATATTGGTAGTGCTGGCTTGTTGTCAACAAAAGCCTTCCCCAGAAAAGCCCACACATGTATGGCGTGCTTTGGAGGTTACGGCTTCTGCCTATAATTCGGTGTCTTGGCAAACCACGGCAGAAAATCCCAATATTGCGGCGTGGGGAGATACCTTAAAACCTGGAATGAAAAGTATTGCAGTATCCAGAGATTTATTAAAAATGGGATTAACCCACAATACCATGGTTAAAATTGGTAGCTGGCCGGATACTTTCTACGTTAAGGACAAAATGAACCGAAGATGGCGTAATCGAATCGATATTTACATGGGACTGGATATTAAAAAAGCACGAGAATGGGGGAAACAGAAAATCGATATTTGCTATGCCATACCTTTGGATACTGTTTCCGAACAAACCCCTAAAAGATGAAGCGCTACTTTTTTGTTTCTTTTTTAATTGTCATCCTTAGTTCGTGTACTACGCAAATGGAAGTGGTGGATAAACCCATTGTGTTTGATAACCAACGGATAGAGCTTACCAAGGAATATTTACAACAACGGTATAACCTAAATCAGGATTCTCCTGACATTGTTCCCAAGATGATTGTTCTCCATTGGACCGCTATTCCAAGCTTTACAAAATCGTTCGGAGCCTTTAGAAATTCGATGCTGCCTAATTTTCGCCCTGAAATTCAAACGGCAAGTGCTTTGAATGTGTCCTCTCATTTTTTAGTGGACCAAGATGGAAAAATTTTTCGTTTGATGCCCGAGACCACTATGGCTAGACATGTGATAGGGCTAAACCACTGCGCTATTGGAATTGAAAACGTAGGAGGAACGAAGGAAACCCCTTTAACCAGAAAACAAGTGAAAGCGAACATATGGTTAGTCAACTATTTGGCCTCAAAATATGATATTGAATACCTTATCGGACATTATGAGTACACTAATTTTGAAGGGCATCCTTTATGGTTAGAGATAGATGAGGGTTATCGCACCGAAAAAACAGACCCAGGCCCTGAATTTATGCGTAAAGTTCGAAGGGCTACAAGGGAATTCAATTTCAAACCAGTTCCAACAAAATAAACTATGAAATCAGTTTTAGTATTCCTTGTAGTTTCATTTTCCTTTTTTGGCTCCAATGCCCAGAACGATATAACCTCCAGTCTGTATGACACCTATTCGGAGTATAAAGAACCGACTTTAACCAAGCGAAGGATTAAGCATAAACAAATTCAACCTCTTATTCAGCGCTTTGCTGACAATCCCAAATTTGAAGTCCAAAAAGTAGGGGAGTCCATTGAGGGACGCGATTTGCATTTAATAAGTATAGGTTCCGGGGACGAAAACATTTTTCTTTGGTCACAAATGCATGGCGATGAGCCAACTGCCACCCAAGCCATTTTTGATATTCTTAATTTTTTGGATGCCCCAGGCTTTGAAAAAGAAAAGGTCGAGATTTTAACCAACACCAAGCTTCACTTTCTACCGATGCTCAATCCAGATGGGGCAGAAGTATATCAAAGACGAAATGCCTTGGGCGTCGACATTAATAGAGATGCCTTACGACTCCAATCACCTGAAAGTCGGGTGCTGAAAAGAATTCGAGATAGTCTGGATGCTGATTTTGGCTTTAATCTGCACGACCAAAGCACCTACTACAATGCTTACTTAACGGAAAAGCCTGCCACCATTTCCTATTTGGCCACGGCCTATAATTACGAAAAGGATATCAATGAAACCCGAGCCAACGCGATGAAAGTGATTGTGTTTATGAACAATATCATTCAAAAGTATGCACCTGGACAGGTAGGTCGATATAGCGATGAATTTGAACCCCGTGCTTTTGGGGATAACATTTCCAAATGGGGTACGAGTTTGATATTAATTGAATCTGGAGGATATACCAACGACGTGGAAAAACAGGAAATACGCAAATTGAACTACGTTTCCATGGTATCAGCATTATATACTATTGCCCAAAAGAGTTATAAAAACATTCCCATTGAAGACTATGAAAAAATTCCTAGAAACGACCGGAAACTGTTTGACCTCAAAATCAAAAATGTGACCTATAATCTCTTAGGTAAGGACTATATTTTGGATTTAGGGATTCGTCGCCAGGAAATTGATACTAAGGGTCACGAGGACTTTTATTATAAAAGTACCATTATAGACCAAGGGGATTTATCAACCTTTTATGGCTATGAGACTTTTGACGCTAGCGGCTTCACCCTTGTTCCTCCGAAAACCGCTCCGTCCAGTATAGAGTACAATTCTGCTATAACTTGGTCTGAAGAAGAAAATCCTTGGAAAGCTGGATACGCTTATATAGAGTCTCAACTTCTTCCCCCATTGCCTTTTATTAAATTACCAATGCACATGGTGTCACAAAGCTTTAAACTACCAGAATTTAAGCTCACTCCTGGCCAAAACCCGACCTTTTTTCTCGAAAAAGAAGGTGAAATCACTCAAGCAGTAATCAACGGATTCCTTTTGGATTTATCCAAGCCCTTGGAGAATCAAAAATTTGGGAATGCCTTAATTTACCGTTAGTATCCAAACTGAATGTTCATTTCGCTACCATATCGAAGTAGCACCACCAACATTCCAAAAAGGGTACACACAATTGAGGCAAAAATGGAAAGCACTAGGGCTTTAAGTCCTCTATCTAAAGCACCTGCGGCGCTTTTATCGATTATTTCTTTAATTACATCCATAGCAATTTTTTTGAGTTAAACTTGAGTAACGTAGTTTAGGATGTAAGAGGTTTGTCGTTTAATAAGTAAACAACTTTCGGGCCAAAAACCCTACTTGCGTTTCTCAAGCGTCTATTTTTTCCATTGCACCAATACTGTAATTTCCAAAATCCAAGGTGTTCTGCCTGTGGGAAAACCGCTACTAATCCCATACCATTACGCAAATTCATCAACTGAAAACCCGAATTCATCAATCCATGACTTACCAACCCTCTCAAAAATTAGACATTCCGCTGTTTTGTAATCTGAATACAAAGCATTTTAAAACAATAGCGATATATCTAACTCTTAAATGATTAACCATGAGAAAAAAAACTACTAAAAAAATGTATTTAACCTGGGGACTGACCCTATTGTGCATCTTATGTGCCCATATGTCCTTTGGGCAGTGGCAACAATTTGGAAATCAAACGTTCAATGATGGATATGTCCACATAGGAGATGATTACTTCGCTTCTCCCACTAAATTAGAAGTGCGTAGCGACGCATCACCACTTGTGGCACGTCTTGTTGACGGGAGTCCAAATGCATCCTTAGTGGGATTTAAGTCTCATGTCATTAGTGACGGACAAAGTCAACGTGTAGGAGTTTGGGCGGATATGAATTGTCAAGTTGAGGGCAACAGGATTATTGGATTGTATTCCACAGCCAGCTTTGGAACAACAGCTGATGGTGGAGTATATGGTGTGTACACGGCAAATGAAGAATACAATTATTTCAGTGGTAATGTCGGGATTGGCGTTACATATCCCTCTACGAGCCTTGATGTAGCCGGAACCGTAAAAATTCAAGGAGGTAACCCGGGTGAAGGCAAAGTATTGACTTCCGACGCCAATGGACTAGCTTCCTGGCAGGAACCGCAGGGGGGCGGGGGCGAAGTAGATTCGCATTGGATTAAAAACGGAGACGATTTGCGTTACACAGATGGAAATGTGAGTATCGGAACCTTTAACACGGACTATAGATTAGAAGCAAGAACAAGTAATAGGCTTGGTTTTCGGCAAGCTATGATTACCAACAGTACCGACCAATCCATCGGGATTCATAACCAAGTGACCCATGAAGCGGATAATGGGGTTGTATTTGGAGAAATAGCCACAATCACCTCGAGCACTTCCAAATTTGTTGTAGGTAGTCAGATTCAAGTAGCTGGAGAAGGCTTTGGGGATAGAATTGGACAACAAATAAGCATGACAAGCGACCTTGATGGCGGTGGCGAAATCAAAGCTTTGGATATCTCGGTTGTTGGTAGTGCTGGGAAGCCTACCTATGGAGTCTATGTTGATGGAGAGGACCAAAATTATTTTGATGGTTGGGTTGGAGTAGGAACCAAACACCCTGATACCGAGCTAGACGTAAAAGGGACAATTCATTATACGGGAAGCATTTTTGATGTATCCGACGCCCGTTTTAAGAAGGACATCCAAAAATTGGAATCTTCTTTGGACAAAATCAAGGAAATTGATGGGGTCAGTTATTATATGCGCAAAAATGAGTTTCCGGATATGAAGTTTGGCGATACCATGGAATATGGTTTCACTGCGCAAGATGTGGAAGAAGTGTTTCCAAACCTAGTTAGCACAAATAAAGAGGGGTATAAATCATTGAACTATACCGGCATTATTCCTGTATTGGTAGAAGCATTAAAAGAACAGCAGGCTATGATTGAGAACCTGCAGGAAGAAATTAGAGATTTAAAAAATGGAGATACTGCTTCTTCCCAATCTTCAGGTTCTTCTTCAACCGATGACATGAATACCTCCATGCCCGCCGAATTGTTTCAAAATGTACCCAATCCGTTTAGTGGGGAAACAGAAATAGCTTTCTTTATCCCTCGAGAAGTGGGAACTGCAGAACTCATTCTATACAATATGCAAGGGACCCAGATACGAAATATCCCTATTTCAGAAAGAGGAGAGGGCAGTGTAAGACTCAGCGGATTTGGTTTGCAACCCGGCATTTACCTCTATGCCCTTGTCGCAGATGGAACTTGGATTGACACCAAAAAAATGCTTTTGAGATAGCACATACGACCTTGAATAAAAAAATGGGGCCTAACCGCCCCATTTTTTTGTGAATCTTAAATACAATTTGTTATTCGCATCCCCCGGTAAAGCCATCAGCCCTAAATTTCGTTTGAACCGCACCTTGAAGACCACCATCCGTCAATTGAATGACCAAATTGTTTTCTCCACTGCCATCCCGTTTTGGAGTACAATATTCGAAGAGATAAAAGCTGTTTGCTTGCTCTGATACCCGTTGTGAGATTTGATTGAACGTGGCTTCCAGTTCTTCCTTATTCCCCGCAAACACACTTGCGGTTTTACCAATATCACTTAGCACATCCACATCGATTTCGGCACCCAAACCAATGGTAAAGAAGGAGATATTCGGATTCGCATCATTTACAGCACGAAGTGCAGCTTGTTCTGTGAATCGTGAAGCTTGGTCCGTTCCATCGGTAAATAAGACTACGGATGCTGCCCGAACAATGGAATTTGTACCATTGGTTTCAACCAAGTCTTCCGCTATATCTGTCGATTTGATAACGGCTCCATATAAATCCGTTGAAGGGTCGTTGCTGATATCTTCCGTAATTTCGTTAATCGAAGTGGTCAGTTCTTCTGCGGAAGTAGTCAGAGGATTGAGTAAATGCAATTCGTCTTCACCATCAAACCAATAAATGGCCATCTGAAAAGACTCTGTTTCGGGAGTTGGGATAACATTTTCTACGAAACTGCTCGCAGCAGTTTTCAGTTCATCCAAACTTCCTTGTAAAACACTGTTGCTTAAATCAAGGACCAATAGCGTACTATTATTAAACACCTGGGAGTTGGGAGAAATTCTCGCTAGGGATTCTGAGGCTGAAATGGTATTAAAGCAATCATCATTCCTTCCCTGCTCATAAATGGTGAACTGGTCCGCAGTAAGCCCTGAAATAGGATTTCCATTGGTTTCGGATACTTTAAAAAGTATGGATACCTTTCCAGGAAGCGAAGTGGTCTGATTCTGTATAGATAACAAAAGTTCGTTTTCGTCAAAGCCCAAACATGCGTCAGGGTTTTCACCTTGTCCCAGTTCCCTTTGGTTGATGTCAAAATTGACATCATCATCCGCGTTTCCGCAGGAAATAAATAAAACAAGGGCTAAAATGGGGAATAGAGAGCTTATGAGGTTTTTCATTTTCTTTACATTTAGTTCTAATTGCTGAACGTCAAATTTTCTCAGAAAGTGTATTCCTCCTAAACTCTTAGAATTAAAGAAAAGTTAAAAAAGAAGCCCTCTTGTTAAAAAAAAAGCTTTCCAATCAATTTTTGGTAACTTCAAATGCAATTCATTTGAAATCACTCAATTCAAAAAACTATGCCAACGTATCAACTCAAAGTAAACGGAGCATCCCAAACTGTTGATGTTTCTGAAGACACCCCTTTATTGTGGGTATTGCGCGACCATTTGGAGCTTGTGGGCACCAAATATGGTTGTGGAATAGGACAGTGTGGGGCGTGTACCGTTCATGTGGATGGAACAGCAATGCGCAGTTGTTCTCTAACGCTTTCACAAGTGGATGGTAAATCCATTACCACTATAGAAGGTTTATCGGAAGATGGTTCACATCCCGTACAAGAAGCTTGGAAAGAGGTGGATGTACCCCAATGCGGATATTGCCAAGCTGGACAAATAATGACCGCTTCCGCCTTTTTGGAAAGCAACCCCAATCCGACGGAAGAAGAAGTTAAAAATGCCATGCACGGTAACATTTGTCGCTGTGCTTCTTATTCTCGAATTAAAACTGCGGTTATGAAAGCTGCAGAGAACATGGATTAACGATTTCCTACCAATCACTACAAAAACAAAAAAATGTCATCAAATAAATCGAACGCTTTAAGTAGAAGAGCATTCTTGAGAAATTCTTCATTGGCAGGTGGAGGAATGATTATAGGTTTCAATCTTCTTAATTCATGTAAGCCCAAAGTAATCGCAGAACCTGCGATTGACCTTGCCAGTCTGGACTATAATGACTTCAACGCCTTTATTCGCATTGCGGATAATGGTGCCGTTACCATTTTTTCACCCAACCCGGAAATCGGACAGGGGATTAAAACCTCTATGCCCATGATTATCGCAGAAGAACTGGATGTAGCTTGGAAGGATGTATATGTGGAACAAGGTATACTGGATACTGAAAATTATACCCGTCAAGTGGCAGGAGGGAGTCAATCCATTCGTCACGGTTGGGACGCCTTGCGACAGACCGGGGCCAAAGCCAAACATATGTTGGTAAGTGCCGCAGCAGCCCGCTGGGGTGTTGACCCCTCTGAATGTTCCGTAAGTGAAGGGGTAATTTCAAATGCCGCTGGCGAAACTTTGGGATACGGAGATGTGGTGAAGGAAGCCGCGCTTTTGGAAGTTCCCGAAGAAGTAGAATTGAAAAAGCCCAGGGATTATAAAATCATGGGCAACAATGCCGGCAATGTGGACATCGAAAAGATTGCTACAGGGAAGCCCTTGTTTGGTCTGGATTACAAAACAGATGGGATGGTCTACGCGGCTGTAGTTAGACCTCCAAGTTTTGGACACAAATTGGTTTCCTACGATGATACGGAGGCAAGAAATATGCCTGGGGTGATAGATGTGGTTACCATTGGCGAAAAAGTTCGTGGTTTATTGGCTGAAGACCCTAGTTTTTCCAGCAAGATATCTTCGAGTGACAAAGTAGTTGTAGTTGCGAAAACAACTTGGCAAGCATTTAAGGCCAAAGAAGCCATTAAGGCAACTTGGGAAGAGGATACTCCAATGGAAAGCACGGAACAGCATAACAAAATTCTCACGGACCTATTGGATGGGAATAAATTCAATACCATGCGTTCAGATGGGAACATTAAAAAGGCTTTCGCAGAAGCGGATGAAATATTGGAGCGCACCTACGAATCCCCTTTCCTACCGCACAATTGTATGGAACCCATGAATTTCTATGCGGATGTTACCGCTGAAAAAGTACATCTAGTGGGGCCAATTCAAACTCCGGCATGGAAAGCAGGTCTCGTGGCAAAAATGTTAGGTAGGGATGAAAAAGACATCCTTCTAGAAATGACCCGTATGGGCGGTGGCTTTGGAAGAAGATTGTATGGAGACTTTGTAATTGAAGCTGCAGAAATATCCCAGACCATAAACAAGCCTGTCAAAGTAGTGTACACCCGTGAGGATGATATGGAAGACGGTATTTACCGTATGGCCATTAAATATAGAATCAAAGCAGGGGTAAAAGATGGTAAAGTAACGGCGTATCATTTGAAGGAGGCTGCTGTTAATGATAATATGTATGGTTTGATTCCAAACTTTTTTCCAGCAGGCGCCATAGAAAACTATCAAGTTGATGTTGCAAATTACAAGAGTAACATTACTACAGGTGCATGGCGTGCCCCATATACCAATTTCTTGGCTTTTGCAGAACAAAGTTTCTTTGATGAGCTGGCTGAAATGATGGAGGTGGATAAAATTCAGTTGCGGCTAGATCTATTGGATAAGGTGAAACCAGAAGAAGACGAACGTATCCAATATTCCCCAGACCGAATGAAAGAAGTCATCAAAATGGCGGTTGAAAAATCAGGATGGGGCACAAAACCCAGCAACGTATATCAAGGGTTTGTGAACTATTATTGCCATAACACCCATGTTGCCGAAGTTGCTGATGTTGAGATTGAAAATGGAAATCCTGTGGTTAAAAAGATTACCTGCGTTGTAGATTGCGGTATTGTGGTCAATCCTTTGGGGGCTATGAATCAGATAGAAGGTGGGGTAATCGACGGGGTAGGACACTCCATGTTTGGTGAACTCGCCTTTGCTGATGGAAAACCTACAGCCAATAACTTTGACAGATATCGCATGATACGAATGAAGGAAGCTCCTGTTGTGGAAACCTATCTGATGGAGAACGAATATTCTCCAACCGGATTGGGAGAGCCAACATTACCTCCCGCGGGAGGAGCCGTTGCCAACGCCCTGAAGGCAGCTACCGGAAATAGACTATATGTTCAACCTTTCACCAAAACGCCAGAGTTATTAAAAGTTCCTGAGAAGGAGATTATTGGCTGACATTATGACGATACTTTTATTTGGGGTGACCAAAGATATTGTGGGTAGTTCCACTTTATCGGTACCTACCACCACCTTTACGGGAAAGAAGATTCCCAATACGGTAAAAGAATTAAAACAATTTTTGGGAGAAACGTATCCTGAGCTCAATAAATTGTCATCCTTGGCGGTGGCTGTTAACAATGCCTATGCCGATGACGAACAAATCATTAATTCATACGATGAAATCGCTTTGATTCCCCCGGTAAGTGGGGGATGACAAGCGGGTTTTGTATCTTTCAAACGGATTTTGAAGTATGGCATTAATAGATAATCACGGAAGAACAATCAACTATTTGCGATTGGCAGTGACGGACCGGTGTAACCTGCGGTGCAATTACTGTATGCCTTCTGAGGGAATAAATTTCGTAAAGAACGAAAAGCTACTGAGCATTTCTGAATTGGAGCGGGTTAGCAAAGCGCTTGTAAATCTGGGAATTGATAAAATTCGCATAACTGGAGGTGAGCCTTTTGTGCGAAAGGATTTAATGGTTTTGTTACGAAGTTTATCACAGATGGAAGGGCTTAATGATATTTCTGTCACTACCAACGCCACTTTAATTGGTCCACACATTGATGAATTAAAGGAGTTAGGTATTAGGAACATCAACGTAAGTTTAGATTCCATAAATCGGGAAACTTTTGAGCGGATTACCCGTAGAAAACAATTTGATATTGTTCATAACAACCTAATCTGTTTAATTACCGAAGGATTTAATGTGCGTATCAATTTCATTGTTTTGGAGGGTCAAAACGAGCAGGACATTTTGCCTATTCTGGATGTAATGAAACATCATAAGGTTTCCGTTCGCTTTTTGGAAGAGATGCCTTTTAATGGAGGTTCAAAGAACTTTTCAACCATAAAATGGAATTATAAAGCCATTTTGGACCATATCGCTGGCACATATGATTTCAAAAAGATGAAATCTCCTGCCACTTCTACATCAATCAATTATAAAATTGAGGGTCATGAAGGCACCTTCGGTATTATCCCATCGTTTAGCCGCACTTTCTGCGGTTCCTGCAACCGACTTAGGGTGACGGCTACAGGTGATGTGATAACCTGTTTGTATGGTAAACCAAAGGCAAACCTCAGAGACATTGTGCGAACCACCGAAAAGGATGACCGGATGAGTTCGGCGATTGTGGACGCTATAGGTTCTCGGGCCAAAACAGGTTTTGAAGCTCAAGAAGAACATGCCAAGACCATTTTTGATAATTCCATGACTTCTATTGGAGGTTGAATCAACTTGTTGAACCCATGAATCACAAACCCAAACTATATGGCTTGGTTTTAATTGGCGGTAGGAGCACTCGAATGGGTTCTGAAAAACACCTTCTTAAATACCACAAGAATTCGCAACAAAAACGCACCTATGATTTGTTGAGAGAAGTATGTGATTCCACTTTCTTAAGCATAAGACAAGACCAAGTCCCATCAAGTGAAAAAGACTTTAAAGTCATAGTGGACCAAAACAAATACAAGGGTCCATTTAATGGTATTTTGAGTGCACATGAAGCGCATCCCGCAGTAGCTTGGTTGGTGTTGGCCTGTGACTTGCCATTTCTGGACATGGAATCCATAAAAACCTTGGTTACCCATAGAAATCCAGATAAAAGCGCAACTTCCCTAACTTCTAAAACAACTAACATACCCGAGCCCTTGATTACCATTTGGGAACCAAAAGGATTGGAAAGCGCCAAAGTCTATCTTCAAACCAAGGTAAACTCGGGCCCAAAAGAATTTTTATTGAATTCGGATATAGCCCAAGTGTATCCGATGTCGGATGAAGTCCTTTTCAATGCCAACTCGCAAGAAGATTTTGAACAGGCAAAGAACCGTTTGAGTAAATTGCATCATGGATAGATATACCCGACAAACCGGTTTAGCGGATTTTGGCCCAGAAGGACAACAAAAGTTGTCCAAGGCGAAGGTTTTGGTCGTTGGATTAGGGGGTTTGGGCTTGCCGGCCTTACAATATTTAAACGCCATGGGGGTGGGAACCTTGGGGTTAATGGACCAGGATACTGTGGACTATCACAACTTGCAGCGTCAGGTTCTTTACACCGAGGCAGATGTTGGACAAGCCAAATTAACTGTGACACTGCAGAGACTGCAATCGCAGAATTCGCAAACAACCTTTATTGCCCATGATACTTTTTTGACCAAAGACAATGCTCTGGATGTCATCGCTAAATATGATGTAGTTCTGGATGCTACGGATAATTTCCCTACACGCTATTTGATTAACGATGCTTGCGTGATATTAAATAAACCTTTTGTTTATGGTGCACTACATGGTTTTGAAGGTCATGTGAGCGTTTTTAATTATCAAAACGGCCCAACCTATAGATGTTTATATCCCGAAATGCCTTCTATGGAAGAAATCCCTAACTGTGATGAAAACGGGGTTTTGGGAGTAATTCCAGGAATCATTGGAAATCTTCAAGCTTTGGAAGTGGTAAAACTTGTAACTGGAATTGGGGAGGTACTTTCCGGTAAGTTGTTGGTTTTTGATGGATTGAGTCAAAATTATTTAAAGATAGCTTTTCAAACCAACCCTGAACATCAAAAAATACGTCAACTGCAGGAAACTTATCAAACTCCCGATTGTAGTGTTGTACCATCCATTTCAGCAAAAGATTTTTCTCAAAAAAGGTTGACCGGCTCGCTTGTTGTTTTGGACGTGAGAACATCTAAGGAGTTTTATCAAGACCATTTACCAGAAGCCTTGAACATTCCATTGCAGGAGCTGGAATTGCCTAATACCGTATTGGAAAGCAAAGAACCCATCTATGTGATTTGTCAATCAGGAAAAA
Source organism: Flagellimonas sp. (assembly GCF_965601775.1). GTDB lineage: Bacteria > Bacteroidota > Bacteroidia > Flavobacteriales > Flavobacteriaceae > Flagellimonas. The sequence goes on from NZ_OZ271837.1 coordinate 1,804,233, forward strand.
GAAGCGAACTGGCCGTAAAACAACTTCAAGAAACCCATCCAAAACTTTCTTTTTATCATATATTGGGGGGGATGAATAAACTAAGGATTCTTACCCAATAATTGGTTCATCCAGTAATCAACCATCGCACTATGATTGCATTTGAAGAAGCGTTAAAGTATGTATTGGAGCATACACAGGATTATGGTACTGAAATAATACCCTTTTCACAAGCGGATAATCGGGTTTTGGCAGAACCTGTTTTAGCTGATAGGGATTTTCCCCCTTTCAATCGGTCCACTAGGGATGGAATCGCCATAAACTCCAAAGCGCTTGAAGAAGGGCTGAAACAGCTCCATATTAAAGGCATGGCACCAGCTGGCTCGCCTCAATTGAATTTAGAGAATCATAAGGATTGTATCGAAATTATGACAGGCGCCATATTGCCCAACAATGCGGATACCATCATCATGTATGAACACTTGGAAAGGGTAGGTGATGCGTTTATACTTAATGAAGATGCTAGCCCAGGACAGAACATTCATTTCCAGGCCAGTGATTTTGAAAAAGGTACAACCTTACTCGAACCGGGGATTAAACTTTCAGCTGCAGAAATCGGAGTGTTGGCTTCCGTGGGAAAGTACGAGGTTTTGGTAAAAACCAATCCCAAGGTTGCCATAGTTTCTACAGGGGACGAATTGGTGGATGTGGACCAGATTCCTTTACCGTATCAAATCAGAAAGTCAAACAGCTATTCCCTACGAAGTTTGTTAAAAAAAGAGGGGATTTTATCTTATAACTTCCATCTTGTAGATGACAAGGAAATCCTTGCAAAAAAGCTGAAGGAACAAATCCAGCAACAAGACGTACTTATTTTAAGTGGGGGAGTTTCTAAAGGAAAGTATGATTTTTTACCAGAGGTATTTGATGAATTGGGCGTAGAAAAAGTGTTTCATAAGGTTTTGCAGCGCCCTGGCAAACCCTTTTGGTTCGGTATCCACAAGGACTATAATACTTTGATTTTTGCTTTTCCAGGAAATCCCGTTTCAACTTTTGTCAATTATTCCATCTATTTCAAATCTTGGCTTAACAAAACTTTGGGAACAGATAACCCAGCTTTTACTGTATTTTTAAAGGAAGCTATAGAAAACAAAACGGACCTTACCTTTTTTAAAGGGGTCAAGGTGAATTTGGAAAACAGCACATTGGTGGCACGGGAAATGAAAACCACAGGTTCTGGAGATGTTATCGGTCTCTCCAAAGTGGATGGATTTGTCCAACTTGCACCAAAAAGTAGCCTAAAAAAGGGAGACCAGGCTTTGTTTATTCCGACCAGAAACGTGATATAGGATGACCCACGAGCTTAAGAGTATATTCAAAGGTTTTGAAGCAGCTAAAGCTGAAGGAATTAAATCCGTATTAGCATCGGTGGTGGCTCTAGAGGGTTCTTCCTATCGAAGACCAGGAGTCCGGATGTTGTTACTGGAAAATGGTAAAATGATTGGGGCAGTAAGCGGAGGATGTGTGGAAAAAGAAGTGCTACGTCAAGCTGAATCCGTTTTTCTGGAAGGAGTCGCCAAAGTGATGGTCTACGATGGGAGATATCGCTTAGGCTGTGAGGGCATCCTATACATTTTACTTGAGCCGTTTCAACCAGATACACAACTTTTAGAGGCATTTTGGAAAACGGTAAAAAATCGAAACTCTTTTTCCATTAAATCTTATTTCAAGAAAGAGCATTCGCAAAATAAAAGTTATGGGTCCCTCTTTAGTATTGATGATAGTGAACTTCCATTGAATTCCCAGATTGTAAAATCAGATATGGAAACGTTTGAACAAAGACTTTCACCATGCTTTCAATTGATTATCATTGGCGCTGAACATGATGCAGTACAGCTATGTCAATTGGCAAGTCTGATGGGGTGGGAGGTAACTGTGGTGGCAAATCCACGCGAGAAAAAAACAGCAAGCCATTTTCCAGGAGTACATAGTTTTCTCCAACAAGAACCAGAAAATTTGGATGTCGCTTTAGATGCGCAAACTGCCGTGGTTTTGATGACCCATAGTTTTGTGAAGGATTTGGGGTATCTATTGGCGTTGAAGAACAAAAAGTACTCGTACTTAGGGCTTTTGGGCCCTATGCGAAGAAGAGAGAAGCTTTTCGATGAGCTTTTGGAAAGACATCCTGACATCTCTGAAGAGTTTTTAGATTCAATTCACGGACCGGCGGGCCTCGATATTGGTGCTGAAACTCCACAGGAAATAGCAATTTCCATAATTTCCGAGATTTTGGCTGTAATACGGGAAACAGAACCCCAACTTCTGAAGGAGAAACTGGGTAAAATCCATAGCTGATTCATGCCAAAGAACATTTCCGCCCTCGTTTTAGCCGCCGGAGCTTCCAAGCGAATGCCGAATCGAATTAAGCAATTGTTACCCTGGGGCGATTCTAACCTATTGGAAAACGCTATACATCAGATTTCACCTTTGGTTGATAAAGTACATATAGTATTGGGTGCCTATGCAGATGAAATTAGAGAGGCTTTACCCAAAGACACGATATCCCATAGTAATCCTAAATGGGAAATAGGAATGGGGTCTTCCATATCATTTGGTATAAGTCAAATCCTCCAAGGTGGGAAAGAACCGGACGCGATTTTCATTTTGGTTCCAGACCAGCCATTAATGGATTCCGAACATTTTCAAAAACTTCAAAATACTTTTCTTGAAAATAAAAATATCCATATCGTTGCAACCGATTATGGAAACCAAAGAAGTGGGGTACCTGCCATTTTTGATAGTACCTTGTTTCCTGAACTTCAAGCTTTACAAGGCGATTATGGGGCTAAAGGGATTATTCAAGACCATTTACCCACCACAAAATTGATTTCGGGTGAGGGAAAAGAAATAGATGTGGATACCTATGAAGCATATATCCGATTGAAAGGGGATACTAAGCCGTAAGATTCAGTACTATTTGGATTCTACAAAAGTTGGTGGCTATTTGCACAGATTATCTGCCCGAAGTCGGCTTTTTAGAGGTCGATTCTACTACCTCCAAATCTTGAAAAATCCCGCAGGAGATTTGTTTCTTAACCAGAGATTTGGTTTTCTTTTGCTTTACCAGTGCAGCGATTTCCTTATTCAAAAATTGCATCTAACGTAGTTTATTGTTTAAACGCCTCTTTTTCAAAATTAGTCTGTTGTGAACTGATTTTGAACACGTTCCAGTACAGTCATCCAATGCATTTTTAGGATTAGCGCAGCCGTAGGAATATTATTTTCTTCAATGGCGTTCAAAATGGCATCATTTTGGGTTTCCATCTGATGGTCAATCACAGCACTTTCAGGAAGTATTTGTTCGTAGAAATAAAGTCTTGCCTTCAAATCATCAAGAATCTGAAGGAGAATAGGGTTGGCGCAGTTATGAAGCAAAAGTTTATGAAACTCAAATCGAGCTGTGATGGAATTCTTGGTCTCCATATTCATAAAATAGTTTCGCAATTCTTGGATATATTCTTCTGTAAATGGTGTGTTTTCCAAAGCCATTACTTCCAACTGCGAAACCGTTTCATAAAGGTGTCTGGCCTCCAAGGTTCCTAAAGGACGTATAATAAAACCTCTATTGGGAATAGCCTGCACGATTCGAGCATGCTCCAATTGACTCAACGCTTCACGAACAGGGGTAACACTGATTCCCGTTTCACGGGCCACTGCTGCCAAATTGATAGTCTTTCCAATTTGTAGTTTCCCCTGCTGGATTTGTTCCAACAAGTGAGACTTCACCTTGTCCCTTAGAATTCGAGGTTGAATCATAACTTGAAGATACGAATCATTGTCTAACCCGCTACTTTGTCTTTTAGGGAATACCCGTATATTTAGGCATATTCTAAACTTTGGTACGGTATGAAAAAATGGATTCCTTTTTGGGTTGTCTTGTTTTTGTTGATTGGTTGCAAACAAAATGAACCCACAACTTCAAACATTTCACTATATGAATCCCAGCTATTTAAGGATGTGCAGTTAGCTGCCGTATTTAAGGACTCCAAAACTTTTGTCGATTTAGTGCCCAAGGAAGAAATTGAAATCCTTGAAGCAAAATATTTAGCGGAGAAGGACGGTGAAGGTTTTGATTTGAAAACGTTTGTTTCAAATAATTTTGAAGACCATTCTATGACCGCCTTGGAATTCCAAACGGATACTACCAAAACCATGTATGAACATATCAATACTATGTGGGACAAACTGACTCGTGGTCCAGATGAAGTTGTTCCGTTTTCTTCTAGAATCGCCTTACCTTATAAATACGTTGTTCCCGGAGGAAGATTCCAGGAAATCTATTATTGGGATAGTTATTTTACTCTTGAAGGTCTTCTGGTTGCAGGAAAAGATGACTTGGCAAAGGCCATGGTGGATAATTTCAGTTTTTTAATAGACACCATCGGATTTATACCCAATGGAACCCGGGATTATTATAAAACAAGGAGTCAACCCCCATTTTATGCCTTAATGGTGGATGCTGTCAGCAGAAAAGACAGCTCCCAGCTTGCCAACTATTTGCCACAGCTCAAAAAGGAATATAACTTTTGGATGGCCACTACAGGAGAAAATGAAAATGCACAGGCGGACCAACATGTCGTAAAAATTGGAGAAACAATATTGAATCGTTTTTGGGATAAAGGATTTACTCCAAGACCTGAGGCGTACAAGGAAGACTTGCATTTGGCTAGTGAAGTCCCTCAATCTGATAAACCGGCGTTGCTGAATCATTTACGTGCAGCAGCTGCCTCGGGATGGGACTTTAGTTCCAGATGGTTTGGGACCAAAGGAGAGTTCAGTACCACAGAAACTACTAGTATTCTTCCCGTAGATTTGAACTGCCTTATGTATTTTATGGAAAAAACCATTGCTAGAGCCCATGAATTAAATGGAGAATCCCAAGAAGCACAGGTTTTTATTGAAAAAGCAAATACTCGAAAATCAAGTGTCCAACAATTCTTTTGGAATGAAGAAAACGGTTTTTTTCAGGACTATAATTTTATAAAATCCACTTCAACACCAGAACTGACTTTAGCGGGAGCTTTTCCTTTGTATTTTGGATTGGCTACCGAGGAACAGGCAGAAAAGACCAAAGACATTCTAATAGAGAAGTTCTTAAAAGACGGTGGGTTGGTGACCACTTTAGAGCACTCAGAGCAACAATGGGATGCACCAAATGGATGGGCTCCATTACAATGGATTGCTGTAAAGGGTTTGTTGAATTACGGATATGACGAGGAAGCTAAAGACATCATGAGTCGATGGTTGGCGCTTAATGAAAAAGTATTCAAGAATACAGGAAAGATGATGGAAAAATACAATGTGGAAGACTTATCTCTGCTTTCCGGTGGGGGAGAGTATGAAACCCAAGATGGTTTTGGATGGACCAACGGCGTAGCCTTGGGATTCAAACAAATTCTCGAGGAAATGAAGTAACATATTCATATTTCAATTATGTAAGGTTTTTGTGAAACTTTTGACATATTTCATACAACTATCAATCAATAAATGGCTAAATCCTTACTCTTTATTCCTGATATTTCAGGCTATACCAAATTCATTCAAACCACTGAAATTGAGCATAGTCAACATGTAATTTCCGAATTGCTTGAGGTACTTATCAATGCCAATACCCAAAAACTACAGTTGGCAGAAATTGAAGGAGATGCCCTTTTTTTCTATAAACAGGATGAAGTCCCATCCCAAGAAAATCTTTTGGCCCAGATAGAAACTATGTTCACGGCATTTTACAGTCATCTTCAAAGGTTGGAAAAATACCGTATTTGTCCTTGTAACGCCTGTGCTACGGCACCTAACCTTCAACTTAAGATTATCGCCCATACAGGAGATTTAAGTCATATAGAAGTGCATGGTACCCGAAAACCTTTTGGGGAAAAGGTGATTGAAGCGCATCGGCTGCTGAAAAATTCTGTAGAAAGTGATAATTATACATTGATTAGTAGGTCGTTGGCTCTTGAAATCCAGTTGTCACCCTATTATTCAAGCAAACTATTTCGATTCAGGCAAGGCTCAGATAGTTATGATGACAAGGATTTGGAATATCTATATTCATTGATTGATAGGGAACAACTTTCACTACCCTCCTTGGAGGAACCTACAAGAGTTAGTTTCAACAGACCTCCAAACATTTTGTTGGAAAAGACTTTTCCGATTGCTGCCGAAAATTTGATGGAATATATTTCAAACTATTCCTACCGATCAAATTGGGTAAAAGGTGTTGACAATTTTGAATTCAATGAAAATGAAATAACACGAATAGGAACAAAACATACCTGTGTTATTGACGGCAAGGATTTAAATTTCTCAACCGTGATAACTGACGCAGAGGATAATGAACTAGTTTATGGCGAAGTGACTTCGGATGCGCCTTTTTTGGATGAACTCAATCAGTTTTTTATCATTACTCCAATCTCCGATACAGAGTCCCAATTAAAATCTGAAATCTATTGGCATATCAACTCACCAGCAAAGAGACTTTTCGCCAATCTTTTTGTAAAACCTGTACTCAAAAAAAACACGGAAAAAGCATTGGAGAGATTACATGACTTTGTGATAGAAGAATCTATTAAGGCCGCATGAAAATCTTTAGGACTTGTTATCCAAATAGGTGTTCAAATTGCGTAAAGCATCATCCCAAAATTGCTCATAAAACTTAAGCCAGTGGTTAACTTCCTGAAGGGGTATTGGGTCAGCAATGCAAAAACGTTCGCGCCCTTTTGTTTGAATTGACACCAATCCAGCATCTTCCAAGGTCTTCAAATGTTTAGTAATGCCTTGACGGCTCATTTCAAATTGACCGGAAATCTGAGTAATGGGCATGGCGGTGGCCGCGACCACCAAGGCATGAAAAATTTCACGCCTCGTAGGGTCTGCAATGGCCTTTAATATCTTCGTAATCCTACTCTGCATGTACCGCCTTGATTAGATAGTCATCGAGCAAGGAAATACAGTTATCCCAACCTCCATTGAAATCGGAATACATCTTTATCGCAGTTTCTCCAGCATATTGGGAGATTCCTGAATGTTCCAAATACAATTTGGTTTTTCCACCTAAATCCTCTAGTTCCCATTTCACAGTGGTTTCCACTTGGGTACCTTTAACTTCCCAAGTATAAATTAGGGTATAGGGGTCGGCTTTTTGAACCACACCCAAAATAGGTTCACACCCTTCTTTCTCGTCAGAAGTAAAAGTGTAGTGGTATCCTACTTCCGCCTTGAAATCGGCAGCTATAAACCAAGTGGATAATTCTTCTGCTTTTGAAATCGCATCCCAGACTTTGTTTATGGGATGATTCAGAACCTGTGTTTTTGTAATTACATCTTTCATGACTGTTCGTTTATTTTAGATTATTATGCAACTATATGGTTGCAAATATAAGCATATATTTTTAATACGCAACCCTAGAGTTGCATTTATACTAAATTGAATGGATATATTTCACATTTCCTTTAGATATTTCTGGATTGCTTTTGAGTATCTTGCTCTGGACTAATTCAACCAAAACTAACGCTCATGAAATGTCTCCTAAAGACCTTCGTCTTTCCCGTTTTCATTCTTTTTTTAACTGGCAATTTAACCGCTCAGCGACCGGATTCCACAACCTTTAAAGGGCTGGAGTTTAGAAGTCTGGGACCAGCTCTTACTTCTGGTCGTATTGCTGATATTGCCATCCATCCAGAAAATGAAAGCATTTGGTATGTTGCTGTTGGTTCTGGTGGTGTTTGGAAAACTGTCAATGCGGGAACCACTTGGAAACCAATTTTCGATAAGCAAAGTGTGTATTCCATTGGATGTGTGACTATTGACCCGAATAATCCCAGTACCATTTGGGTTGGAACTGGGGAAAATGTAGGAGGACGTCATGTTGGTTTTGGAGATGGCGTCTATGTCAGCCATAATGAAGGAAAAACATGGAAGAACATGGGGCTTAAAAATTCTGAGCACCTATCCAAAATAATTGTGCATCCCAACAATTCAGATGTGATTTGGGTGGCATCCCAAGGGCCATTATGGAGTAAGGGAGGGGAGCGTGGACTTTATAAATCTACCGACGGCGGTAAGACATGGAATAGGACCCTTGGAGATTCTGAGTGGACGGGGGTCACCGATTTGGTAATCGACTTTACCAACCCGGATGTACTTTATGCTGCTACTTGGGACAGACACCGTACTGTTGCTGCCTATATGGGAGGAGGACCAGGTTCTGGGCTTCATAAAAGTACGGATGGGGGAGAAACTTGGACAAAACTGACCAACGGGATTCCAAAATCCAATTTGGGAAAAATTGGATTGGCCATTTCGCCTTTTGATAATGAAACCCTATATGCAGCAATCGAATTGGACCGTAAAAAAGGAGGATTGTTCATTTCAAACAACCAAGGAGCATCATGGAGCAAACAGTCGGATGCGGTTTCAGGAGGTACAGGACCCCATTATTATCAAGAATTGTATGCTTCTCCGCATCAAAATGGTAAACTCTATTTGATGAGTAACTATGTGCAGATTTCGGATGACCATGGAAAGAATTTTGCCAGGATGAATGAGGACAAAAAGCATGTCGACAGTCATGCCATGGCCTTCAAAAAATCAGACCCAGATTATGTATTGTTTGGTACTGATGGAGGGCTGTATGAATCCTATGATTTGACAAAAACCTGGAGGTATTTCAACAATTTACCAATTATACAATACTATAAAGTTGCCGTTGATGATGCGAAACCATTTTACAACATTTACGGAGGAACACAGGATAATGGTTCCCATGGAGGGCCATCGCAAACGCTGAGCAGTAAAGGAATATTGAACCACGATTGGTGGAAAACTTTGGGGGCTGATGGACATCAATCAGCAACAGAACCCGGGAATCCGGATATTACCTATGGTGAATTTCAGCAGGGATGGCTATGGCGAATAGACCAAACTACGGGAGAAACTGTATTTGTGCAACCCCAACCTAAAGCAGGCGATCCTCACGAACGTTTTAATTGGGATGCTCCCATTTTGGTTAGTCCCCATAATCCGCAACGTTTGTATTTCGCTTCTTATCGTGTTTGGAAATCGGAAAATAGGGGAGATGACTGGACAGCTATCTCTTCCGATTTAACTAGAAATGAGGAAAGGTTGGCCTTACCCATTATGGGTAGAACGCAGAGTTGGGATAATCCATGGGATGTAGGTGCCATGTCCAATTACAATACCATTACTTCATTAGCGGAATCGCCGATACAAGAAGGATTAATTTATGCGGGAACCGACGACGGGATACTTCAAGTAACCGAAGACGGTGGCAACTCGTGGAGGAAAATCATGTTGGGTTCCATAAAAGGAGTTCCACAAAGGGCTTTTGTCAACGATGTGCGTGCAGATTTGTTTGATGCCAATACGGTGTATTTGGTTTTAGACAACCATAAAGAAGGAGATTACAAGCCGTATTTGTTGAAAAGTACCGATAAGGGCAAGTCCTGGCGACTCATGAATGGTAACCTTCCCAAAGAATTGCTGACTTGGCGTATTGTTCAGGATCATATTAGGCCCAATTTACTCTTTATTGCTACTGAATTTGGTATTTATATGTCCAACAACGGAGGAGGAAGCTGGATGGAGTTAAACGGCGGACTACCCACCATTTCCTTTAGGGATATTACCATCCAAAGAGAAGAAGACGATTTGGTTGCAGCTTCCTTCGGAAGAGGCTTTTATGTTTTGGATGATATTTCTGCTTTACGTGATTTTGATGCCTCGGCAAAAGAAACTACACTTTTTAAAGTTAGACCTGCGCACTGGTATGTCCAGAAAAGCGGGGTCGGTAGTCAAGGAAATACCGAATATGCTGCTGAAAACCCACCATATGGTGCTGTTTTTACCTATTACCTACCGGAAAAGTTGAAAAGCCGTAAAGAAGTCAGAAAAGAGAGTGAAAAGAATCTCAACAAACAAAATGCAAATATCAATTTCCCGGGTTGGGATGCACTGGACACTGAAACAAACCAGGATAAACCAGCTATTTTACTTGTCGTAAAAGATAGTGATGGAAATGCGGTGAATACGGTTCCTGGAACCAATAAAAAAGGATTCAACAGGGTAGCATGGAATCTTACCTATGCTGATAGGACCGGTGTTCCTTTAAAAAGACCCAAAGGAGATAATGACAACTTTTTTGGTTCTCCATTTAGAGTGATACCGGGGAACTATTCTGTGGAGCTGTACCAAAATGTGGATGGGACAATGACCAAGTTATCAGATACCCAAGGCTTTGAGGTTAAACGATTATTTGAAGGAGCATTACCACCTAAACCGGTTGGTGAGATAGATGCGTTCAGAAGTGATTTCCAAGCATTCCAACAAGATTTGAAAGCCACAAATACCGTTTTGGAAAAAAGTTTGATGAAACTGGATGCCATGCATCGTGCCTTGGGTCAAGCCAAGCAACCGACACCCAGTCTTAATTCAAAAATACACAGTGCCAAATCATCCTTAATACAGCTTAAGTCGGTGATGAAAGGCAGTGCAGCTAAAAACGAAGTCGGGGAAAGGAATGTTCCTTCTCCGGAAAATGGCTCGTTTATTGGTTTTGTTACTTTGAGAAATACCTATGGTCCCACTGGAAATCTTAAGAATGCATTCCAAAGAGCGAAAAACCAATTGCAGGACGTTAAGAAAGAGTTGAACGCCTTTGTAAATGGCACAATTCCGAGCTTGGAGTCTGAATTGAAATCAGCAGGAGCTCCATGGATTGAAGGTCAAGGACTTATTCAAAACTAGCATTGGTGTCAAAAGTCAAACTCTTTTTTAGTCTTTTGTCATTTACTCTTGCATCTACATTATCCCTCGCCCAGTACAAAGCGAATGACTGGGCATCCAGGGATATATGGATGAAGACATCTTCTCTTCTTGAATTGGCAGGAGTTTCCCAGGGACAAGTGGTCGCAGATATCGGATGCCATGAAGGTTATCTATCCGTGCATCTGGCGCGAAAGGTGGATGCGAATGGAAGAGTTTATGCTGTCGATATCAGAGAGGACCGATTGGCTACCCTGCGGGAAAATGCAAATTCAAGAAATTTGACCAACATTATCACTATTCTCGGAGATTATGATAATCCAAAATTACCCGAAGGTGCCCTAGATTGTGTTTTTGTGATTGACACATATCATGAGATAGAGGCTTATAAAAAGGTACTGAATCACATTAGAAAGGCCTTAAAGCCGGGTGGGCGCATCATGGTACTTGAAAAATTGAAGAAAAGGATCGTTGGAAAATCAAGGGCAGAACAGGTAGCTGCACATTCTTTAGCTATTCATTATGTTGAGAAGGAACTTCAACAAGCAGGATTCGCCATAATCAACAAAATTGAAAACCATGGTCTATGGCAAAACGATGGTGATAAACAAATGTGGGTGCTACTAGCGAAAAAGGTGATTCAGTAATTAAAATTGCCTCAAACCGTATACAAAACTTTGTATTCCAGGCAAATCTTCACCAACCTCATTAATAAGCTGATCTCCGGAAATTCTTAATTCTGTAAGTACTTCATCATTTCCTGTAAATGTTATTCCAGTTTCATCAGAAAACCAATTCCCCGTGCCTGTAATTGTGCCATTGCAGTCAGCACTAAACAAGTCTCCCGTTATGGTAGAGACACTTATAATCGATTGTTCATAGGTCCATACCAAATTACTATCAATTAAAAGACTTCCGGAAATACATTCCAGTTCATCCATAAGATTGGTAGAAGCAGTTCCATCCATATTGATATCTTGAGGAGGGTTGACATTCACGGCAACAAGGTCCCATAGCCCTAAAACGTCAAAATTTGGTAGAGGTGCACCCTCAACGCCGTCATCAATATTACAGGAAATCACCAGCATAAGAATGACACAGCAATACGTTGCTTTTATCAGCAATTTCATAGTTTCTTTTTTAAATCAAGTTTTAAAATAGCAATAATATATTTCTTTACTGTTAAAAACTATTTCCAAATAAAATGACAGCCCTCCGATTTTGATTCAGTTTCCTTACCTTTAAGAACATCAAACCTTTTTTAATGAACCAAAAACCATTGCAAAGAACTTTGGTTATTCTACTATGCTTTTCGCTATGTGGAATATATAGCCAAAGTCAAAAAGAATTCCTCATCGGAGATGCTCTACCAGATGCTCCAGAATTGTCACAGAGAGGAAAATATGAGGTAGGTGTACAGACCTTATCCCTTGTCCACAAAAAACAAAAAGACATACTTAATATTGTTGACGGTAAGGCCCCAATTTATGATAGGCCCATAACGGTAGAAGTTTGGTATCCGGCGCAGATACCAGAAGGAGCGGAGGAGATTGTGGAATACACGCAACATTTAGGTAGAAATGGAACGGAAGGTAGACCTGTTGTGCCATTTACTTTTAAAGGAAGAGCCCTTCGGGATGCGAAGGTGCTAAAGGAAACGGATAAATACCCTTTGATTATCCTATCACACGGATACGTAGGCTCCCGTTTTTTGTTTACTTATTTGGCCGAGAACTTAGCTTCCAAGGGATATGTGGTTGCCTCCATTGATCATACAGATTCAACATACAAGGATGCGGCAAATTTTAGTAGCACGCTGGTAAATCGGTCGTTGGACCAACTTTTTGTATTAAATGAAATGGACAGGCTTTCAAAAACTGGGAGTGGTAGCTTTTTGGCAGACTTAGTGGACGTTTCCACTACCGGTTTGGTAGGATATTCTATGGGAGGATATGGAGGCTTGAATACCTGTGGTGCTGGTTATAGTGCTGCTGCAGTGGGATTCTATAAAACAATGACGGGAGGCGAAACTGCTCTTGATGAAAGAACCATAACCAGTGAAGCCTACAAAGAAATGATGGACCCAAGAATAAAAGCCTTTGTTGCCATGGCACCTTGGGGTATGGCCAACGGAGTTTGGGATGCTGAAGGATTAGCAGGATTACAGGTGCCTACTTTTTTTATTGCAGGTAGCGAAGATGATATCTCTGGATATGAAAAAGGTATAAAAGCTATTTACGAAGGTGCTGTTAATTGCGACAGGTATTTGTTGACATATATAAATGCACGTCATAATGTGGCGCCAAACCCGCCAACGGTGGATACCATGCAGGAAGGATTAAACATTGATGAATATTTGCGGTATGCCGATTCTGTATGGGATATGCGGCGTATCAATAACGTAAATCAACATTTTGTCACTGCCTTTTTTGGTATACACTTAAAAGGGGAAGATCATATGGAATACTTGAATTTGGAGCCCAATGCCACTACAGGGAATTGGAAGGGATTCAAACCAAGAACTTCCATTGGTATGGAACTTCTTCATGAAGCGCCTTCAACTCAAAAGTAAAAGAAATGAAACGCAGGGATTTTTTGCTAAGTACCGGGGCCTTGGCACTTACGGCTAGCTCTTACAGCAATATTTTAGGAGCGAACGATAGGGTTAGAGTAGCCTTGGTGGGGGCGGGGAGAAGAGGACGATGGATGTTCAAGGAAATGTTGCATGGAAACCGGGTTGAACCTATAGTGTTTTGTGATGTCTGGGATGAACAAATCAAAAGAACCCAAGAATATACGGAAGTCGACAAAGTGGAAACCACATTTGATTTGGACGACGTACTTTCCAATCCAAAAGTAGATGCTGTGGTTCTAGCCACCCCAGACCATTTGCATATGGATTATGCCATTAGAATACTTGAGGCAGGCAAGCATTTGTTGCTTGAAAAGCCAGTTACTCTCCATTACAAGGAAGGTGTTCCTCTGAAAAAGGCCGTTATGGAAAGTAATGTGGTTTGTCAGACCGGTACACAACAACGGAGTAGCTCTATGTTCCAAAGAGTGAAAGAAGAGTTTTTTGGCGGGTCGAATGTTTTGGGGGATATCATTTTCGCACGAGCCGTATGGAGCAATTTTGGATGGCAACGAAGGTCATTGAAACAACAGCCTATGCCTAAAAACTTTCAATGGGAAACCTTTTTGGGGAATTCACCTAAGATGGAGTATAGTTGGCCAAGATATGATGGTTGGAGGCATTACAAGGAATACGGAACAGGCATATTATCAGACCTTTTGACCCATTGGGGAGATGTTGCCCAATGGATGATGGATGATGCCCACCCAATGAACGCAACCACAACTGGGGGCATTTATCACCTTAAAGATGGAAGGACCAACCCCGATACGGTAAACACGATTCTTCAATACCAAGGAGGCTGGAACTTTACTTTTGAGTGCAGCATTTTACCTGTTAAAAATCAACATGATTCCGTGTTGTTTCATGGCACCAAAGGAAAATTGGAAGTTTTTCGAGCAGGTTACATTTTTACCCCGCATGAAGGTTCTCAGGTAGTATTTGAAAACAAAGAGAACCTGACCAGGGCTCATATGAAAAACTTTTTGGACGGAATAGTCTTAGGAAAGAAGGTTTCCGCCCCCATTCAAGTTGGGCTGGATGCTGTAAAACCCTCCCATTTGGCTGCCGCCTCGTATTGGAGCGGAAAACGAATGAAGTTCAATGGGGGTCAAACCGATATTATCGAAGCATAGTTCAATAACTTAAAATCCCCCTTCACCATACTGGCCCTTCAACATTTTTAACTGCAAAAAAAAGGAGGCTCTCGTGGCGCAATTAAATTATGATTAAAGCCCTAGTCCAAAATCAAAAAAACTTTTTCTCTTCCCAGCAAACCAAAGAAGTAGGCTATAGGAAAAAGTACTTGAAAAACTTATATAAAGCATTGGTTGCAAATGAAGATGCTATTTGCCAAGCCATTTATGAGGATTTTAAAAAACCAAAGTTTGAAAGCTTGGTTACGGAGACGCAGATTGTACTATCCGAGTTAAAGTATATCATAAATCATCTTGAAGAATGGGCCAGACCAGAACGGATATCCGGACCTTTAGCCAATTTTCCCTCATCCAATTGGCTATATCACGAGCCTTATGGTACTGTCTTGATTATTTCTCCATGGAACTATCCTTTTATGCTCTCCATTTCACCCTTGATAGGTGCATTGGCTGCAGGGAACACTGTGGTGCTTAAGCCTTCTGAATTAAGTCCCAATACTTCCAAAGCTCTTTTTGAATTGATAGAAGAGGTATTCCCAAAGGAGTATGTTACTGTTGTTGAGGGTGGGGTAGAAACCTCACAAGAACTTTTAGCGGAGCGATGGGATTATATCTTTTTCACCGGAAGCTCACACATCGGTAAGATTATTTATAAAAGTGCAGCAGAACACCTAACTCCAGTTACGCTGGAACTGGGCGGAAAAAATCCTTGTATTATTGATGAAACTGCAGCCATCAATTTGGCGGCAACAAGAATTACTTGGGGAAAGTTCATGAATGCGGGGCAGACCTGCGTAGCTCCAGACTATATCTTGATACACCGCAGTGTAAAGGTAAAATTTGTAGAAGCCCTAAAGGCTCAAATTCGGAAGTTTTATGGGGATTCCATTGAAGAATCCCAAGATTTTGCCAGAATCACTACAACAAAACACTATAACGGCTTAAAGGAAATGCTTTCTGGACAGACCATCCTTTTTGGTGGGTCCCATGATGACCAAACGCAATATATCGAGCCTACTTTGGTCGATGAACCAAGTTTAGACAGTCAGTTGATGCAAGGGGAGATTTTTGGGCCGATACTCCCCATTTTATCTTACGAAAAAGAGGAAGAAATCGGAAAAATTATCTTGAACTACGAAAAGCCATTGTCACTCTACGTATTTTCTAAACGAAAGAAGTTTCAGAGCAGAATAATTAACACCTATGGTTTTGGAGGGGGAGGGATTAATGATGTTGTCATGCACATCGCGAATAAAAATCTTCCTTTTGGAGGAGTAGGGGAGTCAGGAATTGGAGGGTATCACGGTAAACACTCCTTTCAACTTTTTTCGCATAAAAAAGCTATCGTGAAAAAACCAAACTGGGGAGACCTCCCTGTACGTTATCCCCCTTACAAACTACCAGAGAGGTGGGTTAAATTTTTTAAACATATTATGTGAAATGCCATAGTGTTTCTTACGACTTTAATTTCATGCATATTCCGCCTTCACAGCATTTTTCGCTATCTGGCATTTTGAATTTTTTCATTTATAGGATTGCGTTGCTTTGGCTATCTTTATCACTCTCAAAAAAACAATTACAATGAAACAATTGACCGTACTCTTGCTATGTTTTGGACTAGTATTTGCCGCTTCCTGTAAGCAGAAAAAAGCTTCTACAGAAACCACTGAAGAAATTTCTCAAGATCTTCCTGTCAAAGTAAAAGGGGAGGAGGTCTCCTACGCTTCTGATTCTACCAACCTTAAGGGATATATTGCTTTTGATGAAAATGCGACAGAAAAACGTCCTGGGGTCCTTATCATTCACGAATGGTGGGGCCATAACGATTATGTCCGTGAGCGGGCTGATATGCTTGCCGAACTGGGATATACGGCTATAGCTGTAGATATGTATGGTGATGGTAAATTGGCAGAACATCCAGATGATGCTGGAAAATTTGCTATGAGTGTAATGACCAATCTTCCAGAGGCAACAGCGCGATTTAATGCCGCTATGGATTTACTTAAAGCCCACGAATCCGTGGATTCAGAAAAAATTGCTGCCATTGGATATTGTTTTGGAGGCAGCGTGGCACTTACCATGGCCAATGCCGGAGCTGATTTGGATGCGGTTGCAGCATTCCACAGCGGGGTGCAACTTCCCGTTATGCCCAGTGCTGATTTAAAAGCCAATGTTCTGGTTTGCAATGGTGCAGACGATCCATTTATAAGTCCAGAGTCCATTGAGGCTTTTAAGGCTTCTATGGATTCTATAGGTGCTAATTATCAATACATTGCGTATCCAGGAGTAAAGCATAGCTTTACTAGTAAAGAGGCAGATGCCAATGGAGAGAAATTTGGATTGCCCTTGGCCTATGATGCAGAAGCAGACGTCAAATCTTGGCAAAGTCTTCAGCAATTGTTTGAAGACTCTTTCTAATCAAGTCAAATAACCCAAAACAATACAGAAATACTATATGAAACAATTTTCATATTCGATACTTACCATAGTATCGGCCATCCTTTTTATTGCGGGATGTAAGGAGAAAGCGGCCCAAAAAGAATCACAAGAAGGCGAACAATATGAAGAACTAGCTTCGGAACTACCCATTGAACGTTTAAAACTCCCAGAAGGCTTTAAGGTAGAGGTATATGCCGATGGAATAGACGGGGCACGTTCCATGGCCATGGGAAACAACGGGACACTGTTTGTGGGCACTAGAAATGATAAAACAGTCTATGCTATACAAGATCGTGACCACGATTACAAGGCGGACCGAGTTATGATTTTGGACTCGACTTTGGAAGTACCCAACGGAATTGCCTTTAAAGATGGTTCGCTATATGTGGCCGAAGTAAATCGATTATTGCGCTACGACAATATCGAGGAGGAATTGGACAATCCATCCGAACCCAGTGTAATCTATGATGACTATCCCACAGAATTTCATCACGGTTGGAAATACATCGCGTTTGGGCCTGACAATAAACTGTATGTTCCGGTAGGTGCACCTTGTAATATTTGCGATAGCACGGTGGCAGACCAGCGTTACGCTACAATTACCAGAATGGACGCCGATGGCTCCAATAGGGAAATCTATGCCCATGGAGTTCGAAATACCGTTGGATTTACCTGGCATCCGGAAACCAAAGAAATGTGGTTTACTGACAATGGTCGTGATATGATGGGGGATGACATACCACCTTGTGAACTCAACCGAATCACTGAAAAAGGACAACACTTTGGCTATCCGTTCTGCCATGGTGGCATTGTAAAGGACCCCGAATTTGGAGACCAAAGACCCTGTAAGGATTTTATCCCGCCAGTTCAGGCTATGGGTGCGCATACAGCACCGTTGGGTGTCAAGTTTTACACTGGGGATATGTTTCCAGAAAAATATAAGAACCAAGCATTTATAGCGGAACACGGCTCCTGGAACCGTTCCAAAAAAGTGGGCTACAAGATATCGTTAGTGGAGTTGGAAGACAATAAAGCGGTTAGCTATACCACATTTTTGGAAGGTTGGTTAGACCATGACAGCCAAGATCAGTTTGGGCGCCCTGTGGACATTTTATTTTTGGAAGATGGTTCCATGCTTATATCGGACGACTATGGGGATGCAATTTACCGGGTAACCTACGATAGAAGTGTAGCTCTGAATTGATACTATGGGGAGCTGCAGAGGTCTCATTCTTTTTCGACTTCTTCCATCATTTGGTCAAAATCGGTAATCCAACTGTAGAGTTTACCGCCCAAGCTAATTATTGGGGAAGACAACGAATCCATTTCAGGGACAGATTTGGACAAGTATTTACCCAATTGCTCTTTTACGTCGGGTTTTTCATCCAAGGAAACACTTCGAAACAAGAAGTTTTGAGCATTGAGCTTGCTGACGATACTATCACAGCTATTACAACCGTCAAAAGTATAGATGGTGATTTGCTTTTTTGGCTTGACTTTAGGAGGCGGGAGGTCCAATTTCGTGTACTCTTTTTTCACCGCCCGTTTTGACAAACTGTCTCTTTTTTTGAAGATTTTGCTGTATACGGGTGTTTTATCCCGAAGTAAAATAATGGTCTTTAAATGTACTTTGGAGGCGGCGGGAACCCGAATCCATCTAGGTTTGGCCGCACTCTGTCTAAAATTCTTGCCCTTAACCTCAAAAAGTACATCATAGTCTGTGTAGGTTCTGTTCTCGGCAAAAAAGGTAATCCGATTCTTCGATTTGGACTCAACAACTTTGATAGAGCCTAGCTGTGCGTGGCTAGAAGTTGCGAAGAGACATAACAACATGACTGTAGCCGTAAACCTAAACTTTGGGAGGCGTATTTCTTTTTCATTTGATAGCATACCTTAAAA
Organism: Flagellimonas sp.; assembly: GCF_965601775.1. Taxonomy (GTDB): domain Bacteria; phylum Bacteroidota; class Bacteroidia; order Flavobacteriales; family Flavobacteriaceae; genus Flagellimonas. Next base: position 1,823,179 of record NZ_OZ271837.1, read on the forward strand.
TACGGCAAATGATTGAGTTTTTAAAAATATTGGGGTGAAAGGTGGTGTCTTACAGATTGGTTTATAAGTCTTTGGTTCTGGACAAAGATTGGATTATTAAAAATTCTATTTGACATAATATAAATTATAGTACAAATGTATTGTTTTGCTTTTCCAGCTGTTTATCCATTTGATAGCTATAATTCTATTATGTAAAATATCCCTCAACCTTTCGTCATCTATGGGAATTAGGAACAGGGCCATGAAACATTGCCTAGCGGTCGGCTGCGCCGCATGTTTTCATTTGTATCTATAATTTGCCGTTATGTAAAATAGCCGCTCGGCCAACAGCACATTGCTTTCATAAAAAGTAAATGCCCAAGCATTTATTTTTATACGCAATTCTCAGCCACTTGGCCAGCGCCATTAAAAGCTCAACTTTTCGTTATTATTGAAACATTTGGTTTAATTGGAGATCTGGAGAAGAAAAATTTCAGGAGCATTTCGTCAGCTTGCCGCAAAAGCTTAAAATTTAGCGGAGCGTAAATTTCTAAGCACTTGCTCATATCCTCCTCCGATTTAGCTTTTTTTGTGGGTGCTTCTAATATTATGTCAAATAGGATTGAAGCCTTTCGTTGTTCTTTCCTTTCTTTTTTCTTGATAAAAAAGAAACAAAAAATCAAGAAGAAAATATGCTTCCTCGCTCCCTTTGTGTCTTAATAGCTACGCTATTGGGCTATGCCCTTACACAAAGCCCAGGGCAATGGCTCTTTGTGTCAAGCCACAAATTCACCCCAGCGCCAGCCCGCATTTTCTTCCTGCCCCGAATTCTTAATCGCTTAAATTATAAGTACTCTTTTAGAGATTTCATGGTTTCATCAATTGTAGAGGGAATGTCACCACTTAAAATTTTATCATAACCCACTACTTGAATATTTGCAATATCAATAGTCATACAGGCAGAGGGATTAACTATATAATCTTCAGAGTAATAAGATGATAAAAATCTATACAAAGCTTCCGAGTAAATACCCAAATCACTTGGCTTGAATCCTTCCTGCCAAACAACAAGCCAGATTCCACCAATACTTTTATTATTCTTTGCTCCATAAGAAAATATATGTTGTGGTAAAATCTGAATGGGTAAACCATTCATGTCTAAAACAGACTTTGGTTTTGATAAAAAAGTTAAATTCGGTGATGGCATCCAGTGGGAAAAATCGAAGTCAATATATTTTTCAAGTATTTCGATATTCCTCCTATACATGTTCTTAACTTGGGGTGTCGTGTTTAGGTTATAAAGAGCCGAAACCTCATCTATTTTATCCGTGATATGTGATTTGTCATTTTCTCTAAAAGCACCACTAATTGCACTTATACTTCTTACCCAATAATTTCCTCCCCCATCTGAAACGGATTTTTTAGCAACTTTTAATCTGTTAGTAAAAGTCGTTTTTTGCGATTTAGACAATCTTCTAAATTCAACAAGTTTCTTTACAGGTAGTTTCTGAATAGCCATTTGAGATTCGAAATATTGGGTTAACCATTCTTTTTTTGATTGTACTTAGGATTATTACCACTATGATTTCTGCGATAATTTTTTAACTGACGTGTTTCTTCTCTGATAGCTCCGGTTGGCGTTTTTGCTCTTCCAACTACTTGCATATGTGTAAATTTTTTACCAGATTCTCTATGCTGAACCTCTCTTAATTCTGGATTACTTGTTGTTCCCTTGTAAACAATTTTTCTTCCAACTTTAAGGTTGTAATTGTAGGTATTTCTTTTTTTCTTCATAACAAAAATCTTAAATGAAAATATTATTAATCGCTACGAAGAAAAGACGACATGACGCAACCTATGTTCGCCATGAAAAAAATTAATAAAGAATTTATTTTTTTGAGATATAGTTACTTAAGGCACCTTTAAAAATATCAATGAATTCTGCTCTTAGAAAGGCTGGTGAGACTATTTCAGCTGTTTTTCCATAGCTTAAAATTTTCGAGTAAAACTCGTATGAAGGTTTTACAGAAACCTTTATAATAAACTTCATGTCATCGTCTTCTAAAATTTCTTGTGTGTTGTGGATGGGAAGAGCTTTTATATAGTTACCTTGATCAGGATTAAAGGAAATAACAACTTCAATAGGTGGTTTGTGAGATACAGTTATGCCAAAAGAATACTTGAAGTATTCTACGCTATCGAACTCAATTGCTTGGAACTCTTCATCTAAAATTGAAACATCTACGATTCTATCAAGTGCTAAAGTAATTAGACTTTCATTTTTGTAATTAACACTAATTACGTACCATAATTTTTTGTCTTCTTTAAGTAAAATTGGCTTTACCCTATGTCTCTTAATTTCGTCATCGAACTTTTGATAGTCTATTTCTAATACTTTTTTCTTAGCAATAGAATCTAAAATATCAGCAATAAGTTCTGTTCCACCAATTAATGGGTGTTTCTCGGTTTCTAAAATAGTTTCCTTCTCAAATAATTCTTTAACATTTGGCGAGATATTTGAGTTTTCTATTACCTTTTTTACCGCTTTGGTAATTTCACTAAAGAGAGGGTATTCCTTATACTGACTTATTGTTTTAGCGTAAAAAAGTAGAGCACTTATTTCATCTGGTTCTAATTCTAATGAAGGAAATATATGTTTTGGGATTTCTTCATAATAATATGTTTTGGTAGCAGTATCCTTATTTATTGGAAGAAAAAAGCCAAGTTCCGTGTCTTCGGCCAAATCTTCCAAGTCCTTCTGAATAGTTCTTAATCTTACCGGAATTCCAGCATCATTGCAAATTTCTACGATTCGAGTTGATTTATGCTTACCTCCCCTTCTAAGTACATTGTGAATTATTCTATACCTTTTTAAAGCCTCTTTATTTTTTGGCATAATATCAAACAACTAATTCTTTAAAATGTTCATATAACATTACCATTGCTAGGGTATCCAATTCGCAATATTTCAATAAAGCCGAGGTTATTTCCTCAATTTCTGCTTTCGACATATCGGTATATTGAAGTTTGCCGTAGGCAGTTAAAGCTGCACCTCCGTCATTAATGTTTTCAATTTCAGAAATTGATTGCTCAATTTTTTCTTCAGTCCAATCATCAAAGACAGGAGGAAGACAGTCGTATGGATTGATTAACTGTCCTTCATCTCCCCATCTTAACCAAACAAAATTATTTGGAAAGTTTGTTGATGTCAAAGAGATATCACCGATAGATTTTGAGTATTTGTTTTTCAAGAAGTCACTGCTATAAAGTGCTGCGGGTAGCAGGTCTTTTAAGGAATTTGAACCATTTGTTGCTGGATTAAAGTAAAAGCTCTTTGCTACCTGCCATAGATCGACCATATCTCTTTCTCCTTTCCATTTATTTGGGCTTTTCCCTGTGGAGTGTGTAATGCTTTCAATAAATTCAATCAAAGAGTCCCTATCTTTTTCATCTGATTCCATTAGTTGGTAGTGAATTGCATTTAATACGGTGTTTTCATGATTATGAAATCTAAAAATCGTTCCACCATCATTTTCAAGGACTTTTTTTAATTCGCGTATAAAATCAAAATTTGGAAAATACCCTGCTTTATTGCTTATATATTCTGAGCAATGGAGAATATCACCACTCTTTTCATAGGAATGATGAGAAAATTGAAAGGCAATTTGTTCATATGGTTTTCGCCCTTTTGAAAAAGGTAAAGCTGCAGTACATGTTTCAAAATCAATAAAATGCAGTGGAAATTTCCACTTGTTCATTTCTTCTGCTAGCCCTATTTTATCAACATAAATTGAAGAATCATAGTTCACGGCTTTTTCTATTTGTATCCAGGCTCTTTCAGTATTTGACAACTTACCTACCTCTTCTTTATAACCAATATCTTCTTGGGTCATTAATTCTACAAAAAATTTATTGCTGTCAAATAGTTTGGCTGACTTTCTCCAGTCTATTCCACTTATATCGAACAAACTGGTTTTATTGAAATCCTCTGTTCTCCAATTATGTTGCCTTATGAAACACTCTTTAAAACCAGATTTAAGTTCAGTTTCGTTACTTTCTTTCGTGATTTTGAATTCACATTTATTACACTTTGAGTATGAAGTTGGAACATTTTTATACTGATCATTAATATATGCTTGTTTATATTCTTCAATAGCATCAACAAAATTTAACCCATTGGAATATATATGTTTTCCATTTTCAATGTTCTCCACAATATCGGTAACTTCAAGCCTTCCCAATATAGAATTCCCTAATTCACTTTTAGATTGAACCAATACATTAACTCCAGTTCTATTATTTGCTTGTTTTGTAATTCTAAAAAGTTGATTTAACCCATCAATGGATGCTTCTTGTGTTTTATCAGCCATCAGAATAAATGACTTTATTTCCCATTGTGGGTAGCAGAGTTGCATGACGTATTTTTGAAAGGCAACATCAAATAAATAGGGTTTCCATTTACTATCAATCCCCCCTCTTTTTCCAATGAAAATGTGCTCATTATTAGGTTCAAATGATTTTGACTTTACCTCAATTAATTCGACTTGATTTCCTTTTTTAACTATAATATCTGTTCGAATAAAGAGTCCATCATATAAGAAAGCGGCTTCGTATAGGATGACATTATCTCGTTTAAGTAATATTTTGGTATGTTCCGAATGCTTTAGATAATCCCAATCCTCTCCTTCTAAAAGATGACCACCTGGATAATATAATCTAGCTAATTCTTCAACCTGAAACCCTCCTTTCGCCAATGCCTCCAAAAAAGGATTCTGATCTTTCTGATTAGCATATTCTTTTTTACCTGTATAAAACAATTTGTTAGGACACTCTAGGCCTATTTTAAATCTTGATTTGGATAATACTCTCATTTGACAATCAGTTTCTATGAATTAGCACTTTTTGTATAAAAGAATACCCCTAAACCAGAAAAAGCAGTTGTTAAAAAAATTACACTAATGGTGAATAGCATTAAACTGCAGTATTCTAAAATATTTACCGCCTTTTCTTCACGAAAAGGTCTGTCATCATTAATTGAATTGAACCTTTCAGTTAGAATTTCTCCCTTTTGACTTGTTGAAACTCTTATTACCTGCATGTCTTCAGTATATGAGTACTTCATATCCTTCACAAAAAGACTTTTAATTGCCAAAAACGAAAAAAGTGAAATGAAAGAAACCACAATTAAGATTATAGACGTTTTTCTAACTTTGACCAAAGAAGAAAGCTTATCCTCATATAAGAACACGAAAGGAATCGATAGCAAAGCAAATGAAGTGGGAATCCCTATATAGAATTCAGATAGAACTGAATCTTTAATATGAGATGTATTTGAAAAATAAATGATTGTAGGCAGTACAACACTAAAAGAAGCCAATATGCCCCAAAACGATTTCAAAAATTTGGAAAACTTATTAAAATTAAAACCTCCCGCCATCGTTTAAAATTTAATTTTTAGTAGTTTCTTGGTTGCCTTTGTAATTTCCTTATCTACATTATTGAGTATTGCAGTTTTGGATACTTTCTCAACCGGCGTGATTGCATTGTTTTTACCAATAACCGCTTCTGCAATTTTTTGGGCCTCCATATTGGACTTTGCAATGGCTATTATCTCTTTTTGTTTCTCAAGGTAGTCCTTAGCAGCTTGGACAAGTAGATACGTGACATCTTTTTTGGACCAAATATTCAATACCGTGTTTGTCGAAGCTGTGGTATCGTCCCCTCCCTCCTCTTTTTCGAAGGCAGAACTACTAGATAAGAAAACTGGCACAGTGGCATCAATAATTGTTTTTGAACTTTTGTATTTCTCTACACTGATAATTGCTGACTGAAATAAATATAAATGGTCAAGTTGATGCATTGTCAATGTAGTATCGGCCAAATATCTTTTTACAACTCCATTCTTTACAATTGGATTCAATTGAGAAAAAAGTTCATCAATAGACTTTCCATTTGGCCCAGACCAAACTCTTGTACCAATATCATTGAGATCATATTTCAACTTATAACCCCTGCTACTATTTACTGCAATTGACGCGGATGCTATGCCTGGTACTTCACCGTTATTTTTTGTTAAGAAGCTACCAGTAAAAAAAGCCTCAATCTTTTTATCAAGATTACCATACTGGATAGGGTTTTTAACGGCTTTTAAGACGGACGCATCAATTCTATCAATTTCATTACCTTCTTTGTCTCTAATCGATAAACCACCAAAGAATGTATTATATGCATCATCTGCAGGTATTACTTTTCTGGAATTCTCGGGTGGGGTGTCACTTATTGCTTTTAAAAGATTCTGATATGATATTTCATCATTCCCAACCTCATCCATAGTGGCGGTCATAGTAATAATATGCTCACTGTTTCTTCTCAATAATGTAGATTCAAAAAACTTGAAAAGACCTTTAGTTCCAATTTGCCCTAGAACAACGAATTTTTGTCCTTTTCGAACATCTCTAAGTCTAATGAAGTCAGGTGTTTCAGAATTGGCCTGCATAGTTTGTGTAAATACTTCGGACATACTTTCAATTGGAGTAGAAATTTCACCATGCCTTACTTTAACCACTATCTGTTCGTCCAAGGTATTGTTGAACTTTAACTTAACTTGTCCATTAATATTAAAGGTTATTAATGCTAAAAGTAAAAAGTGATAATGCTTCATGACTATGATATTTATTTAGTGTTCAAATAATATTTTAGTAGTTGGTCAAGCTCGAAAATTCTAATTTCAATCGACATTTTCAATACCCGTTTATAGGTATTTATGGGGGAGAAAACAAAAGGAAGTAAGTCAATCGTTTTGGAGTACTTCAATATAAAAATTGAATACGAAAATCTGCTGCACAAAAACCTTAGAAATTCTGGGGTTTTTCCGCAATTTTTAACTACAAGAAATAGTTTGTTGATGTCAAACAAAAAATCCTTCCAACATATATAAATTAGAAGGACTTTTAACCATTCAATAGGGGTTTTTAGGCTTTGAGCACAGAAAGCCTAGATGACAATTTCAATAAAAAATTGATATGAACAGATGTTAGAGATACACAGTCAAAAATGTGCTTTTTAGATAAGCCCAATACTTTGTTTTCAATACTACCAGATAGCATGCTATGCAAACCATCGATATGGCCTTCTAAAGAATTTACGTCAAAATAGTCATCAATTGTGGCAATAATTTCAAGTATTGCTTGCTTTTGTTTTGAGTCTCCAACGTTAAGTTCCTTTTGTAATTGTTGGTACCATTCATCATGGATTTGGTTTTTTCTTGTAGACATAAAGAAAATTTTAAAAGCGGAGCCACCCCGTCAGCCCTGTCTACACAGTCTAGGACTGGAAGCGGTACTTTCGTGGCCGCTGGACTTGTGAGCGACTCCTTATCGATAAATAATTGTTTTAGAATTTTCCTAAAACCGTGTAGACGTCGTAAAGATACAAATGTTTATCATATCCCATTCCACACACATTACCCTCCCCTCCTACCTCGGGTCGTGTAAAAAGTGTTCCATTACCTTTTTTTGAAGAAGATTTTTAGAAGAAATTTTTCAGGGAGTGATGTACAAACTTTCGCTTTTACCAAAGCTCAAGTTACATAACATGGTACATTATGAAACATTAATATTCCATGATTAGCCATGGTGCCTGTGCTGAGGCCTACCGAAGTATAAAATTACTTTGGTTGTCGTTTCTTAATTGAGAATCCTTATGTAGGTACAACTCATAAAAAAGCGACCCCAGAACAGGTCTGGGGCCGTTTAAATCTTTTAACGCTTTAGGTCCTTAAAAATAATTCAATTTTTGGCAAATGCCGGTACAACGGTTTCAAAAATAGGCTTCATAATTTTGTCATCATCCCGGTCAAAACCTGAGATGACCATAGTCAAATCAAGTTCTTCTACTACTATAACGCGCTGTCCACCGCCTCCCCAAGCCAAGGTCATATCATAGCTTTTGTTTCCAACCTGTACTGGGGTATAGTACCAAAAATAGCCATAACGATAATTCTTGGGCATCCAATCTATCGCAGGTTTCACAATACCACTAGTAGCTTTTTTTAGATAGGCTGCAGAAATGAACTGCTCCCCATTCAATTTACCTTCGTTTTGCACTAATTGTCCAAACTTGAGCATGTCACGAGGCATAATACTAGCCCTCCATCCCGCTTGAGGCAAACCACTGGCATGATTAGACCATTGGTAATTGGTAATACCGAGTTTGTCGAGAAATTCTTCCTGGATAAAGTTTTCAGCTGTTCCAGGCACCACGGCATCAATAACGGTCATAACCATCATGGGATTAAAATTACCGTATAAATAGGTCTGAGTCTCATTGGTAATGGGCTTACTACGTTCAAAAAGTGTCTGCACCAACCCCTGCCTTTTTAGTTTGACAGAATCATTTTCAACTTCTTTCCATTTTTCGCGGTCAATCGTTAATCCCCCTTGCATAGTCAATGCCTTATGCAACGTGATTTTTTCGGTCCCTTTCGTAAATTTTTTAGAATCTAGGTTCTTCAAGAACTCCGTTATAGGTTTGTCTAGATCGTCCATGCTCAAATAGCCTAACTGAATAGCTCTTCCCAAGATCATACTCGTATATCCTTTTACAGCGGAAGCTTGTCCATGCGGTAAATTGATACGCCCTTTTTTATAATAGGACTCAAAAACAAGTTTGTTTTTGTGTGAAATAAGCAGGGCATCGTAGTTCCCATATGTATCCTCAAAAATCTCTTGGGCAACATTTAGGATGGCGTTCTTTTCATTAGTATCTAAGGCTAATTCACCAACTGATATCCCATCTTCCCTATCTTCGGGAGCTGTGCTAACAAAGGCATTATTAAGGTGGGGGATTTCCCGGAACGAAGCATCATAGTCATCAACTGCAACAGGTGACATTGAGGATGACAGCCAGGCGACGCCTTCTACAGCTATCCTTGGGAAAGCGGTTTGGTGATCACCTTTAATGGTTTTACTCTGCAGGGATACCTTCAAATGTTTTCTATCCCTAAGTAAATCCTTAAATTCCTCAGTAGTTTCATCCCTTTCCTTCTCTAAGGTGCCGTATGCCATAAATACATTGGCATGCAATGTCTTGTCCTTATCCGACTCGGCAGCTACAAGTTTGGCATTGATCTCCGACAGATAGGACATTGTGCCTTTGCTCAATGGACTGCCAAGAATGTAATTATCAAAAGTCTCGGGTTGCGTAAGCAGTATATAAGCACCGAATCCTCCGCTCAGTGAGTAACCAAAGTAGCTACGACTGTTGGGGTCAGTACGGTAGTTTGTATCGACATAATTGATCACATCGTTCCGTATAAATGCCAAATGATTTTCGGCCTGTCCAAATTTTAGCAAAGGATGATTCGGGTTTGACTTTTTCCAGAATGAATAATCGGTAAATCGGCTGGCATGCGCCCCGTATTGTTCCAATAAATCTTTTCCGATGTCCTTCCGCCATGAAATTCCAACCAGAATAATATCTTCCAACAGATACTCCGTGGCCCCAGATAGCATTTCGAGATGCCATTTGGCATCTGTATAGTAAAGGACTGGATATGTTTTAGAGGTGTTCTCCTCATAACCTTCTGGCAACTCTATGTAAAGTTCATAGTTCCTCGCTGTGTTGGTATCTTTTATAGGGATAACTTGAATCTGTGGTGATACGAAGGAAGCGCTGTTTGTTGTTGATGTAGTTGCTTTTTTGCCATTCTCTTGGGCAAAGGCAGTATTTGTAATTATTGTTACCGCTAGTACAAATAATTTATTGACTTTCATTTTGAAATTTTTTGTTGATGATGTATGTAGACCTTTAGCAAGCTGCTAAATGGCTTCTAAAATTAGGTCTTAGTTCATGTTTACTTCTTAGAATTATATCAATGAACCAATTATATGATGAAAGCATTTCATCATGGACATGCAGCCTTTGTATAGAAATTATGTAATCGTGAATTTCAAGACAGTATCTTTATTCCTCCTTTAATACCAAATAAAGGGATGATGATGAAAAAGTCTTTGCGGAATACCCTTCTTATTAATTTAGGGGCCTTTGTATTGGTACTCGTTCTTGAGCTATTGAGTGGGTGGATGCTCATAGATCGCTATGATACGTGGCTTTCCTTTTTTTTATGGGGACTTAGCTATGCTATTATTATTATGGCCGTTATATGGATCAATCATTTTGTTCTTATACCTTATGTTTTAGATAAGAAACGTTATTTCTTATACGGCATCTTACTCATGGCAAGTATACTTTTTGTTTCTTATTTAAGAGCATATGAGAAAGATGGCTGGTTGGGTATTTCTAAATTCTTTTTCTTTCTTCTTTATACTACTGGAGCAGGTATGGCCATCTTTTTATTGAGAAGAAATGTACGCATGCAAAAACAAAAAGAAGAGAAGGAAAAATTACAAAAAGAGATGGAACTTACCTATTTAAAGGAACAGGTAAATCCCCATTTTCTATTTAATTCATTGAATAGCATTTATGCGCTTTCCAGACAGCAATCCAGAGAAACACCTGAGGTGGTCATGCAACTTTCAGAATTAATGCGGTATCAATTGGAAAGTGCTAAAAAAGACACTGTTCAATTAAAAGAAGAGCTTGAATTTATTGAGAACTATTTATTGCTTGAAGAAAAAAGGTTAAGCAAACGTTGTACAATTGAATTTTTAATTGAGGGGGATTCATCCAATTATAACATACCACCAATGTTACTTATACCCTTTGTTGAAAATGCCATTAAACATGGGGCGCAAGCTACCAATGAACAGAGTGCGATTGATGTTGTAGCCACGGTTAAAAGTGATGTCTTTCATTTTCAGATTACCAATACCAAACCCAGTAGCTATGTCAGATTGGACAGAAATGGCTTGGGTCTTGAAAATGTTAGAAGACGTTTAAACCTGTTATACCCTAATTCGCATAGACTAGGAATTGAGGATACAGAAAGAGCATATTCTGTAAATTTATCCATTCATTTGAAAGACGCCCAGTAATAAACAACGAATGATTAAAATTGGTATCATAGACGACGAAATACTGGCACGTAAGGTGTTGGAAGAGTATTGTTCTAAAATTAACAACTTCCAACTGGTATTAAGTACGGGTAATCCACTTGAGTTTATCAATTTTGTACAGCAAAACGAGGTTGACCTTATCTTTCTTGACATAGAAATGCCAGAACTTAACGGCATGGAAATCCTGAGGTCTATGATAAATCCGCCTAAAGTTATTTTAACCACTGCCTATTCGGAGTATGCGCTGGAAAGTTATAATTATGGTGTTGTAGATTATTTATTAAAACCCATAAAGATTGAGCGTTTTTTAAAGGCGATAAATAAGGTAGAGGCACCAAAAACAAGGGAGTCCAAAAAAAACAACTCCAAGGAAGAACTTCAAATAAAACATGATGGTGTACCGGTAAATATTGCGTATAACTCCATTCTATACATTCAGAGCTTTGGAAATTATTTAAAAATATTTACCGATTCAAGAATGTATCTTATCACAGAGACGCTTATTAATATCAATACATTGTTATCTGAAAATTTCCAGCGCACACATAAATCCTATATTGCCAATTTGGATAGGGTTACCAAGGCTACCCGAACACATTTATTGATTGTAGATAAGAAAGTTCCGGTAAGTGTTATGTACAAGGTTGTTGTTTTTGAAAAATTGGAAGCTTTAGCAAAACCATAAAATAAGCATTCTAATTCTACGTCATTTCATATGCTTTTACTTCCCCTACTCTCCTACTCGGCTCTAAGAGCTCCGGAGGATTCTTTTACGATTTGGCAGAAACCGTATTCCATTACTTCATTAAAGAAGATTTTTAAAAGAAATTTTCCATGGAGTGCGGTGCTAACTTGACCAATGCACCATCTCACTCAAAAAAGAAAAGGTCTGCTAGACTTTCCTTTTTATAACGTACCAAAGCTCTAGTAATCTGCCTTCGATTATTCTAAGATGGACAGGTGTCACCCTACACATTTAAGCATCATACATTTGTATGGTTTTTGTTTGAAACTTAAGACTTGATTGATGTAATAGCTTTAAAGCAATCTAAATGTAAAATAATTTGACATTTTGTGTCCAAACATTGGACGTGATAGTTCCCAATTTTAGACTTTTAAAATATAAATAACTGATTATGAATCCATTATAACTGGGGCATTATTTTTGAATACAACCGTTTTAGTATTCCATGAAATTAAAGCGTTTGCAAATCAGTCATTATAGCGTTTTAGCGAACCTCATTCTTTCGGACCAACAATAAATTAAACATCATGATTATAAACCATTTTAAAGGTGTAAGGCGAAACCTGGGTAGAAATAAGGTCCATTCCACTTTGAACATTGCTGGTCTAACCGCTGGATTGACTTGTTTTGCACTAATTGCGCTATGGGTAAATGATGAAATGAACTATGACCGGTTCCATGAGAAGTTTGAAGATATCTACCGGCTGACCACAACTTCAAGGACGGGGTTTGACTTTTCTGAATCTGCTATGTCCAACGCGCAAATGGCAAGTAGTATTGTTGAAGACTTTGCCGGAGTGGAAAATACGGTTCGTCTGGATTTGCACCGAGATGAGTTGGTACTCCATGATAACGAACAAATATTGGAATCGAACATTCTAATGACCGATCCATCCTTTTTCGATGTATTCAGTTACTCCCTATCTCGAGGTAATGTAACCACTGCATTGGAAGAACCGTACTCTATCATACTTACCCAATCCATCGCAAGAAAGTACTTTGGTGATTCCAATCCAATGGGTGAAAGCCTCACAATTTTCATGAACGATAGCACTGGTTTGGGAACGCCATATAGAGTAACCGGCGTAATGCCCGACCCTCCAAAGAATTCCCATTTTACTTTTAATATTTTGGCTTCCTTCAAAACAGAAGAAGTTTCCAATCCGGAAATATTAACCCCACAAGGTTTTGACGAAATCAACTATTACACCTATTTGTTATTAAGAAAAGGAGTTGATCCCAAATCACTTTCCAACAAAATCACACAGTCCTATGGTAGAAACCACAGTGATACAAACCAATTGTCCCTTTCATACGATTTGCAACCCTTAAAAGACATCCATCTTAAATCCCATTTGCAAAATGAAATAGCGGCAACTGGTAATATTAACCAAGTTTATGTTTTTTCGGTGATAGGCATTCTGATATTGCTCTTGGCAGGCATTAATTACACCAACCTCGCAACAGCAATATCGCTAGATAGGGCAAAAGAAGTAATGATCAAAAAAACAATTGGGGCCGGTAAGGGACATTTGGTATCTCAATATCTATTGGAATCCGTCACAATGACGTTTATCGCTCTTTTCCTGTCATTGATACTTTCAATATTTTTGCAACCCATATTTCAAGAAATTACGGGGAAAAGTCTTAATCTATTTACCTCTCCTTTTCTATTGTCTTTTTTGATAGGAATCACGTTCTTGTTGGGTCTTCTTTCCGGTATTTATCCAACTATTGCTCTTCTTTCATTTAGTCCTGCAAAAACCCTAAAAAGTGCTTATAAGTCAGGGACTTTTGGTATGGCACTGCGCAGGGCATTGATAACATTCCAATTCATTATCACCCTTGTTTTGGTTGCAAGTATTGTAATTATGTATTCCCAAATGTCTTTTATTAGTACCAAGGACCTTGGATATAAAGAAGACGCCCATCTTGTCTTACGAGTAAATGGAAATTCAGATGTGGTAAATGGTTATGGTCCTTTTAAAAATCAACTTTTGCAAAGTCCCCTTATTTCTGGAATTACGGTTTCCAACACCATGTTGGGAGGTAGCATTGACCAAGAAGATGCGGTAACCGTTGATACGAACGGAAATCCCGTTTCATTAACGACTTCGTCCCTTGGTGCGGATCGTCATTTCTTTGATGTACACAGAATTGGAATATTGGCGGGTAAAAACTTTGCCGAAACCGAAATTGAGACTGAGACACGTCCCGTTATCCTGAATGAAATGGCGGCAAAAGTGCTGGGGCTTGAAAATATCGAGGAGATTATTGGAAAACCTTTTAATATAGACGGCCAAGACGGGATTGTAGTCGGTGTTACTAATAATTTTCACTACAACTCCTTAAAACAGAATATTGGACCTTTGCTCATTTATCCTATAAATCGGTTTTCAAGAATTACGTTGAAAGTTGATATCGAAAATGCAAATCAAGTTATTGAGATGGTAGAAAGAGTGTGGAAAGAAAATTTTCCGACAGCCCTATTTGATTATGGTTTTCTGGAAGAGCATATCCAGATGCAATACGAGGCCGAGAAACGTTTTTCAAAAATACTCTTGATTTTCTCGATATTGTCTTTATTGATTTCTTGCCTGGGGCTGATTGGTCTAATCACATACACGGCTAGACAAAGGACAAAGGAAATAGGTGTCAAAAAGGTTTTGGGTGCAAAGACGAGTGATATTGCAGTGATGCTGGGCAAAGAATTTTTAATGCTACTTGTACCCGCATTTCTACTTTCCATTCCCATTTCCTGGTTAGGTATGAACAGGTGGATACAAGATTTTGCGTATAGAGTAAACATCACATGGTGGATGTTCTTATCGGCCGGTGTTATTGTTGCATTAATTGCTTTACTTTCCGTAGGCTTTCAAGGAATAAAGGCTGCACGAGCAAATCCTGTTAGGAGTTTACGAAACGAGTAGTCGAAATAAAAAAGGAAGGTGTTAATAGAAGAAGGCCCTCGCTGATGGTAAAAATCCTTTAAGTATATGCTATATAAGAGGGTTTAATACGCTGAAAAAACTATTACTAAACCCCCTTATGGCTATTTTTTTATCAATTGGCCTTTGCACCTTTGGATTTCAAGTACCGTACAATGGAATCATGTCCCTTTTTATCGGCCATTGACAAGGCGGTTCGGACCCTAATACTCCCATCATACCGTTTTTCAGTACATATTTTATTCACATCTGCTCCTTTTTCAACAAGAAATTTTACTATATCAAGATGCCCCTGCTCGCTTGCATTTATCAAAGGAGTTTCATCGCCTTTTACTTCCTGGTTTACATCGGCCCCTAATCCAACCAAATATTCGACTATGTTGAAATGTCCGCCTTTGGAAGCCATAATCAAGGGACTACCGTCTCCACGAACTCCCATATTGATATCCGCTTTTAACCGGACCAATGCTTTGACCATGGCCATGTCTCCGTTTTTACAAGCTTGAATCAAGGCACTACCGTCTCCATAGAATTTTTTGTTTACATCAACACCTTTCGAAACCAAAAGCTCGACCAGTCCAATGTTTCCATTCCGAGCGGCCAACCATAAAGGGTGGCCATCACTATCGGTCCCGAGGTTTGGGTCAGCTCCGTTTTCCAATAAATAACGGGCTATTTTTAGTTCGTTGTGCCTTATGGCCAAAACTAGGGCGGTTCCTTCGCCTTCTTGCACAAAATTTATGTCCGCACCTTCGTTGACCAATTTTTTAACTTGCTCAAAATCACCTCTCCGAACTGCATACAAAAGGGGCGCAAGGTCTCGGTCAAGGTCATCATATTCATTTTCAAAACTTTCGCTAAGGTTGTTTTCCCCTGTTGATACAACTTTTTGTTGAACCTTGGCTGAAAGTGGTTGATTCAATACTAATAAAGTTATTACCAAGGTTGGTGCAATGAAAGCATACTTCCAATAACTGTGTGTATTCGATTTCTTCTTGTTCATCATGACTATTCGTTTTTTGATTAATGATTGATTATAATTCGAAACAATTGTGAGCGGCTTTCGCTCCACGGATATCTCAATAAGGTTCAACTGATACTTTTCCGTTTCAACTGCTGTGGATTTTAGTAGCAGTGCATCAGTTTGGTATTCAATATTTTTCTCAACCTCTTTCCTAAAAAACCATATAATTGGGTTGAACCAAAGAATAATGATTGCAATTTCGGCTATTAACAGGTCAATTGTGTGCATCATTTTTACATGGATTTTCTCATGCTCCAGTATTTGTTCATACGTTTCAGAATTGTACTTTTTTGGATTTAGAAGGACATATTTAAAAAAAGAGCGGGGGCCATTATCATCATTAAGATTGACTATCGTACAGTCCACATCATCAACTTTATCATGCGTTCTTCGAATTTGAATAAAAACAGTAGCCAATTGAAAGAGTAGATGTGCAGTTAATACAATCACGCCGAAAACATAAATGGAAAACAGCCAAAATTCAATGCCTTTGGTTTGGGAAGGTTGAACATTGATGGGACTATTTTCTTCAGACCCTATTACATAATCAGTTGATCTGACATTTTCTGGTTTGGATTCCACAGGTGAAACAAAACTTTTTGATGGTTCCCTGAGGGGCGTTTCTACAAGCAAATTGTCAACTACTCCTTGATGTTTTGCCATTTCTGGCAAAGAAATAAAAGGAAGTAAAAAAACCATCAGTAAACTCGCTAGAAGATATATGCGATTTACAGCAAAAAAACTCTCCCTCTCCAACAACAGTTTGTAAAAGAGCCATAAAATCAAAATCACTAAAGAAGCTTTGAATAGGAATACCATGGTCTAAGACTTTTTTGATTTTATAATAGTAATCAGTTCTTCAATCTCCTGATCGGATAATTTTTCTTGTTTTGCAAAGTGTGCCATCATTTTGGTCAAAGAGTTTCCGAAATATTTTTTCTTGATATCCTCGACGTGCTCCTTTCTGTAGTCTTCCAGGGGTATTATGGCACTATACCTATCTATATTTCCATATTTTGTAGATTTTAGAAAGCCTTTTTTGACCAAAATCTTTACGATCGTCGCAACGGTATTATAATGGGGTTTTGGCTTCGGTAATTCCTCAACAATATCTCGAATAAAGATGCCATCAGTTCGCCAAATTATTTGCATTATCTGGTCTTCACGCTCTGTCAATTTCTTCATGGATACTTTAATTATTGAACAATACTACTAAAATTTTAGTAGAAATACTAATTTATTAGTAAATAATGTTTGCTCTAGATACTAACACTTACAAATTGGATTATTTTAAATCCCTCGGAAGAGCCTCCTCTGGAAAGGGGAATAGAATAGTAGAATTCTTTTCAGCCGCAATGTTGGACAAGGTCTGATAGAGACGTAGTTTAATGGCCGAGGGCGATTTGTCAATCTGTATTCCTGCCTCCAAAAGCTTACTTGCGGCTTGTTCTTCGGCTTCTGCCAGAATAATCCGAGCCCTCCTAGATCGTTCTGCTTCGGCTTGATTGGCCATCATTCGCTTCATGTTTTCCGGCAGTTGAATATCCTTAATCTTTACGTCAATAATTTCAATTCCCCAGTGATGGGTTTCAGTTTCCACAATGCTTTTAATGTTTTTGCCCATTTCCTCCCTTTTGGATAAAATAGTGTCCAGTTCAACTTTACCGCAAACATCTCTTAGGGCCGCTTGGGATAGCTGAGTAATTGCAAAATCATACTCTTCCACTTCAAGCACTGCTTTTTCTGGGTCCTTTATCTTAAAGAAAACTACTCCATCAATACTGCAGGGTACGTTATCCTCTGTCATCACCTCCTGCGAAACTACATTGATGGTGATTACACGGATATCCACTACCTGAATGGTCTCTACGATTGGAATTATCCACCGAAAACCGGGTTGTAGGGTTTTAACATATTTTCCAAAACGGAATTTCAAGGCTCGCTTGTACTCAAAAACAATCCGTATTCCAGCGAATAGGACGATAGCAAAAAAAATCAAAAACAACATTAACGGATTCATAGTTCTATCTTTTAAAAGTTCAACAATTTAATTCAGACATGTGTCCTTATAATTTACGAAAGTTTATTGTGCAATCAAAGGTCCAAACGTCTAAATATCAATCTACAACGATGCATTTGGTTCTTGTTGAACCATCCATTCCAAAAAGGTGTTTCCCTGCCCTACCCGCCTATTTTAAAACGATTTCAAATGCTTGTGCAGCTAATCATTGGAAGAACATACCAACAGCTTAAAAACAAAAAAATAGGAAGCATGTCCATATGTAGGCTGGTTCTAAGCATCTATATTGTCAGAGACTAACCCCCTGCGTTAAACGTTTATTTACGTAGGAATTATTTAAGTATAAATGGTAGAATTATACATTTTCGATTACCATGTACATTAGTTTTAATTAGTATTTTTAGTGGTCTCATCAATATTTTAATACGTCATGCGCACTGCATCAAAAAGAAGAATATCCGTTTTTATAATTACTATTCTTATTGTAAGCCTCTATGCTTGTAAACAGGAAAAAAAATCTGAACAACCGGCTGTTTCTGATTCCAACAAAACCAATTTAAAAGAAGCACTTACCTTCTATGCTTCTTTTGATAAGGGAGTCGAGGCAGATTTTGCACTAGGTGACTCACGAATGTATACCGTTCCCAATAGAAAAGCAGTGGATTCTGCACAGGTCGGATTGCACAAACCGGATATCAGCAGACAAGAAGACAAAGGCAAATATGGTGATGGCTTAGCATTTGCAGCACGTAGCCGAGGAAGTATTTATTATCCCAGTGAAAAAAATATAGCCTATAGCAAAGAAAATTGGAGTGGCGCAATCTCATTTTGGTTAAGCTTAGATCCAGCTACAGATTTAGAACCCGGTTATTGCGATCCCATTCAAATTACGGATGTAAGTTATAATGACGCAGCCATTTGGGTTGATTTCACCAAAGAAAATCCTCGGGATTTTCGTTTAGGAGTTATTGGAGATCGTAACGTATGGAATCCAAATCCTGAAGGACCGGATAACGAGAATCCTATTTTTAATGAGCGTCTTACTGGAGTACAAAATCCACCATTTGGTAGTGGCAAATGGACACATATTTTGATTAATTTTTCCAATTTAAATACTACTGAAGGGCAGGCTTCCCTATACTTGAATGGTCAACTCAAGGGTACGCGAGAGAATATTGATACCCCCTTTAGCTGGGATTTGGCTAAGTCCAATATTTATTTGGGATTAGGATATATTGGACTTATGGACGATTTATCAATTTACAACAGAAGTTTAACCGATAAGGAAATCGCAACACTGTATGAGTTAGAAAATGGGGTGCATACTATTTTAGAAACTGAGTAATGATACCGTTTTTACTTTTCAGCCTGTTTGCACCATTTTCATGGTACAGAAATGTTTTTGCTTGAAAATTTGGTGGGAATCTCTCGTTGTTGGATTTTAATTATGCTCCATCAACAGTCCTACTTTTAATCTAAAATAAGCTGTTTTACAGCGTGAGTTTATGGCGGATTTCAACTTGACCAATATCGCCTTGTTGTTCGGAATGCTCCAATGCATTCTAATGATACTTTTCATCTTCATGAACAGGAAGTGGCGCTCGGTTGAGAATAGGATACTTCTAGGTTTGTTGTTTGTTCTTCTACTATCCTTAATCCCTCCTTTCGTGGGTAATTCAAAGTTGGTTCTCCATTATGATTTTTTGAGGTTTATACCTTTCTATCTCTACCTTTTTGTATTCCCCTTACTACTTCTCTACGTTAAGTCCGTGTTTTCTGATACTTTGACCAAAAAACACATACTGTTCCATTTGGCACTCCCCTTTTTGTTTTGGTTCTATTCTGTTTTCATCTGGATTGGAACGTTGTTTGCCAGTCCGGAACCCAAAGGTGTCTGGGCCAAGCGCTTTGGCTATTTTACCATCCAAACTATGCACGATGTAATGCTCATGGCTTTCGTTGTTGGTTATACTATACTAAGCTTATCCCTAATCAGTAAAGCACAAAAGAACCCTTTTAACAAGGAACAGAAAAAATTCAGTATTTGGATCAGGACACTTATTGCTTTGCTTGCCGCAGGAGTATTTTTTGAAATGATTTCAGTGCTTTTGGGCAAATACTATGGATATTGGAAGGGTAGCCCAGTAGATGAATGGTTGGGCTTCTCATTTTCCCTGTTGGTCAAGATATATAATGCGGCCATACTATATGGAATATCCTTGGTTGCCTACATCTCATTTTCATCCCTTCGACGGAGGGATAGGTCCATTGGAGTGAATGATATGAAAGTCATTGAAAGTATTTCAAAGAAAATGGAAATGGACAGAATGTATCTTGATAACGGGTTGACCCTTTCGAAGTTTTCATCCATTCTTGGAATCACCCCAGTAAGACTATCTGGCTTAATCAACAACAGTCATGGGAAGACTTTTAATGATTTTGTCAACGAATACAGAATACAAGAGGTGATTAAATTGGTCAAAACCGGAAAAATGGAACACCTGACTTTAGAGGCCATTTCTGAAAATGCTGGATTCAAATCTAAGACCACTTTTTATAGGGCTTTTAAAAAGCATACTTCAAAGACCCCATCTGCTTATTTCAAGGGACTTACTGGAAAGGAATACGTTTCAAATTATTAAATGGTACTTAATTGATGTTTGGACAAGTGATATACACTAAGGAATATATCATATTTGGTTTCTAAACATCTATTCATGAAATCAAACCAATACCGTTTCGCTATTTTAGCCTTAATAGGGAATCTACTTCTCATGGGCACCATCTTCGCCCAGACATCTACTGATAAGGAACTCAGCGTTGACATCCCTGATTTTTATTTGGAACATGCCATTCGTGAATATTTTGATAAACCAAACGGAAGAATTACTAAAGTCGATTTGGAAAGCTTGCGGTCCTTTAATGCATCCGGCAGGGGAATTACAGACTTAACTGGTTTGGAACATGCAGTAAATTTGGAAAAACTTGTACTTCACAATAACAATATAAGTGACCTAAGTCCACTTATCCACTTAAAAAAATTGAATACCCTTTGGATAAACAAGAATAAGATATCAGATGTTTCCCCTATTGGACATTTAAGAAATTTGAAAAGCTTGACCTTGATGCAAAACAAGATTGAGGATATTGAACCTCTAGAATCTCTAATAAACCTAACCCATATTAACTGTCATTTTAATAAGATATCTGATATAGGCGTTGCCAAGAACTGGAAAAAGATGAAAAACTTTAATATGGGATTCAACCAATTACAGGACTTATCCCCATTAAAAGATTTAATATCAATGGAGGGTATTTGGATTCCGGGACATCAAGTCAAGGATATCAAGCCTTTACAGAATATGTCGGAACTACGGGTTTTAATCTTGGAAAATGGGAATGTAGAGAATATAGATGTAATTGAAAATCTAACAAAACTCGAGCAGCTCAATTTAATGAATAACCCCATAGAAGATTTTCAACCCCTGACCAAACTTCCCAAATTGGGTGTCTTGATATTACGGGGAAACCACATAAAAAAAATAGATTTTCTGAAGGATATTAAGAGCTTGGAATGGCTGGACATTAGTCATAACAGAATCGAAGATCTTGAGCCGCTTAAAAATCTAGTCCTTTTAAAAAAGCTTTTCTTGAGCCACAACAACATCGAACAAATAGGTCCCATATCCAATTTGGAAAAACTGAGATGGCTCATTATTGAAGAAAACAACGTCAGTGATATACAGTGTTTACTAGGTTTGAGTGAACTTACCGACCTGATGATTCATGGAAACGGTTTTAATGAATATGATACCCCTCTTTTTGAAAAACTTAAGACAAAAGGCGTAAACGTAGTTCATGAAACTTATGAATTAGGTTCGATTTTCCAGATGGAACCCAGCCGGGAACGCAAAAGACAATAATTCAGTCTTTATAGATAAAAAATGACCTTAAAAAATAAATGACATAAAGGTGACACCTAAATGTCGTGTGGTTGACAAAACTATACCAGTAGCTTTGCTCCAACAAGATTCTTTACATATGGAAAATAATTCAGTAGGAAAAAATCTAATCTATCACAGAAAACGCAAAGGCTATTCGCAGGAAGATCTTTCGGCACAAACGGAAATAACCGTTCGTACCATTCAACGTATCGAAAAAGGGGCTGTCAATCCTCATTTGCAGACCGTTAAAATGCTAGCTGTCGCACTTGATATCGAGGTAGATGAGCTGTTAAATTTGCAAAACCCCAAAGAAGAGGCCATACAAAAAAAGTGGTTGTTATTATTACATGGCACTCCCCTATTGGGCTTTATATTGCCTTTTTGTAATGTCCTTTTTCCTTTGTTCTTGTGGATTCACAAAAGAGATGACAATGTGCTTTATGATAGACACGGCTCCAAAATAATCAACTTTCATATTACTGTTTTAATACTGTACGCATTGGCATTTGTGGCTTTGTTGACTATTGAAAATTGGGGGTTTATCATTTTCATTTCGGTAATACCACTTTTTGTTCTGATTGTTTTGGCCAATATTGTCTATGCAGTAAAAGAACACAAGTGCTATTATCCTTTGGCCATCCCGTTCTTAAAGTTTAAGGAAGATAGAATGACAAAAACATTGCTATATCTATTTGCCGTAGTTGCCTTGTCCAATTGTACTTCCCAAGATACCACGCGGATTGTCCGCTTGGATGAATCGAAAATTTCAGCGGATTCCTTGAAACAAAAAATCCAAAAAGCAATGGTGGATGCCGATATCCCAGGAATGGCCGTGACCATTTTCAACGATAACAGCCCAGTTTTTGAGCAGGTTTTTGGATATAGGGACAATCTCAATAAACTGCCGCTTACCGATTCAACGAACATCTATGGCGCTTCGTTGAGCAAGGCCGTTTTCAGCGTATTGGTAATGGATTTGGTTGAAGATGGTGTTATAGACCTTGATACACCGCTGGAAAGCTACCTCCCAAAGAAAATTTATGAATATGAGCCCCAAACCCGATGGCACGATGACTACTCCTCCTTGAAAAAAGACAGTCTTTACCATAAGATTACGGCCAGAATGTGTTTGGCCCATACCTCTGGTTTTCCCAATTGGCGCACACCTCAAATTGAACTACAAACGTTTCATGAACCAGGGAAAAAACATAGGTATTCCGGTGAAGGATTTGTCTATTTACAAGTGGTACTCGAAAAGCTTACGGGAAAAGGTTTAAATGAACTGGCAATACAAAGAATATTCTCACCCCTAGGAATGAGTAGGTCTGCATTTTTCTGGAAACCTGAATACAAGGAAAATGTCGCCTTTGGTCATGATGACAGAGGCAATCCCTATGAAAAGGACATTGACAATGAACCTCGTGGGGCAAGCACCTTGGAGACCACCGCTGCTGATTATACCAAATTCCTTCAAGGAGTACTGGAACAGAAAATCATAACCAAAAAATCATACAATGAGATTTTTAGTCTACAGGCCAAAGTAACCGAACCTAGTAGTACCTATAAAGGTATCGTGAACCGGAGAATCCCATTTAGGGATACAGATGCTGGCTATGGCCTTGGTTGGGGATATCTGGACACACCGTATGGTATTGCCGTTTTTAAGGGTGGGAACGGTAGCGGATTCCAGCATTATTCTGTTCTTTTCCCAGAAAAAAAGATGGGTATGATGATAATGACCAATAGTAACAACGGAAGAAGCATTTTCATTGAACTTTTGAGATTGTGCCTAAAAGACCATTTCTCTACCATGGAAGTAGCGGTAATACAAAAAGCTCCACCTGGTCTAGTATAATATCGATAGGAACTAAATTTAACTTATTTTGGTTGCCAAAGCGCGAATGAAAAATAGTAACCCTTAAATCCCCCAAATAAATTTCTGATGCTTAAACTATGTACTGTCTTGGTGTCCTTTGTTTTCATAATGGGAAAAGCCCAATCAATCCCAAAGGATTCGGATCAAAGCGAAACCTTCTTTACGGAACAAAAGCAACTGGGAAAACCCATATGGAATTATATCTACGGAGATTTTTCAGCGTTCAATAGCCAAGGAAAAAAGGCATTTCTTCTGGAAATAGATTCTTTAAGAGCTCTGCATACAGAACATCTAAAATCATATGAGAAAAAGATAAGTGACAGTCTCTATTATCAAGAGGAAAATGCCATTAAAGCTGCATTTGACAAATTAATCTTGGAATATCCTGGTCACCATGAAGTGTATAGTGGCCATGCCACCAAGCTACCAGATACCCTAGTTGATTATCTTGATAAAGGATTGGATAAATTCAAGAACATCGACTTGTTGAAGAATAAGGACGTTAGGGCATATATACGGGCTTATATCAACAAAAAAGCATCAGATAAGGTTAATAAAGGGCTATTCAAACAAAGCTCCAACCAACATTTATCTGCCCAATGGCAAATCATAGACAGCCTTTTTTCGGATTCCATTGTCCTTCCCCTTTGGAAATACCGATATCTTTCAAGACATATTGAGAATTTGGGGGTAAAAAATATTGAAGATTACTACAAAGACTTTTTGAAAAGTAAGGGAAATGAAGCGCAGAAAGCCAGCATTTACGAAACTTATCAAAATCATCTACAGGCGCGTCAAAACCATCTCATTAAAACATATAAAAAGGTGGATGGCTTTGATTTGGACATTCACTTATTTCTGCCCGATGGCACCAACCATCACGGTCCCCGACCTACCTTAGTATATTTTCATGGAGGAAGTTGGTCTGAAGGCAAGCCAGATTGGTTTTTTGATTCAGGAAAAGAGTATTCCAAAAGAGGTTGGGTAGCCGTCGCCGTAGAATATCGCATCAAGGAGCGACACAATTCTTTACCCTTTGAAGCCGTTAAGGATGCAAAATCGGCCATTAGATGGCTAAGACAAAACGCTGCGGAATTGAATGTAGCAATAGATGAGATTGTGGTTACCGGAAATTCGGCAGGTGGGCACTTGGCCTTATCTACCATTTTGTCTGATACGGTAAATGAAGCAACGGATAATTTAGCAATGGACCCAGTACCGAATGCCGCTATGGTCAATGCTGCGGTTTATGATTTAACCGTCACCAATTCCAAATGGATTGTAAGAGACTTGGCGAATAAAGACAGTGTACTGACCATTTCGCCCAATCATAGGATTAAGAAGACCCATTCAAAACTATTGATGATCCACGGAGAGAAAGATAAAAACTGTGAATATTCAACAGCGGTTGAATTCTACAAAAGAATGAAGGCTTTAGGAAATGATATTGAATTAAAATCAATACCCGAAGCAGGGCATTTTATCTGGTTTGGAAGATTCGCCAGCGAGGTATACCCGAAACAGGCCGAATTTCTTTCTAGTCTAAATTTCTAAAGAAGAAAAAACAAATACGAGGGGTATTATGTTCCTTTTAGAGTTTGGGATAGTTTCAAGACCTTATTTATCAGTCGGCCAAGCCTTCCTAGTGAGCTTTTTAAAATAAATTAGCAATGCCTATCTGCTTGTTTTAGTGCTGGCAATCTCCCGAATCGACTGTATAAGAATTTTGATATGATGCAGTTTGGTGTTAGGGCTCATAAAAACCAAACGTAGGTAGCGTACTCCTTTGAACATGGTGGAAGTGAGGTAAAAGTCCCCCTTTTCCAATAGTTTCTTTCGGATAACTATCTGGTCTTCATCATTACCCTGAAATTTAAAACACAAAATATTGCTCTCAGGAATTACAGGGCAATAAAAATCTGGTAAACCATTGATAAAGTTATGAGCCTCGAGCGTTAGCTGGTAGCGTTCATCTATAAAATTTACCAATCCCTTTTCGCCTAGCGCCGCCATTACAAAAAACAATTTTTCCCCAAGTCCCGACTTTGTAGTTTCAATGGTTCGGTGCAACGAATCGCAACCCGGTTGATCCTTTTCATGAAAGAGATAACTGGCATTGTCCCCTACAGGCATTCCATTATCCAAATGCTGATGGTCCTTTACCAAAAGTGCCGCGCAGAGCGATGGAGTTTGTAATAATTTATGGGCATCCCAAGTCAAGGAATCCGCTTTGTGGATTCCTCTAAGTCGATGTTTGTGCTTATCTGACAACAATGCGCTTGCACCATGAGCTCCATCCACATGAAGCCATAATTCATTTTCATTGCAGAAATCAGCAATCTCATCCAAAGGATCATAAACACCCACAGGCGTATTACAAGAATTGGCTATTAGGGCAAAAGGTCGAAGGCCCTTGTCCAAAACGTTTTGGAGTGCTTTAGGCAATTTGTCCGAAATTATCGCTCCTCTTGAATCAACATCCAGGTAGTGGATAGCATTTTTGCCCATGCCCATAATTCCTGCGGCTTTGCTAAGGGAATAATGGCTTTCCGAAGGTAACATGACAGCTAGGTCAGTTGGATTGCCTTGCTCCCATACCTTTGGGACTTTATGACTGCGCGCCACAATTAAGGCGGTTAAATTGGCTATAGAACCTCCATTGACCAGAACTCCTCCAGCAAGAGATTCTCGCATATGATCAGATTCTGGTGTTGGCCATCCAACCTTTTCCAACATCCAATTAACTATAAAGTATTCCAAAGCTACCGATGCTGGTCCCATCTCATATATAGCGGAGACATTATTGGTAAAACTGTTGACGAAAGACCCCAGAGCAGCAGAATAATGTGGTGCCGCACATTGATGTCCCAAATAACCTGGATGGTGAAGTCGGGTGTTGAGTGAAAGATACTTATGCATAAAACTGCTTAGCTCTTCGCCATGTAGACCTCCCCTTTTGGCCCATTTCTGAAGGGCAAGATTTTCAATTATCTCTTGCAGTACTTCTTGGTTTATGACAGGTTTTTGAGCAAAAATGGACTCTTTATGAAAAGCATTCAATGCTTTGACCACAAACTGTAAATCTGAATTGAGATTTATCATATCGTTTATTAGCAATATACGAATTAATAAATATTCATTACCTTTTTATTTTGAATTAAGAATATTAGGATGAATCCTCGAGTCTTACATCACATTTGGTTGATACTCATAGTGTACTCGCTGCTTTTTGGGTTGTGCCATATTGAAGATGATTCAACGGCCATCCTCACTCTCCCAAACCCTCCGACTAAAATTGATTCGCTACAATGCCATACCCAAAGTAGTAGGCAATTTGACCGGTTAACCGTTTTAAGCTCCGAAGAAAAACAACGCATAGAAGAGGACATTGCAAACAACTTGCTTAAAAGTGCAATTGAGGAAGATGGGGCCATACTTGTGTACCTTAAGTTTTTATGGATAAACGGAAACCATCTCAGAAGTAAAGAGGTGCTACAAGATTTGCTCCGTTTAGGGAATGAGCTTGCGGAGTCCCCTTTTTGGGGCTGGGTGAACTATAATTTAGGCGAAATTTACTATTTAGACCATTACGTGAAAAACCAAAAAGGTTTGAATGATTCCTGGTCCCACCATCGTAGGGCCAAAACTATTTTTCAGAATACAGGAGACAGCACAGGGCTGGCTAAATCTTTGAGTAGACTGGGCGTTCTTCATGAAAGAGCCAACAATCCAGATAGTGCTAGTTATTATTACAATTACTCGATAACAATCGCCAAAAAGGTCGATTATAATATTGGACTATCCCGGCCGTATACCCATCTTGGTTTTGTTAGTCAAAGAGATGGTGACACTTTACAGGCACGTACTTACATTGAAAATGCCCTAAGAATCAATATGGAATGCAAGAATTATGAGGAATTACCCTTTAGTTTGGTTAATACTTCACGCCTTTTATATTCGGATGATTTAGATTCTGCCAAAGGAGCATTACTCGAAGCCATCGAAGTTTCTAAATCCATCGGGTTTAAACTAGCAGAAATCCATGCTTTGTATCATTTGAGCCATATGGCCAAAGAAGCTGGGGATAAAAAGCTAGCTATAACCTCTTGCAAGGAAGTCATTGAATTGGCCAGCGAGGTCGGTTATTCTATCTATTTGGAGCCCTCTAAAAAACTTATGGAAGAATTGATGAAGGGTTGACTTTTATGGTTTCTATCAACAGATTTAAGGCAAGTAGCCTCTAATGTCAGCCACTACCCTAGCAGGGCCTGTATACCCTGGGGTTTACCGTCCGAACTTCTAAAATAAATGTATTCGATTTCATCTATCACTGTATTGATAGAATGGAACAACATAGTTTTGACATAAAGTTGGTGAAGTTTATTTAGGCAATCGATTTTTTATAGTTGCTATTTGCCCCATGTGGTTGGCCGAATGTTCCATAACATGGTACCAGATATAATGATAGTTAATCCCCTCTTCTAAATTTGATGCGAACCATGTATCATCTTTGGTTTTGAGTCCTTCTAAGCTTTTTCCACGGACTTCATCCCATAAGTCTAAATAGTATTGAATTGGCTCGCCTTTGAGTATGCTTTTTACTTCTTCATTAAGCTCTCCTGCAATACCATATGTCTTGAACTCATCTTTCGTCCATTCTCGTCCCTCCAACGTGGCTATCTGGTAGTACGATTCGGTTGACACCAAATGCATAATCAACGCACCAATGCTATTGGCATCAGCATCATACAAGAAATCCGTTTGGGATTGGTCCAAATCTTTCACTTGCTGTGTAATTCTGTCTTTTAGGTCTTCCAACATGTAGACCATCATACCAATCTGGGGCGAATACCCCTCAACTGATTTCAGTTCACCTTGGGCGTTCAATAGCGCCATTGACAATACCAATAGTAAAAAAGTGGTTCTTCCTTTTACATATTTCATAGTTCTGTGTTCAAATTAATATGTCCAAAATATAAGATAGATAGCAGTTTCTATTAGTTTCCAGTCATTTTGTCTCCTGTTTTCGCATTTAGTTTTACCTGACTTAAATAGCTTAAAACATTGCCGTCCGCATCTGTATTCCCCACATAGCCGTATTTAGGAGAATAAAAAAGAAAGTATTCTTTACTCTTTTCTTTGTTTTTATTGGTTAGTTGCAGGCAGTGGACCTTTACGCAGTCCATATACTTCTTTTTTGGGGTTTTGAATTTTTTATTTGTTTCAATAACCTCATAGCTCCAACTACCATCACTTTCTTCCCATTTATCACCTAGTCTTGGTTGTACGGGCATCAACTTAGATTCCATGGAAGTCTTTTTATCGAAGTGAAAATAAAAGTCCTTTCCCTTGCGATAATAGGTAGTATCAACATCTCCCCAACCATACTTACGGTATCTTACATAATAAGTATTACCATCAAAATTTTCCTTTTGATTGTCAAAATACTCGAAGTAATTCGTTTTACCGTAGCGATAATATTTTGCACTGCTGGAATCTTCAAAAAGAGTAATGTATCCATTGATTTCCTGTTGTATAAAGGAGCTCAACACCCATAGAAACAGTAGTAATTTAAAGTTTATCTGCATATTCGTTAGTTTAACTTTTGTAAAGCTATTAATTGAGATGCAATTTCATCCCCTCATGGGATGGTTTGAAACCCAAATCTTCATAGAATTTGATTGCTTTGGGTCTTTTCTTATCAGTGGTTAATTGCAATACATGTGCTTTTCTTTCTTTTGCCCTAGCTATGGCCCACTCAAACATTTGCTTTCCAATACCCTTTCCCCGATGTTCTTTTTTTATTCTAACCGCTTCAATTTGAGCTCGGATTCCTCCGCGATAGGTTAAATATTGAATAAAGGATAATTGTAATGTACCTATAATCTCAGATTCATCATTCTCGACAACAATAAGTTCTTGATTGGCATCAGAGTCGATGTTTTCAAACGCAATAGTGTACTCAGAAGGTAAAGGGACCACAAATTTTTCTCTTGTTTTTCCCAATTCATCATCTGCAATCATTTTAACAATTTCGACCACATCATTTTCAACGGCTTTTCTAAATTTCATGACTTATTGAGTTTGATAGTTCCTGATTAAGACTTTTCTTTTTCGCAACGAAAACAATTATAAACTAGTACTTTATACCATAGGATGCTCCCTTAATTACCGGACATAATTATTTGCCCAAAGGGATGAGTTGGGTTACCGTGACGGCCACAGAGTCTATTTTTTCACGCGAATAGTATACCGGGAAGTATTCATCGTTTGCCCAAGGTTTGAACAAGTTGTCGTAGAAAGGACTATCGGGATTGCCTGATTGTCCAGGTCCATTTGAACCTAGGGTAGCATCCCAATCCCCCGTATTCACTATAATACGAAAGGTAGCCCCACTACTCTGTCTTAAATTACTCCCTGTAGAGCCCGGCGTGTATGCGTTTCCTCCCCTAGGTAATGGGCCCAAATCAAGTTTGGCTCTAAGGGAGTCATTTACTGCTCCACTCAACGCATGTTGCATGTAGGTATGCTTGTACTTTTCCTGACCATAGTGCCAAAAGTCCATATCAGGTCCAAGTTTTTTTTCGAGGTCAGCCACTCCATTTTGAAAAGCCTCGCTTAAAAATTGATTTCTACTTAGCATAGGGCTTTCTCCAAACCTGGTATCAGGCGCTTGTATCCACTGAATGATTTTAGCCAACTGAATCCCTGGAACTATGCCTTTTCCTTCCTGTGGGATAAACTTTTCGTTCGCCATTTTTTTTATTTGGTTTTCCCAAGCAACATAAATCGCAGCTGGAATGGAATTCGCCTCTAATTTATAATTCCAGTTAACTAATCTTTTTTTCGCTTCTTCAGCCGTTCCAGTAAAAACAAGATGCTCTAACATGGGAACCAAGATTCGTGCGGGAATGGAGAGATAATCAGTCTGAAGAGCCATCATATCCTCCATGGTAAGTATTTTATCCGATTCTAAAACTTCATTTACGCGATCTCCACGAAAAGGATCGGACCAGGAATATCCTATAGCATCCCAATGTTGATAGTCTTCCGGTGTTACATTTTGATTTGCTGTAGCAAGATATCCGTTTGTTGGGTTGTAGTCATTTGGCTTCTCGATAATGGGCAAATATCCGTCCCACTCATAACGCCCATCACCTGGCACTGGAACTAGACCACTAAAATTTCTTCGAACAGGAGCGATTCCCACGGCTTGCCAGCCTATGTTTCCCTCTTTGTCCGCCCAAATCATGTTTTCTCCAGGAATATGGCTATAATTACATGCATCCCGAAATTCTTCCCAGGACTTTGCTTGGTCCATACGAAGCGAAGCCAAATAAGGGGAGCCTCCAGGTTCCAACCAAGCGCAACGTACTGCATACGCCACATGGTTTATCGAATCAATATGGGTTACAGGGCCATGTTGGGTATAAAACAATTGGGCAATATGGTCATTTTCACCCTTTACCTTTATCGTTTCAGATAACTGCTTCATATCGACCCAATCCCCTTTGTACTTATATTGGTTGGGGTTATCGGGATTTAATTCATAAACATACAAATCTTCACCATCCGTTCTAAATACGGTAAGTCCCCAAGCACCATATTCATTGTGCCCAATAGAAATACCAGGTATTTCAGGTTCTCCCCCACCAATTACATTCCACCCAGGTGCCACCAAATGGTTCATGTAACGCAAAGAGGGCACTGCAACCGTTCTGTGGGGATCATTGGCCATATAACTATTACCATCAGCCATGCGACTGCCATGAATTACCCAATTATTGCTTCCTATACCATACATGTCATTTTTATCCTCGTAAGCTGAAGTTACCACCTCTACTTCTTTAATGTTCTGAAAGTTTGGAACAATGTGGTCCTTAGTAAATGCCACAGGTTTCCGGTATGCATTGTACAACGTCAAAATATCATCCGATAACAAATCAGTATTTATACTGGGGTCCATGGCAATATTAGGGTCTTTGGGATGAAACCAATATAAATCCTTGATCTTTTCCGGACCTAACTTGGCTACCGCTCGTCCGACCTGTAATTCTAGGCCGATATTTCCCAATAAGCCTTGATGCCTTGAAATCACAACCTCTGGGGTCCACTTTTGGGGTTGTATTCCCAAAATTTTAAATTCGACAGGAAGTTTTTCAGGAGTCTTTAAAATGGCATCGATATAGGCATTCACCCCCTGGGTATAGGCGGTAATTATCTCAACACCATCCTCGTGATAATGATTCATTTCTGTGGTCATATCACCCCTAAACTTAAATAAACGCGTTCCGATATCCCGGTTTAGTTCTTCTGCACCAAGAATTTCAGCTACCGTACCTGTCGCCTGTCTTCGCCAAATTTCAAACTGAAAAAGTCGGTCCGCCGCTGCCGTATATCCTTGTGCATAAAAGAGGTCGTGCTGATTTTTAGCGTAGATATGATTCACACCCCATTTATCTCTAACAATCTCTACCGGTTCTTTTAGACCATGGGCTGTTAGTTCATGTTTCGAAACCAAGTTGGAATCGTTACAAGAAAAAAATATTACCACTACAATTAGTGTAAGTACTAGTCTCATTCAAATGGTTTTTGCATACTTTGTTGAACCTAAAACTACAGATTAATTTACTAGTTGGCGAAAAGTTGAAAAACCGAAACCTATGGTTTCGGTATAACAATCATCTGTTCAGTATTCTAACAAGTTTCGGAAATGACTCATATGGAAGCTTAAAAAGTAAAAAGCCAGTTCGGACGAACTGGCTTATAGTTTATTGTAAGTTTCCGCTCAACAATGAAATACTCCAAGCAGATACTATCAGACTCTACGTATTACTGCTTGTAGGCAATATCCTGACCAACGGAATTGGCAAAATCAAATATTTGGGACAAATGATTTATGTCCTTAATATTCAACGATTTTTTCTTAATAAGGGTAGCGACTTGAATCTGCTCACTTTCATCGAAAAAGTCAATTAATTTAGATTTTTTACTGGGAACTAGACTGGCAATATTGGCAGCAACGTTCAGTGCATAAAGTTCAGTGCGTTCTACAAACTTACTTGGAACATCAAGCATAAAGGAATTAGCTGCTTTTTTTCCTTCCTTATAGGCTATAACGGGTCTTTCCATAAGCTGATATTTTTCCCCTTTGCTTTTCGTCAGCAAGTATTCGTCGTGTCGATTACCTTTTTTATCCGTAAACGAAACAAGCTTCATCTCATCTTGATTGTCAAAAACAAACCTTAGTTTTTTATCATTAATCAACACTTTTGCAACCTCTTCAGAGGAATTGGTTTTTTTAACTTCTAATTCTTTATTGTATCCATTGTATCTCGCGTAAAAAGTCCCCATACGTTCATCGCCATAAAACAAGGAACCCTTCTGAAAGTTTTCTACTAAATAAGGGCTTCCCACAATATTTGAAAGCGGAATGTTTGCACTTTGGGAGTTTGCTGATCTCAAATCCGCAAAAGTGAAGAAATTGCTTGGAATCCTAGTTTCCGTATAACCAACCATGCTTGCTTCGCAAGCGGCGTGTACCGTATTTTGCGCATAAATGGAAGCGCTGCCAAAAAGAGCAAGAAAGGCAAAAGTCAGAACGTTTTTCATCTTAACTGGTTTTAAATTAGCTACTTCCCTAAAGTTAGGTATTTGTTTCGGCAAAAATTAAGGTGGGCCCAACAAATAGTGAAAAGACATACATTTTTGTTGATTTATTAAATTTTGCCTCTAATGCTTTTAATATCGTCAAGTTTTCTAAGGTTTGATTCTTTCATTAAGTCAATATTCCGTTTTTGGAAATAATCAGTTGACTTTAAAAAATCTATACCAAATAGTTATAAGCAAAGTAGTCCAATGTTCTTAGGTCAATCGACTTCTCTCACCCAAACTAGATGCTTTGGATTTCAGTAAACTAAATATTGCTCAACTATTCGCTTAAACCTACTTTTCACGTTACAGCTTATAAGAATTAACAAGATTTTATTTCATCTTCCTAATTTTAGAAAAAGTTAATATGAATATTTGGGAAATTTTTTTACTGTTCTTTTCTTTTCAGGCTTTTTTGCTTTCAGTCTTTTTTTTGGTTAAGCAAAAGGGAGACAAAATTTCAAATATTCTTTTGGCCCTATTCCTTTTAGCTTTTTCCTATGCTATTTTTTTTTATGTACTGTTTTGGTCAAAATTTAGCGAGGACCTTTATTTAGTTTTATGCCTTACAGTCGAAATTCCTTTCTCCTTGTTTGGACCTCTATTTTATCTGTATATCGCCCGAACTGTAGGTCAAAAAAAACTAGTCTTGAAAGATTTGCTCCATTTAATACCCCTTGGGCTGGTTATTTATCAATATGGACCTCTTTATATGTTGTCGAGACCTGATAAAATTGAGGTTGTGACCAATCGGGAAGTTATGACAATCATTAATCCTATTCCAAATTTTCAACTCTTTCTGAGTGTACTGATGCTGCTTTATGGAATTGCGGCTTACATCAAGTACGCGAAAAACTATAAGAACGATTTAGATTTGAAACTTTGGTTAAAAGCCATCTCAGCGTTTTATTTGCTATTTAGCCTGACAAACATTTCATATTATATTTTGGTATATACTTCGGTATTGAACCCAAGTCTGGATTACTTCATCACATTTTCAATGGTCTTGTTTGTAAGCTTGTTCTCGTACGTTGGTTTTATGTATCCAGCCATTTTTGAGGGTAATTCCTTTAACCATGTAGTTCCCTTCATAAAGTATAAAAAAACAGGACTTTCCCCAGAATTTTCGAAAGAAATGAAGGATAGGCTTGTTGTGCTGATGAGGGAAGAAAAACCTCATTTGGATCCTGATATTCGATTAAATATTTTAGCAAATCTTTTAGATGTTTCGAGACATCATGCCTCACAAATAATCAATGAACATTTTTCAATGAACTTTTTTGATTTCATTAATTATCATAGAATCATAGAGGCAGAAAAACTATTGAAGTCTAAAAAAGAAAGTCACCTTTCCATAACTGATATTGCCTTTCAATCTGGTTTCAACAATAGGATTTCCTTCTATAAGGCCTTTAAAAAGAATATGGGCACCTCCCCTTCTGAATATAGAGCTCTTAATCCCTCTTCCTAAACCGATATGGTAAATTTCTGTCGGAGTATTTCGGCTTATTGTTAAGGTTCTTAAGCTTTAACCGACTGTTTTAAAGCCTTGTTACTTTTATACTTCATATTGTAGAGATAGGGCGGCAAGAAGCCTTTCTTAAAAAGAAAACAATCCAATTAAGTTTTGTTGTCAATTTTTGATTATGTGAATTAGCTACCACAACTTCTTCCGCCCAATTTTCGAAGTCGTACCACTTCAATCTTTTAAGTGTAAGAAAATCTAAGAACATGAGAAATTCCAATAGGAATGGCACCCTGATGTTAGCCCTTGGTCTATTAAGTATTTGTCTACTTGGTCAGACCGAGAAAACCGATTTGAAAAAAGTGATATCAGAATACGAAAACATGATTGGGACATGTCATTGTAAAAGTATCTTCAGGGATCAAAAAGGGGCGTGGAACGACACCATAAATCTAACATGGAACTGGAAATATATCATGGACCAAAAAGGTATTCAAGATGAAGGCTGGTATTTTTCCAATGGCCGCAAATATCATTTTACCAGCATACGGGTCTTTGACACTATAAACAAACAGTGGTATGTCTCCTACTTCACCCCTAATCTCTCAAGTGTTCCAGAAACCTGGGTTGGAGGAAAACAAGGAAATGAAATAGTTCTCAAAAAAGAGGAAGCAACCGAGAACGGTTTAGTGGAAAGTATATTGACCTTTTCCAATATATCTAAAAAAGGATTTGACTGGGAAGGAAAAGTTATGAATAAAGAAAAGGAAATGGTGTACCCATTTTGGAAAATATGGTGCCTAAAAGAAGAGTAAAAACCAGAAAGAAAAACCGTTGATTCAAAAAGGAATTCTAATAGTCGCACTAGGTACTGTCATTCTTGCCAAGGGTCAAACCATGACAGAAAAAACATTTGATTTCTGGGAAGGGGAATGGGACCTCACATGGGATAACGGAGACGGTACCAAAGCTAGAGGTATCAATAAAATAATAAAGATTTTGGATGGTAAAGTCATACAAGAAAACTTTGAGGATCCTGAAAGCGGATTCAAAGGCACCAGCATTTCAGTCTATAATCCTGCAAAGAAACAATGGCATCAAGCCTGGGCAGACAATCAGGGGGGATATTATGATTTTATCGGAGAAATAATGAACAATCATCCCATTTTCAAAACCAAGCCCGTTATAAAAGAAAATAAAGAAATTGTTCATCGGATGGTCTTCAAAGATATTGAGGAAGGGAAATTTACTTGGGATTGGGAAAGCACCAATAATGGTGGTAACACTTGGCGTTTATTATGGAGAATTCAATATCACCGCAGAGAATAATACGCATCATAAAAGACACGCTTCAAATAACTCATGTTTAAGTTTAGAACTAGACCTATTTTGAAATATTAAAAATTTGTCTGATATCTTCTACTGGGCAAAAACGACTAATTATTTAAATGCAACACTGTCGCATTTATAGCATTAGCCCTTATATTTGCGATTATGTTATGTTTCCTCAGATATCTTTGAAAACAATGTTATCGTAGGGAGTAGTCGAAATAATCAATTCAAAATCCAATGATACAAAGTAAATACCTTAAAAGTTTACCTAAACCTACTGTCCTAGTACTTGGGCTGATGGCTCTTTTAACTTCTTGTGGCGAGAAGCAAATCGATGAGAATCTGCAAAAAGCATTCGAACTCCACAATGAGGCCGTTAAAGTTCGCCAAGCAACAAAAAACCAAATTGAACGATTAAAATCCAATACGGACTCCCTATTTGTAGCCACTTATGGAAATGAAATAAATTCTCTCAGCAGTGCTCTTGAGGAATGGGATGAACAACTGATAGAAGTACCAGGATTTGAAGATGAACACAATCATTCACATCACGATCATTCCAGTCACGACCACAACCATGACCATGAACACCACGAGCATGGAGGGCAAGAATTGACCTCAAAACAGCATTTGGAGGTACAACAACATCTGTTGGAAGAAATAAAGGAATTAGCAGAAAAATTAGAAGGTATAAAACAATAAACTCAAATTCGTTAAGAACTAGTTGGAGAATATTTAAAAATTACCAATGGGTTTATCACTGAGTTTATCATCACTTTATGTATTTATATGTTTTGGTAGATGGCTATGTTGGGAATGGGAAATATGCGGGACTTAGAATGAAGTTGGATTGGAAATTATAAGAGGAATAAGCTTTACCTTTCTGATCGAATAAATTAAAAAAAGAGGAGTGCTATTTATTGTCGGGCGGAACTACCCCGGGTGGTTGGCATGAATTAAAAAAACATTTATTACTTCCCTGCTTTTTCTCCCACATACTCATCGCTGACCCAAAAGCCTTTTTGCAATACCGTTCCACTAACGCCAAATACTTTTCCCCTACCATTCCGTTGATTGTACTTCCATTTACCGCCCCATTTACTGCCATCGGTTTCAATCATGGTTCCTCTTCCATGCCGTGTATTGTTTTGAAAAGCCCCCTCATATCGACTGCCATCTGGCCAGGTATACGTGCCCCTTCCAGAAATTATATCACCAAATAAAGCACCCGAATACTTAGCGCCATCAAACCAAACAATGTTTCCCTTTACCATACTCCCATCCTTTACTTCAACATCAAAATAGGTCTCTCCTGCGATAAATTTATGCCAGCCATCAGGGAGGTATTTTGCCATGTTTTCTTGTATGCTATTTATCTTTTGAGCTGAAAGTTGGAAAGTTGATATGAATAAAACTATAAAAACTAAAGTAAGTTGCTTCATGACCTTATTTTGACCTTTGGTCGCCGATTCAGAACATTGCTTACGGTCCAGCAAATAATATGTGGCTCTCATCCAATGTTCATTACCTTTCTAATCGTTAAGTCGATATCCTTGTTCAATTTTTAATCGGTATGACGGCTACACTCTTTTTCTAAAATTCCTTGGGCTTTCACCCGTTTTTTCCCTAAAAAATCTGCTGAAGTATTGGGGGTATTCGAATCCCAACTGATAGGCAATCTCGGATATAGATTTATCACTTCCCAGTAGCAGATGTTTTGCCTTTTCTATTAATTGAAACTGAATATGCTCCTTGGTGGTCTTTCCGGTGAGGTCTTTCAACATATCGCTCAAATATTTTGATGAAAGATTGAGCTTATTGGAAAAATATCTAACTTCTGGTATACCTACTTCCTGTAGGTCGCTTTGCGAAAAGAAGGATTTCAGTTCTTTCTCAAAAGTGGCAACAACTGAAGAATCTGCATCATTTCGAGTTATGAATTGTCTTTTGTAAAACCTTTTACTGTAGGTTAACAACAATTCAATGTTCGATAAAATGACCTCTTTGCTAAACTGGTCTATAGGCAGGATATACTCATCAAAAATGTTTTGGAAAATCTGTTCCATTTGCTCCTCTTCCTTCTTGGAGGTATGCAAGGCTTCATGGGTCTCATAATTGAAAAAACCATACTCGTTGATTTCATCCGCCAATTTTGAATTTGCCAATAGTTCGGGGTCGAAATATAGCTCCCAACCTTGGGATTCTTTAGCATCACATTGATCAAAGGATATCGCCTGATTGGGACCAACAAATCCCAATACCCCTTCTTGAAAATCATAGGTCTTTCTACCGTATTCGATATACCCTTTCAATTTCTTTTTTAAGCTTATACAATAAAACCCTAAGGATAGCATGCCCATTTCCTTGGCATGGGCAGGGATGTCCTCTAAACGTATAATACCAATTAAGGGATGCTGAGGCTCTACACCTGCTAGTTTGCATAAATCAATGAACTTGGGGATATGTGTTATTCGTTTTGTTTTTAACATGCATCAGAATTTTAAAACCTCCAACCGATAAGGATATTGGACGGAATAAGGGTGGGTGGTATTACACTTTCTATGTTAAAAGTTGTATCACCTACTTGTTGGTTGTCTGTATTGTTCAAAATAAAAATGATATTGTAATTCAACCCAACATTGAAATTTTTCTTTTTGAACGGGTACCAAGTGTAACCAATTCCAAAGGATGAGAACCAATTGTCGAAGGAAGTATCAGCATCGGAAACGATTTCATTGACTGTCCAACCTTCAAAGCCTAAACTACCATTCACGTAAAATCCGGCATCATAGCTTTCCTTACTAAAACGATACCGCGCTTCTGCAGCAACCAAATAATCCCAGTCAACATTAATGGCTTGATTGTCATTGAAGAAGATATCACGAAAATCGTCTGGTAGCTCAAAGCCCGCCTCGACATTAACACCAAAGGACCACCGTTTAGGTAAATGGTAGATGCCCCTAACACTATACCCGCCAAGAGCAAAATAGGCAGGGTTTGAACTGATGCCAAAACTCCCCTTGCTGGTAGAAGGGTCAGTATCCTGTCCCTGAACACTTTGAACCCCAAAGCCCGCAAATACCACAAGGGCCAATATTGTTGTTTTAATTCTTGTACTTTTCATAGCAATTTTGATTTCTATTTAATCAATAATAAATTGTGTACTCCACGAGCCACCTTTAGTCGTTTATCTGTTTTGATAAGTTGGTCATCCTGTACTTCCCAAAAGTCTATCCACCCTTCCTTTGGAAATTCCTCTTTGCGGTCATGGTATACAGCAACAGCTATGGTATTGTTCTCTAAATCGAATACAGCATCCTCCGGAAGTGCACCTTTAAAGCCATAATCCTTGCCCACTTTGGTAAGTGTGCCTGTATCGGCATCAATTTTGACCAAGGATAATGAAGATTCCTTTCGGGCAGGTACAAACCAAAATCCCTTTTTAGGTGCCCAAGTCCTTCTCATGTTGGCAGTGACCGCATAATTACCATCAGGACTTATATCAAAACCTTCGGGGCTAAGTCCAACTTTTTCCTTATCAATAATCTTGTGGTTTCCACCTTCATCAAAACCAACTGATATTAGTTTCCCTTTCCCATGGGTAATTTGACCTAGACCGTTGCCCCATCTTAAATCGGAAAGAATGAAGTATTTACCGGAAGGGTGCCAATTGCCCACACTCCAACGTTTGGCCACTTCCATTGTGTCTCCCAGTTGTGAAAGGGTTATGGTACCCTTGTTCTCAGTAATTTTGAAAAATATTAGATGGGTATTGTTAAGGTTTGCCGCAATGATGTTCTTCGTGGGATGAAATTCTATGGTCCGAATACCTCCATTACCCGTGTCCTTTGTGGATATACTTTCATGGGTGAAGTACCGTACATTTTCTATACGTCCTTTTTTTAATCCCATTACTACCAATTCTTTTCCGATTGCGGTAGAACCAGATACCATCAATG
The DNA here is from genome assembly GCF_965601775.1 of Flagellimonas sp. Lineage (GTDB taxonomy): Bacteria > Bacteroidota > Bacteroidia > Flavobacteriales > Flavobacteriaceae > Flagellimonas. Next base: position 1,863,137 of record NZ_OZ271837.1, read on the forward strand.
TTCCACTCGCATTGATACTAACCCCTTGAATGTTTTCACCAACTTCCTTTTCCTGTACAATTTTTGGTGATTTAGCATTAGTATAATCGACTACCGTAATTTTTTTTCCAATTGGGAAATCAGTGAAAACATTTCCCATTTTTTGAGCATTTCCGGTATGAACTGCTCTGGTTTCCGCCACGTAGGCAAATTGATTAGTTGGGTTCCATTCTAGAATGGCAGGCCATGAAATGACCGAATTGCTTACGTGCAATCCCTTCTTTGCATTTGATGCATCATCCAAACCATCAAACAATAGCAATTCATCTTCAATTCCCGCAACTTTGTTTAACTCTCCGTTGGCGTAGGCACCTGCTATCATATCAGCATCAGAGACGGCCAACAAACGTCCCTTAAAATCGGGGGATACATTTTGAGAGGGTGCAATGGACTGACCTTGCGCCAAGTGCCAGACACTGAATAGGGCCAATAAGAAGCCCAGACTAATTCCAGTAATTTTCATAGCTTTTTTCATTTTATTCTTCTTTGTTCATGTATACTTTTATTTCTGCTTAAATGTTTTAATCCATTATTTATTGGACTTGTTGGTTTTTATGAATTCAGTAATTTTCTGAGCCGACAAAGGTCCTCCATGACCTGGATACCACATCTTGATGTGAGTCTTATTTGCAAGTTTTTTGATTTGCTGCAGATTTTCTTCCAAGTTGCACATGAAGATGTGGTAGGCCGGTTTCTTCGGATTTAAAATTTGCCCACGAATTAAGTCACCAACAAAAACCGCATCATCCATCTCAACGAAAAGGGAACCTGGAGTATGCCCCGGAATGAGTTTCACAAGACCTTTAAAGCCAATATTCGAAAGGTCAAAACTATCCTTAACGCATATATCGGGAATGAACTTTTCATATGTTTTCTTTGCATGTGTTTGTTGTATCAATAGACCCAGAGGCCCTCTTGGACAGAGGTTCATATCTGATCCTTGGGCTTTGATCATTTCTTCTTCCCCAGAACCAACCAATATTTTGATTCCAAATTTTTCCTTGAAATAGTATGCATTGCCGGCATGGTCAGGATGGGCATGGGTCAATATCAGATAATCAATCTTAGAGGGGTCAATTCCAATATTCATCAACTTGGATTCCAAAACCTCACCCTTTTGGGGATTGCCTGAATCAATCATTAGTAGCTTACCGTCTTGTTCGACAATAAAAATGTTAGCAAAGGATTGTGTCAGCTGAAAGATAGTATGGTCATTTTGGGTTTTATGCCCTTCTTTTGGAATAAAGCCCACAAAAAACCATATAGCGACGAAGCCAATCATAAACCTCGATATGATTGCTGTGGATACTATTTTAAACCGCTTCTTAGCCACTGCTTCTTTTTTTCAGAACAAAATTGTTTCATCCAACAATGAAAAAAGTATACAAAAGGCGGAAAGTCTTATACAAAAAGCGGAAAAGGGGTTAGACTACCCCCCTATTTCGAAGAATTCTTTAGAAGATTAGCCTTGAGTAATTAGGAATATGGAAGGTTTACTCCTAACTTATCATCTAAAGCAAATTAATTTTTTGCTGCTGACGAATCTGTTGAATATTTAATTTGAATTTTAAGAAAACTGTATTTGGTTTGCCATTTGCATTAAGTAGTTGCTCAAATCAAGATATCATCAAAAAAGACTCTTTAACCGTTAAGCTATTGAACATAAATCCGACCAAACAGTATGGAAAAAGATGTATTTCATGAAGGTGAATTAGCGGTCCAGCGTAAGCTTGGAAGGGAAAAAGAGGCCAGTAGGCTCAAAAGAATGATAGCGCCTGTTATCTTTCCTGGCATGGTACCGTTTATCGAATTACAAACTGTGATATTCGTAGGCTCTACTGACGTGTCAGGTCAACCCTGGTCATCGGTTCTTTATGGAGATTTGGGATTTTTAAAGGTACTCGACAGAACGGAATTATTGATTAATCCCGAAAAGATTAAAAGTCCCAAAAGTGATGTGTTCTTTAGGAATATCGAGGTCAATCCAGAGATTGGTTTTTTGTTTATACAGCATGAATCGCGAACCCGTTTTAGGGTAAACGGTCACGTGACCAAGGAAAACGGCATACTCAAGGTGCAAGTGGTGGAATCCTACGGTAACTGTCCTAAATACATTCAAGCGGGTAAATTGATACTTGACAATGCCCATAATGCTGATTCTAGCCTTGTATCCGAAGGAACCGTATTAGGTCCAGCCGAGTTGGACTTGATTTCACGGAGCAACACCTTTTATGTTTCTTCCCGCAACAAGGATGGCAGAATGGATACATCCCACCGAGGAGGAAATGATGGTTTCGTTTCAATTACCACTGATGGTACTCTGATGATTCCCGATTATCCCGGAAACAACCTGTTCAATACTTTGGGAAACATACACCAATATCCCAAAACTGGTTTGCTTTTCATGGACCATGAGACAGGAACAGTACTACAACTGGTTGGAGAAGCAGAGATTCTTTATGGTAGGGACTCGGAAAAGGAGCTGGCCATTTCAGGAGACACAGGTGTTTTCTGGGAATTTCGCACCACTAATTGGATACATACCGAAGGCCATTACAGAGGAGCTTGGGAGCTTTACACCTATTCACCCTTCAACCCCGTAGTGGAATAATGGGCTCCAACCAAGTGCCAAGTTACTTATTACCCATGGGTATTAGTTTAAACATTCTTTCGGATATTTCTTCAAGAAAAGAGTAAGCCTTTGGATATGAAAAAACTGTTCTGATTATTTCAAATAAAAAGCTGACTTTGTTTTACCGAAGCCAAAGAATTTTAGATGACGGTGCAAAAAAATCTATTTCCGTTAAAGTCTATTTTATTATAGTGCGTAGGTCGTGTTCATAGGCCATTTATCTGGATAACCTTCACGCCAATTTTGCGTTTCGAGTTCATCATCAGATGATAAACAATAATTAAGTTCTGCCCTAATTGCTGCCTCATCCATATTCTGACCGATAAATACGATTTCGTTTTTTCGGTCTCCAAACGTTTTGTCCCAACCTTCTTCAATCAAATCCTGGTTTTCGATATATGCTACGTACTGGATTCGTTTTTGAATAGGCATACTACTCCACCAAACCCCTGCGCTATGTGCTTTTAATGAACCTCCCGCTTGACCCCAAACCAGTGCTTGTTCTGGCCTTGAAGCCAACCAGAATAACCCTTTGCTTCGGATAATGTTCTTTGGGAATTCTTGGGCGAAGCGCAAAAATCGAACTGGGTCAAAAGGTTTTTTGGACTTAAAGACAAATGATGATATCCCATATTCCTCTGTTTCGGGAGTATGTTCGTCTTTTTCAAGTTCTTCAATCCAACCTGCACTTTGTTCTGCTTCCTCAAAATCAAAAAGTCCTGTATTTAGAATAGCTTCGGGCGCCACCTTACTGTAGGTCGATTCAATAATGCGCGCAGATGGGTTTAATTTTTGGATGGCACCCTTCAAAGTCTTCAAGTCTTCTGTAGTCACCAAGTCAGTTTTGTTCAAAATGATAACATTGGCGAATTCGACCTGGTCAGTCAACAAATCGGCAATAGTTCGGTCATCTCCATCCATATCGGTAAGGTCCCTATCCATCAATGTTTCGGGACTGCCAAAATCTTTGAAAAAGTTAAAGGCATCCACCACTGTTACCATGGTGTCGATGTAACTGAAACGTGACAGGTCGATGTCACTTTCTTCATCCACAAAAGAAAAGGTTTGGGCTACAGGTACCGGCTCACTGATACCGGTACTTTCTATAAGGAGGTAATCGAAACGGTTTTCTTTGGCCAATCGTTCCACTTCTATCATCAAGTCCTCCCGGAGGGTACAGCAAATACATCCATTGCTCATTTCCACCAGTTTTTCCTCTGTCCGGGAAAGGGTGTTTTCTTTCTTTACCAGTTCCGCATCTACATTGACCTCGCTCATATCATTTACGATGACGGCAACTTTTAACCCTTCTTTATTGTGCAATACATGATTGAGCAAGGTGGTTTTTCCTGCACCAAGAAATCCGCTCAAAACCGTAACGGGAAGTTTATTTTCTGTTCTCATATTTCGTATTAATTATCTATGCAATTTGATGTTTTTACTAATCCATTCTTGGGCAAGCCAAGGGTTCATTAACGTCAATTGTAAGCAATATTCGTTCCTTATCATCTTCCTCAATGTTGGGACTACAATGCAAAATAGGTGTAGACCCTTGATACAATGTCCCTTTTAAAATAACCACATCACCAGCATTAACTTGTCTGGCATGACTTTCATCAGCTAAAATCTTTTGATTACCTTTTCCAGTAAGGTATGCCTGTCTATCAACGGCATAGTCTGGCAACCATAGTGTACCCGGTCCATGATAAGTACAGAGCATCCTAAGTTGATTATGGTCTGCATGGAACCTAGGACACATGGTTGTCTTAACATTAACCAATGAGACCCGAAAAGAGGAAGATTCGGTGATTTTTTTAAACGATTTCAAAAGATATAGAACATCCTCCAAAAGGTCCATTTGTTCAGGCAGTTCACTGGTAAAATAGGTATTGAGGGAACTAGTAATTTCTTGTATTGAACCACTTTCGCAAAACTCCAGTGTGCATTGAGCAGCTTTCCTTAATCCTTCTCTCAAATGTTCGATTCCACGTTGACAAATCGCGATGTTTTTGGTTTTTAAGTGAATATCCTGCAGTAGTTCTATCTCATTGCCAATTACGGCGTTATCCTCTAAATTGGTGGATGATATCATCTATTACTGTTTTCTGGAGGGACATCCAACTTTACTTTTCTACAAAAGCGATGGTTATAGGCGTGTGCCAAAACCAAGACTATGGACCCGATATACATTAACCACTTACCTTGATGAAAATAAAAGGTTTCAGATAAAAGTCCAATTGAAAAAACTATCCATGCTATCCATAAAACCCGTTTTATTCCGGAGTGAGTGGTATGTTTTGCTGAGAACCAAACGGCAACCAGGCTTAAAATCAAGAATAGGTAATCCAATAATGCCCAAAAACCAGGTCCATGACTATGTGCACCCATGGTACCTTCCAAAAGGGGTCTGGCTACAAAAACCATTGGAGTCAGGGCACAGTGGATGGCACATAGACCACTGGCAACTACTCCCACCAAGTCTGAATAATTTAGTTTTTGTATTTGACTTGTACCCTGCATACTTTATTTTTGAGACTGTAAATACGATTATGTTGCAAAAATACTCAAACTATTTGTTATTGCAACTAAGTCGCAATAAATTTGCCGAATGGGTATCATCAGAAAAACCAAGTCAGTTAAATTATTGCTTGAAGAGATTACGCAGAACAAAACTGCTATATCTACCCGTGAGCTGGTGGAAAGACTTCAGCTTAAAATGAATAAATCAACCGTTTACAGAATACTTGAACGTTTGGAGGATGATGGCTTATTACATTCGTTCACAGGGCAGGACGGTCTTACATGGTATGCCATAAATAATGACAGCGGTAATTCACACTCAGATAACCTTACAACCCATCCCCATTTTCAATGTCGAGATTGCGGGAAAACAGAGTGTCTTCCTATCGATGTTTCCGTTCCAGAAGTTGCTGAGCATAGCATAGAGTCTGTTTCTCTCCTACTTGTCGGCAAATGTGCAGATTGTATTCGCTAAGGTTTTATAAATCCCCTTATTTAAATGACCTTAGGCTGCAACTTGTTCCTTCTCCATAGCTAGAAAATGGGTCACTTTTTTATTGCTGTTATAGAGGGGCAAGACATCAATATGACATAGGTATTCCTCCCCATTCTTCCTATAGTTAACAAGTGATTTGGAAAACCTTTTCTGCTGTTTTATCAACAATCGAATTTCCTCCTTTGTTTCCTGCGATGTTTTTTTTCCCTGCAAAAAACTAGGTTTTCTTCCAATTGCAAAGCTTTTGGAATAACCTGTCATTTCTCGAAACCCATTGTTGACCCATATGATATTCTTATTGGTATCGGTGACAACCAAAGCCTCGTAATTGGAATTTTGCAAAACCTCTCTGACGGATGTTGCTACATCCCTTTTAAGGACTTCCCTTAATTCGGATAGCTCATTGTCTAGTTTTAGCTTTTTGCATAAGTCCCTATAATTTTGAAGATAAAAATCTAGGCTTTGTATCGGTGATACATAGGTTTTTTTATTGTTTTCCATGGTGGTCTTAACGTATTGGCCCTTTAAAGTAACACAAATTCTATCACAATTACATAAGATCAAACAGGTTTCCGTTAACAAAAAATAAATTCAAGGGTAATCGTAAAGGCAATGATAAGGCCGTAAGTGAATAACTAGTCAAAACTGGGGAAATTCAGTTTACGCCACAGTTCCTTTTTTCCTAAAAGAAGATGGGGTTGTTCCCTCAAACTTTTTGAATGCACTATTAAATGAAGATAAACTGCTAAACCCCACATCAAAGGCAATGGAGGAAATGGTATACTTATCCTTTTCTATATTTCCCAGCATTTTTTTGGAATCTTGAATACGGTAAAAATTGATATAGTCATTGAAGTTGCGTTTACCATGTTCATTTACAGCCAACGATATTTGTTGTGTACTTTTCCCTAGCATCTCACTTAACTTGGTTAAGGATAAATCAGACTCTAGGTATAATCTTTCACCAACAACCATTTTGGTAATGGCTTCAAAAAGATGATTCGTACTGTTCTCCTTAAATACTTTACCATCTAAATCGGTAGCCCTTAGTTGAAATGCTTTATAGGTCAAAAAGTAAATCACCCCAGAATACACTATAGGCCCAACAACATAAGGAACCGCCTCATCCAAAATATTAAGGACATAAGTACCCCAGATTAGGGCAAATCCAATCAGGACCAAAAATAACCAGCGGAATACAGCCTTTTGAGATTTAGTTTGTTCTTCCCTTGAATATCTTTTCATTGCCAACCGAAACTCACGCCACGCTAAACCGATATAAAAGGCCAAGTGGAGATAGATGAAAATGAGTCCGCTGGCGAACACCACCACCGTCCATTCACTATTCTCGTACCATCTTCGTGTGACAAATAGGCTGGCTCCAAAAATCAAGGCAAAAGGGGCCAACTCCAAAAAGTGCATTTTATGCAATTTAAATTCAGCATTGGTCATAGAAAGTACATACCAACGTAGAAGCGGGCCAATCAGCAATAAAAAAGTTAGTCCAATAAAAATAAAAATGGGTTCCAAACCTTCCCCAAAATTAAGCAGCACAGATTTTCCAATCCGAAACGCCATAAAGATTAAAATCAACCCCAAAAGCTGATTGGACAGACTTTTTTTCTTTTTAAAAAAAATAAGATATAGGGCGAAGAGCATTCCATGCAGGAGTCCTGCACTACTAATAAGAATTAATGCTACATCGAGTACCTTCAAAGGTTATCGTTTTATCTAAAATAAACATATTTACTGGGTTAAGGCACATAAACTCTATAGAGTCATGCGCCTTTAATTTGGTGTGCCCTATTTGGGAATCATCCTTTTTGGGCCATTTTTTTTGTGTAGGATGTCAAGCCCACCAAACCAAAAAATCGGCTAATGTCCCCTTGCATTGCAGCAATTATGCTATGTTTTGCGATGAGTACACGTTCTACCTCCATTTTCTTTTCACCATACATTTGTTCAACCAAGGTCTTCGCCTTTTCAGAACCTGAAGTCTCATAAGCAATCAAAACCTCTACGGCATTTTCCTCGGAGGTCAGCATCCTGTATTTAGGTACATAACCCATTTCTTGGACCATGGTTTCAGCCATTTTCCAAGTGGACCATGGATTTTGCCCGGTTACCAAATTCTTTTCATGACTTATCTTTTCCAAATACATAGCGCCTTCATTGAAATGTGCACCTTGAGCTTCCAATTCATCTTGCAGTAGAAATGGAAAGACGTCTTTGGCATCGGGTATAAGTAATAACTCTTCGTCATTGGTAAAACCGCTAACGTTTTTGTTTTGTAACAAATGCTGACCGTTATCCAAGGTGACATTGACCAAGGCTGCAGGACCATGACATACCGCACCCACCACTCTATCAGATTGATAAAGCTCTCGAACAATATTCTGAATGTCCATATTCTCAGGAAAATCAAACATCGCTCCCTTGCCTCCTACAAAAAAAACAGCTTGATACTCCGATGGGACAATTTGTTCCACCGGAATGGTATTTTTGGCTTTGTATTGCGCGTCTTTGTCGTTTAAAAAGGCAAAATCAAATTCGCCCATGTCCTCATCATCAATGATTACCTTGGGCTCGCCCCCTTTCGGACTGGCAATGTCCACTTCAAACCCGTTGGCTTGGAATACATAATAGGCGCGTGATAGTTCGGTAAGTTCGTATCCTGTACTTTTACCACTAGTTCCCATGGTTGTTGCGCTGGTAACAACAGCAAGTACTCTGCCCCTATTTGCCGGTATATCTTGGGTAAGGTAGGTTAATTCGCTAGGCTTTACCTTGGTGGGGTCGTATTGGTCATCTTTTTTAGGGATAAGACTCATAAACCACAAGCCAAAACCAAATAGCAGGAGTATCAAAGAAGCGAGTCCAACTAGACTCCATTTCAGGATAGGATATTTCTTAAGCATCGTTTTGAATTTAGAATTATGCCACGAAATAAGACCACATCCTTTATAGAAACTGTCGAAATGATAATTCCGTCAGAGTAAAGTATAATTTTTTGGGAAGCTGATTGAGTTAAGTTATGGTCTACCGTTGACCAGGTCGAAATATTTTCATTGTTTCAGGATTCGATTCCAAATAAGGTCCTCCTATCAAATCAATACAATAGGGAATTGCGGGAAATATGGCCTCCAAACATTCTTGAATGGCCTTTGGCTTTCCAGGTAGATTTACAATTAATGTATTCCCACGGATTCCGGCAGTCTGTCGGGAAAGAATGGCAGTGGGGACATACTGCAAGCTTACTTGCCGCATCTGTTCCCCAAATCCAGGAAGTAATTTTTCACAGACAGCCATGGTTGCTTCGGGAGTCACATCCCGAACTGCGGGCCCTGTTCCACCTGTTGTAACGATTAAGCAACAAGCATTTTTATCAGCCATATCAATCATTTCTTTTTCCAACAAGTCTTGTTCATCAGGAATAACGGCATACTCCGCTTCCCAAGGACTAGTTAGCCATAGATTCAAAAGTCGTTTCACTTCCTTACCCGGTAAATCCTCATATTCGCCACGACTGGCCCGGTCTGACACATTGATAATACCAATTTTTATTTTTCCCATGTATCTCCTTTATCTTTTGGCACCCATTAAAACAATCTGTTTTCCGAAAATAGCTGCAATACCTGCTGCCAATCCTCCTACTACTCCGGTAACCAAAATAAGCAAATACGGATTACCCCCTATTTGTAGCAATTGGGATATCTTTTTTGCTAGAATAAAATCATTCGCACTACTCAATACGAAACTGTGGATGGCCCAATACAAAAGTATGGCTAGAAAGGGTACAAAAAACACAGCTGCTCTGTTGAGTGGTAGAAACAAGGAAGTGATCAATGCTGCAGTCATTACCGACCACCAGGGTAGAAAAAATGAGAATATCACGGCCAATGCTATCGTCACTAAGAAATTAATAGTGTTCTTATTCATGATTTGCTGGTGTTAAGGTTAGTGTACCAATTATTGAATTATCAGCTTCGTTAGACTGTAAAAAATTAAGAGTGTGATAGTTGCCTGCGGCCCAATCGTCAATAAAATTATCATAGTACTGACTTCCTGGATTACCTGATTGTCCTCCAGGATATACGCCCAAAGCGGTTGGTGGGCTGGTCATTTCCACAATCATTCTCCATGAAGGACCGTGATTTTTAGAAGTAGCATTAACTATATTTCGGTCCCCACCAATAGGAATATCAAATCTGGAAAAAGCAGGTAGCGCTTGCAATAAATGACCTACATAAGTGCCTTTGTAATTGCCCCAAGCGTAATCCCCATCTTCCTGTTTTATCTCTTTTAACCGCTTTACCGCTTCCTTAAAAGAAATCAGAAAAAGGTCTTTGGCGGTTTCTGTTTTATCCTCTGTAGCCACTATATCCATGAATTCATGGTCTCCATAATTCTTTAATAGATAAATGGTTTGATAGGTATACGGTGATGTCAATGCAGTATCCTCATCATCAAATTCATCCCAAAGTATCTTGTACAACTCGGCATACCATTGGCGCCATATACTAGGTCCTACTTCATCTATATCATTGTTGAATTTCCAAGTTTTGATTTCCTCATAGACTGTTTTCTCATCTTCGGATAGCGAAGAAACATTCATTTGTTCCAACATATAAGGCAAGAGTTCTTCTGCCTTGAGGTTATGATTGTTGTTATGCAAATCTTTAAAATCTTCAACACTGAACTTATCCTTAGAGCCGAAGAATGAATTAATCACCCGATTTCTATAGGTTTCATAACCATCGTTGAAAACGTAGTAAGGATAGTTTTCGTCCACGGGATGTTGGTTAGCTGAACTGACAAAACCACGTTCCGGATTTTTGGTATGCGCATTGAACTTCTGTGGAATATAGGATTGCCAATCATTTTCAGGATTGCTGCCATCCATTAGAAATTTACCCTGGCCTTCCCATTTATTGGGAAATTTTCCTTGTATCCACAAAGCGATATCCCCTTCCGTAGAGGCAAACACAAAATTCTGGGCAGGCGCATTCCAATACTGTAAAGCATTGACGTAATCCTCATAGTTTTTTGCCTTGTTCAGTTCTATAAACGTTTTCTGATTGTTCCCTCCATCATGCCCAATCCATCGCATGGCATAGCCGGAGCGCTCATTGTCGGATTTAAAGTTTTTATCATAGACCACAGGACCATGATGTGTATATAAAACCGAATCTTTATAACTTTCTTTACCTCGTATCCCGATTTCTTCTACTCTCAGGGTGACATCCTTCCATTCCCCATTATAGTTGTATTGCGTTCGGTCATTATTGAATTCAATTTTGTACCAATCAATAACATCCCTCGTCGCATTGGTTTCGCCCCAAGCAATGTACTGGTTGAAACCTGAAATTACGCTCAAAGCCCCAGGAATGGTAGCCCCAAAGGCATTCTGGTTAGGAGTGCTTAATTGCATGACAAACCAAGTAGATGGGAGTTTGAGTCCCAGATGCGGGTCATTGGCCAATATGGGATTACCCGTAACTGACTTAGCTCCAGAAACCGCCCAGTTGTTGCTCCCATTATCCGGATGTGGTTTGCCCATCGTTTCAACAATGGTATCCAAAACAACCTTGCTCGCCGGTAAATCAGTTTGAGGGACGTCGATAAAGCTCCAATCCGTATCTGTTGGAATTACCGGTTCCGTAATGTCAAAAAAGTCAGGAAACAGCAAATTGAAATTATCCTCTCCAATCATTCGAAGAACATTGGTGTATTCAAGGTCATCGTCATATCCTGCCAGCATCTTGGTCATATACATCAACAGTAATGCTGTTTTTTTAGCGGTCCATGCTTCAGGTTCGTAATCCAAAAGTTTGTATTCCACAGGGTAATCCTCTGGGTCGAGTTGATTTATATATGCATTTACCCCATCTGCGTAATCCTGAACAAATTCTAGAGTTTTGGTATCGTGTTGTTCCATGTAAGCAATCGCTTGTTCAGCCCCATAACCCATTCCTCGTCGCCTTTCGGTTCTGTCATATTCCAAGGCACCTTCTCCAAAAATTTCCGATAGCCGTCCGGCAGCTGCATGGGTTTGGAACTCCAATTGCCAAAGACGATGTTTTGCAGTTAGGTATCCTTGGGCTTTATACAAGTCGTGTTCGTTTTGGGCAAACACATGTGGAATCATAAGTTCGTCATAATGCACTGTGATTTTTTCCTTTAGACCTGGGATTAAGATTTCACCTGTGATGATTTCATCTGTCTCATTTTGCCATATACCAGAACTGGGGTTTAAAAACTTTCCTAGAGGTGGAATAGCACCCAATTTGGTATTTAAAGCATAAAAAATTCCAATCGTCAGTAAAAGGGAAATGAGAAGCTTTGTGTATTTCATTTCGTGTATCTATTAAAAGAACTTACCATTTATTGAACCTTATTTTTAATTCCAGCAAACATTGTTTTCAATTCATTGTAACGCGCTATCACATCTTCTCCAACAACTTGATCAGCACTATTGACCATATAATAGATATATGAAATTTGAGCCACCAACATTTGCTGGGGATAGGCACCTTCGTCATTTTTTAATTCTTTCAAAGCCATTTCGATGTTTTCCAGTTTAGCGCTATCTGCATCCTCCAACTCCAATTTTTTGGCTTCCTTTTCCAATTGGTGCTCCAATTGCCTCGCTTCTGTCAGCAGGTTTAGGATACTACGCTGCATGCTATGCTGCTTTTCAAACAATTCTGGAGTCATACCCTCATCTTTAACTCGAGGGTCCGGCAAAATTTCAAAATCCTGCATCCTACTTGTATCACCTATAGTAAGTTTGGCAGTATACCACCCTGGCGGCACCATAGGTCCATTCTTGTAACGCCTTTTTTCTTCTTTGTGCCAAGGCCCTTTTTCCCGTAAATCCCATTCAAACCGATTTAGGCCTTTCTTGGTTTTCAGCTTTGTATTGACGTAGCGAAAAGTGGTGCTTAAATCCATATTCTCTTCCTCACTGACTGATGATTTCAAAAGAGTGCTATCACTTAAGATGGTAACCAAAGTTTCTTTATTAGCATCCAGAATCTCCAGCTGCAAACCTTCGGTTTTTTCCGCCAAGTAATAATCAATATAGACCGCTGTTCTTGGATATTTAGGGAAACTTCCGCCTGTTCTCACTTTTGGGTATCGATAACGAATGGTATTATCAGGTTTAAAAAGGTGAGGTTTCTTTTCCGAAGAAGTTATAGCAGCATCGCGCAAGGCGGTTATATCATCCAAAATCCAAAATCCGCGACCCATGGTACTTAGTACCAAGTCACCTCGAAAAATCTTAATATCGGTTATGGGAGTAACAGGGAGGTTCTGTTGAAAAGATTGCCAGGAATCACCATCATTCAACGAAACAAACATACCATATTCTGTACCTGCATATAGCAATCCAGGTTTAACTGGGTCCTCGCGCAAAACTCGTGAGGTATGGTCACTCGGAATACCATTGGATACTGTACTTAGTAATTTCCAATTAGAACCATAATCAGTAGTTTTATAAATATAAGGTTTGGCATCGCCCAATAAATGCCTATCCACGGCAATATAGGCTGTAGCCATATCATGATGAGAAGCAGCTATGGACTCCACTCTACCCCCTTTGGGCAATTTCTTCGGGGTGACATTCTGCCAAGTTTTACCTCCATCTTGAGTTACAGAAACCACGCCATCATTGGAACCCGTCCAAATCAATCCTTCTTTTAAAGGGGACTCTCGGATGGAGTATAACGTGCTATAATACTCTTCGCCGGTGATATCCCGTGTGATGGGACTTCCTGAAATTACCTGTTTATCCGCCTCGAAAGCAGTTAAGTCTGGTGAAATGGTTTCCCAGGAGTACCCATCGGAATCTGTTTTGTGCAAGAATTGCGACCCATGATAGACCACATCAGGATTGTGAGGGGAGACATGTACCGGTGCAACACGCTGAAAACGATATTTTAAATCCTTCGGATTGTGTCCATAAATATTGCTAGCGCCAACATAATAACTTTTTTCAACACCTGTCAGTTTATTAAAAACTCCAAAACGCCCTTTGCAATTCGCATACACAATATTGTGATTTCCAGGTTTAGGTACGGCCGGACCGGTTTCGCAACCTCCAGTGTTGATAACCCAAGCCGAACCTGGGTTTTGCACTCCACTTGGTGGAAAACTGGGAACCGCAATGGTTGTATAGTTATCTTGTTGCCCCGCATATAACCAATATGGATATTGGTCATCCACTTCCACTTGATACAATTCAGCGGTAGACTGATTGAACTGCGTAGACCATGTCTTGCCTCCATTAAAACTTACATTGGCTCCACCGTCATTCGCCTGAATCAATAGTCCTGGGTTGTTTGGATTTAACCAGATATCATGATTGTCTCCATGGGGAACACTCATTTCTTTCCAAGTTTTTCCACCATCTTCTGATTTTATAAGCGGATTTGCATTGGAATACACGATTTCTGGATTTGTGGGGTCGAGCTCAACATTCGTGTAATAAAAAGGTCGATTCACCAAGCGTATATCATCAGAAACATGTTTAAAAGATTTTCCTTGATTTATGGATTTATACAATCCTTGTTTCCCCTCTGGTGCTTCAACAATAGCATAAACAATGCTCGAATTGACCTGTGAAACTGCCAAGTCAATCTTACCAATAGTACCTTCGGGTAGTCCTTTTTTCAGTTTAATCCAGTCTTTACCTCCATTTACAGATTTGTAGATTCCTCCCTCATCTGCGGAGCCTCCCGATATGATAGTCCAAGGTTTCCGTTCGGCTTTCCATGCCGCGGCGTAAACAACATTTGGATTCCCGGGCAAAAGTTCAATGTCGGCAAAGCCTACCTTATTAGAGACAAATAGAACCTTTTCCCAATTTTTCCCTCCATCTGTAGTTTTATAGACACCCCGTTCTGGGTTACTCTTAAAAGCATTGCCAATGGCTGCCACCCAAACCACATTACTATTGGTGGGGTCAATTTCAACTGCTCCAATTTGACCCACATTCTTTAACCCAATATGTTCCCATGTTTTACCTGCATCAATGGATTTGTACATGCCTTTACCACTTATCACATTACTTCGGAGTCCGTCGGAGCCCGTTCCGACATATACTATGTTCGGGTCGTTCTCCGCTACTTGTATGGCGCCTATGGACGGAGTATCGAAAAACCCATCAGAAACATTGTTCCATGAGGTGCCATAATCCGTAGATTTCCAAACACCTCCTCCAGATGCTCCTAAATAAAAGGTGCCTGGTTCCTGAGCCACCCCAGTTACGGTTGTGACACGGCCACCACGGGCCGGACCAACAGTACGGTATTCCAGCGCATCAAAATTTTGAGAGAACAGGCTTGTCCCAAAGGCAAGAAATGAAAAGAAAAGTAGGTTTAAACGTAAAAGCAATTTCTTATCAGTCATAGGATTTAATTGTGTTGAAATAATAGGAGGTTTGATTTTTTTAAATAAACTTAATAACCCGCAGCTTGCCCATCCTTTCTGGATTCTGAAGCTCCTGCATATACTTTATTTTCTACATCGATTCCGATGGCTTGGTATCCACCAAACATTCCCACTCCAAAACCAATACGGTGACCTTTTTTTCGTAACTCACGTAGGGTTTCCATGGGAAATCCACTTTCCAGGAACAAGGTACCCCCATTCGTCATGATGGAACCAGTGGGTTGCGAGCTACCTCGATGGCGGATTCGTGGAGCGTCCCCCGCTTCTTGCAAGTTCATACCAAAATCAACAACATTAATTACAATCTGGGCATGACCTTGAGGCTGTACCGCTCCTCCCATAAGGCCAAAACTCACCCAGGGTTTTCCATCCTTAGTGATAAATGCCGGTATGATGGTATGAAAAGGTCGCTTTCCAGGTTCCAGGGCATTAGCGTGGTTTTTATCCTGGACATTGAACATCTGTCCACGATTCTGAAGTACAAATCCCAATCCGTCAGGCACCATTCCCGAAGCAAATTCAGAATAAATACTTTGAATAAATGAAACCACATTCCCTTCTTTATCGGCAACCGTCAAATAGGTTGTGTTACCAGTTTCTATTTCCATATCACCAGCTGGATAAGTACTGGCAGCCTTATCCAAATCAATGAGGTTTCTTCTTTCTGTAGCATATTCATCCGACAACAAGGCTTTCAAAGGAATTTTGTTGAATTCAGGGTCTGCGTAAAATTTGGCCCGATCTTCATAGGCCAACTTTTTGGCTTCCGTAAGGACATGCAAATATTCAGCACTGCCGAATCCCATGCTGGCAATATCATATCCTTCCAGTATATTCAACATTTGTAGAGCGGCAGTACCTTGTCCGTTGGGAGGGAGTTCCCAAACATCATAACCACGATAGTTTACCGAAACAGGTTCTATCCAATCCGAGGTATGGCTCGCCAAATCCTCATAGGATAAAAAGCCCCCATGCTTTTTCATGAACTTGTCAATGGTCTTCGCAATGTCACCTTTATAAAAAGCGTCACGTCCTTTCTTTCCAATCTGTTCATAGGTGTTGGCCAAATCTGGATTTTGAAAGACCTCCCCTTTAATTGGAGGTTTTCCAGAAGGCATATAGGTCTGTGCAAAACCGGGTTGGTCCTTTAATCCCTCATAATTCGATGCCATTTCATAAGCAATAACCTCAGATACCGGAAACCCATTTCTACCATAATCAATGGCAGGTTGTAAAATATCCTCCATTGGAATACGTCCAAACTTTTCATGCAGCATAAACCAGCCATCCACGCAACCTGGCACGGAAACCGGCAACGGACCATAGAAGGGAACGTATTTCATTTCCCTTTCCATGAAATAATCAATGGATAATGCTTTTGGCGCACGACCACTTCCGTTCAAACCGTATAATTTCTCTTCTTTAGCTGACCAGACAATGGCAAAAACATCTCCGCCAATACCACAACTGGCTGGTTCTACCAATCCGAGCACTGCATTAGCAGCTATAGCAGCATCTATGGCACTTCCACCTTTTTTCAGAATATCCAAAGCGACTTGGGTAGCTAAAGGTTGGCTCGTCGCTGCCATTCCATTTTGAGCCAAAACTTCAGAACGTGTTGTAAAAGTTTCGCCAGTTAATCGGTCTTGGGCATTCGTCGTGGTTCCAAGAATAAACCAGGCAAGAATGAAAGGTAAAAATTTCATTTTCAATTGTTTGGTAGTTGAATTGTGTTTGAGTAGTTATCCCAAACTTGGTAGCTCTTGGATGAGCCTTGTTTCGTGCTTTTAAATATAGCGATAGTGGACTGAAATCACCTAGTGAATTGAAAAAAAGTGGATTCGGAAGTACAGCATCGAACCGATTAAATTTATTATCGGATTGTATGTGGCCTGAATTTGAAGTAACATTGTATCCGCCGTATTTAAAACTAAAAAATGGGAAGAAATATCCTTTTAGGTTCACTGCTATTTTTCTTTTTTATCATTTCCTGCAAAACGGATAAAAAATCCGAGGGCGCCACTTGGCGAACTAAAAAATGGGTTGCGGAAAACCAGGTTCACAATCAGCTATTGGAAATCGAAAAAGAACAAGGTTGGTCTTTGCTTTTTGATGGAGAGACCTTAGAGGGTTGGCATCTGTATAACAAACCGGACTCAACAAGGTTTTCGGCATGGGAAGTACGTGATGGTACTCTGTTTTGTAATGCTACAGATGAAAATCGAGTGTTCGGGGATTTGGTCACGGACAAAGAATACGAAAACTACGAGCTGGTATTTGAATGGCAAATGGGGCTACGCGGAAATGGTGGGGTTTTTATCAATGTTCAAGAATCCCCCGATTTTAGGGCTACCTATCAAACGGGACCGGAATACCAATTGTTGGAACCTGCCCATTCGGACACAAACACTCCTATGAAAAGAGCGGGTTGTCTTTGGGGATTGTCGCCACAGTTAAATTCTGTAGAAGCCAAACCTGTTGGACAGTGGAATACCTCCAAAATTATCCAGCAAAATGGAAAAATTGAATTCTACCTTAATGGCAAACTGACCGCTGCGGAAGATTTCACTTCAAAAGAATGGGCAGATAAAATTGCAACCTCCCGTTTTAAGGATATAACTGGTTTTGGAAAGGCAACCCGTGGTAAAATCGCGCTTCAAAACTGGTATTTTGATTCTTGGTTCCGAAATATGAAGATTCGGGAGCTATAACTTTGCACTCATTTCAATCACTCTTATGCAACTTGAATTAAAACCATCCTCACTAGGGTCGAAAATATTTGATTTTGTAAGATAGCTGTGGTTCTGACCTACCCCAATATAATACTACCAAAAATAATCAATAGGTTCAGCACTGTGCTAGCCACAAGTAATCTATAGATTACAATAGGTTTTTGAACAGTAAGTATGGCCGCGTTATGGGCACTACAGATAAGTACGGACAACATGACAAGGGCCATTGGAAGTAGACCATTTGACAGACTTAGTACCAAAAGTACTGCAATACTTCCCAAGCAGGTCGACAAAATAATTCCTAGGGAAGAGTATCCTGTAATATTTTGAACAAAATCGTTTTTGATGTGTGATAAAGCAGTCATAAGCTTTGTTATTTAAAAATTCAAATCAAAACTACAGGGAGTATCTAGCTTATTTTATGATAATTATCAGGTTCCCGGGCTCTGATATCGCTCGTATTGTAGCGGTTAGCGCCAACGTATTAAGGAGAATCCTAAGCCGATGGTGGTTTGCTTATGGTTGAAATCAATAAGGTTTTCCCCATATCCATGAAAAACCTGGGCATGTAGATACAGGTAGTCCAGTATGCCAAAGGAGTAATCCAATCGAAAACTACCGCGATTGTTATCTCCAAATTTTAAGGAATGCCTTAGCGCCAGACTTACGGAATGTTTGTTCTTGGAAAAGGCAGTCAACAGCTCAGCTCGACCTACAAAGTCCTCAATGTTGGGATTATTGTCTTCCACTGCCTCCTCCTGAATCCGTATCCAAGGATTGAGTACAATACTCCAATTATTGGTCTCCCAACCCATTTGGAACATAATTCGATTCCAACTTCTGGAAAATGGATTGGACCGTCCGTTACTTTGGTGATTATATCCAGCGGCCAAATAAGTCCCATCCAATCCTAAAAATTTATAGGATACTGGAAATACTAATAGCAATTCGGGTTCATAATTGGTTTCCCTAAAGGGTCTAGAGATAAGTGCATTATAAAACTGCCATTTGGATAACTGGGTATATGCTGCCCAAATATCCACTTTTTGTTTTTTGTTCTTATTGAGTCGAGCTATTCGGGTTTTGAAACTTAGCTGGAAGGTTAGTTCCGCATTATTGAACTCTGTAGGTGTATCGACCGTATTTAATGGGTTTTCACTTTGGGGAACATTATTAATGTTATCGATATAATTGATGGGCAGCAAATACACCGGCTTGTATGGGAGGATTCTGAACGATTTAACGGTATCATTTTGAACCAACCATCTTTCAGACAAACTGTTCCCATCGAGGGGTATTAAAGACTTATCCTGTTGACCATAACCCTCAAACAACAAGATAAATACTAGAATTGGGAGAAGTATTTTGGATGTTGGGCTCATGGTTTGGTTGTTAAGGCGTAAAGTTTAGGCTCCCAAACTGTTACAATTCCTGATTTACAAAGTATAAAAAATCGTAGAAATCGATACTGTTGTTGGGCCCTACCCTGCCCGCTCATAGGGTATTCTTTTCATTTTATCCAGAATTCCTTGCATTTATGCTTAAAACCAGTAAGTTAGAATCGCCAAACAAATCTAAACGAAAATGAAACTTGACCTTGTAATCGTAGATGATTCCAACCTGTGGTTGTCCCTAACAAAAAAATTGGCCGAAAACCATCCGCTGGTCGGCAGAATAGAAACCTTTAATGATTCCATTGATGCCTGGGTATATTTACAGTTGACCCGACCCGATTTGGTAATGACTGATATAGAAATGCCCGGAATGAACGGTCTTTCCTTTTTGGAAATGTTTGGAGACAAACTTCCTATTATTTCCAGTTCTACCAAGCAAGGGTATGCCCTACATGCCAAAGAATTAGGGTGTATTGATTTTCTACAAAAACCTTTTACCAAAAAAGTTTTTAATAGAGCAATTACCGAAGCTCATCAAAAATGCTACAAAAGGAGACGGTTTAGAAAAAGACAAAAATTCAGCACCGACATTTGG